>CAYVVQ010000280.1:0-1521 GCA_964454455.1 uncultured Desulfobacterales bacterium | reverse complement strand
AGGAGGAGGTGGACGCCGAGGACATCGCCGAGACCGTGGCCAAGTGGACCGGGATCCCCGTCGCCCGCCTCATGGAGGGGGAGCGGGAGAAGCTCATCAAGATGGAGGAGCGGCTCTCCCGGCGCGTGATCGGGCAGGAGCAGGGAGTCGTGGCGGTCTCCAACGCGGTGCGCCGGGCCCGTTCCGGGCTTCAGGACCCGAACCGCCCCGTGGGTTCCTTCATCTTCATGGGACCCACGGGCGTGGGCAAGACCGAGCTGGCGAGGGCCCTGGCCCAGTTCCTGTTCGACGACGAGCAGTTCATGATCCGGGTCGACATGTCCGAGTACATGGAACGACACTCCGTGGCCCGGCTCATCGGGGCGCCCCCCGGGTACGTGGGGTACGAGGAGGGCGGCTACCTCACCGAGGCCGTCCGCCGCCACCCCTACTCCGTGGTCCTCTTCGACGAGATCGAGAAGGCGCACCCGGACGTGTTCAACGCGCTCCTCCAGATCCTGGACGACGGGCGCATGACGGACGGAAAGGGACGCACCGTGGACTTCAAGAACACGGTGCTCATCATGACCTCCAACGTGGGAAGCCAGTGGATCCAGGAGGTCGGCGAGCGGGACAAGGAAGAGGTGGAAAAGCGCGTCATGGACGCCCTCAGAAGCACCTTCCGCCCCGAGTTCCTCAACCGGATCGACGACGTGATCATCTTCAACGCCCTCGGCACCGAGGAGATCAAGAAGATCGTCGACATCCAGGTGGCCCAGCTGGAGCGGAGGCTGGCCGACAGCAAGATCACCCTGTCTCTCACGGACCGGGCCAAGGACCTGATGGCCAGGGCGGGGTTCGACCCGGTCTACGGGGCGCGGCCCCTCAAGCGCACCATCCAGCACATGATCCAGGATCCGCTGGCCATGAAGATCCTGGAGGGCTCGGTCCAGGAGGGGGACAACGTGACCGTGGACGCGGAGGGGGACGAGATCGTCTTTCGATAACCCCGTCGAAACCGCTTCGTTCCGGGCCGTGGATCCGGACCGGAGCCGGGAAGAAAAACAGGGAGCCGCGCCCCGACCGGGCGCGGCTCCCTGTTTTGGATGGCCGGAGCACGCTTCGAGCGCCCCCGCGGTTTCAGGAAGGAGACGGCGGGGGGGCCGCGTGGGTTCGGGGGGACCGGACCGGTCCCCGCGTTAGACCCCTCACGAGCCGCCGTACCCCACGGTTACCTTCTCGCCCTCGACGATGACCGGCACCTGGCGATTTCCCTTGGACAGGGTCAGCATCTCCTCCAGCCGCTTCCGGTCCTTCTTCACGTCGAAGTAGTCGAAGTCCTTGTAGGCCTCACGGGCCCGGTCGGTGTAGGGTCACCCCGCCTTTCCGTAGATCCGGATGCGTTCGCTCATGGCTTCCTCCTTTCTAGGGGTTTTTAAGGGACGTTCTTGCATCATTCGATAACTCCTGCAAACACATGCCAGGGAAGGCCTGAGGGTATGATGGAGGCTCAGTTCCATACAAGAGCAGGAGTTATCGAAT
>CAYVVQ010000279.1:0-1580 GCA_964454455.1 uncultured Desulfobacterales bacterium | reverse complement strand
CATCGACCACCAGGAGGCCGCCACGCTGTTCTTCCTCCGAAACCGGAGCCGGCGGGCGATCGCTCCCCTCCCCCGGCTGGTGTTCGGCCGAAAGGGCGACGTCCACCTCCCCTTCTGCGACCCGGGCTTCGTCCGGACGGCGCTCGCGCTTCCCCTGGAGCTCCGAAGGGACGGATCCATCTACCGCGATCTGCTGGACCGGGCCTGCCCGGGTCTCTCGCGCATCCCCTCCACCAACGAAAAGGACCCCGAGCGCATGGCGCCCTTTCTCACCCCGACCCTCCCCCGGGACACCCTCCAAGGGAGGGCGGAGCGCAGGGAGGCCCGGCTCCGGGAGCTCTGTCGCCGCCCGCCGGCGGTCTTCGCCCCCCTGCTGCGGCCGGAGATCCGCAGGGCCCTCGAGGGCGGGGACCGGGACGCCCTGGACCCCCACCTCCTGCTCCTGGAAAAGGTCCAGATGCTCGAGGGGTTCTTCGGGGAGTACTGGAAGGAATCGGCCTGAAGGCGGAGGCTCTACCCACCACGAGGCCTCATGGGGCTCAGCCCGTTTCGGGCCGGCTCACCAGGGACTCTATACGGTCGAGCGCCGCTCTCGCGGCCGGGTCGGTCGCGTCGGGGGCGATCATCATCTCCCGCTTGAGCCGGAACAGCTCCCGGATCGCCTCGCGGGAGTAGCCCTCGCCCCGAAGCAGCTTGTAGATCTCCTCGATGTAGGTCTGCCCGTCCGTGAGCCCGGGCTCGATCAGGCGGGGCATTTTTGCCATGAGCTCGGAGGCCTCCACCGAGTCCATGGTGCTGTGCCGCCAGGCCAGCCCCAGGCCCTCCAGGCCGAAGGCCTCCCGCTCCCGGTGCACCAGGGTGTTGCGGCTGTAGTAGAAGAGGTAAGGATGGTAGTAGGGCAGGCGGCTCTCCCGGATCAGATCCACGGTCTCGAGGAAGGTCTCCTCGGTCTCGCCCGGGTACCCCACGATGAAGCTCCCCCGCCCGATGATGCCATGGTCGTTGAGCATGCGGACGGCCGCCAGGGACTGGTCCCGCTCGAGGCGCTTGTCCATGTTGTCCAGAACGATCTGGCTGCCGGACTCGATGCCCATGTCCACGAACTCGCAGCCCGCCTTCTTCATGAGCCCCACGAGCTCCGGGTCCAGGGCGCTCGCCCGCGCGAAGGAGGACCAGGTAAAGGGAAACGCCTCCTGGACCATCATCTCCAGCACCTTCACGAGCCGACTTCGGTTGGCGGTGAAGTTGTCGTCCGTGAACCGGATGTGGCGGACAAAGCCCAGCCTTGCGACCCGCCCCAGCTCCTCCCGGAGCACCTCCAGGGACTTGAACACGACCCGGGGGAACAGCCAGTGGTAGGTGCAGAAGCGGCACCGGTAGGCGCAGCCCCGGCTGGTGGTCACGGGGAGGGTCGGCCGCAGGAGCTCGCGGGGAATCTCGTCCCAGGCCACGGCCGTCTCGTCCATCTGGAGATCCTCGGGCTCCCGGCGGCTGAACCGCATGCGGCCGTCCCGGTCGAACCGGGCCAGGTTGGGGACCCCGTCGATGCCGCGGTTCTCCTGCAGGGACCGCAGCAGCCG
>CAYVVQ010000278.1:0-1619 GCA_964454455.1 uncultured Desulfobacterales bacterium | reverse complement strand
TTGGACGGCCGATGAAGGGTGACCACGCCGTAAGGCTCGCCCTCTTCGGGCAGCCCCTCGGCCGGGGGCAGGTCGGCGAGCCGGTCCAGCTGGTGGAGCAGGGTGTCCACCATGACGTTTCCCGCGAACAGGATCCGCTCCTCGGGCTTTCCCTCCTGGAGGAGGTTCTCCCGGCCCGCCGGCTCGGTCACGAACAGGAGGTCGGCCAGGGCGTCGGTCACGATCCGGTTGATCTCCTCGGGCATGGTCCAGTCCCGGCTCCTCAGGCCCGCCTCCACGTGGGCCACGCCGATCCCCAGCTTCTTGGCGGTCACCGCGCAGGCCAGGGTGGAGTTGACGTCCCCCACCACCACGACCATGTCCGGCCGGGTCTCCACGCACACCTTCTCGAAGGCCACCATGACCCGGGCGGTCTGCTCCGCGTGGGTCCCCGAGCCAGCCTCCAGAAAGTGCTCCGGCTCGGGCAGCCCCAGCTCGTCGAAGAACACCTTGCTCATGGCGTAGTCATAGTGCTGGCCCGTGTGGACCATCTCCCACGCCGGACCGCCCGACGCCGCCTGCCGTCGCAGCTCCCGCACGATGGGCGCGATCTTCATGAAGTTGGGCCGAGCGCCGGCCACCACCAGGATCTTCAATCGTCCCTCCTTCCAGGATAGGGGACGTTTTTGCATAATTCGATAACTTTGCCTCCGCCGGTTGTCCCGGTTGCCCGGTCCCTCAAAGTTATCGAATTATGCAAAAACGTCCCCTTGTTCTTCTTGATAGGCCGCGGCCTGCTTCCGGTAGAGGGAGGCGTAGAGGCCGCCGCGGCCGAGGAGCGCGTCGTGGCTCCCCTCCTCGAGGACCCGGCCCCCCTCGAACACGTAGATCCGGTCCGCCATCCGCACCGTGCTGAACCGGTGGCTCACCAGGACGGCCGAGCGGCCGTCCAGGAGCCGCCGGAACCCCTCGAAGAGCTCGTGCTCGCTCCGGGCGTCCAGCGAGCTGGTGGGCTCGTCCAGCACGATCACCTGGGCGTCCCGCAGGAACGCCCTCGCCAGGGCCACCTTCTGCCACTCGCCCAGGCTCAGCTCCTCGCCGTCCTCGAACCAGCGCCCCAGGGTGGTGTCGTAGCCCTTGGAGAGCCGTTCGATCCGCTCGTGGACGCCCGCCCGGCGGGCGGCCTCCTCGACACGCTCGTTATCCCCGGAGAGGGCCGTGTTCCCCAGCCGGATGTTCTCCCGCGCGCTCAAATGGTACTGGACGAAGTCCTGGAACACCACGCTGAACTGCCGCCGGAGCTCGGACACGCTGAAACGCCGGAGGTCCGTCCCGTCGATCCGCACCGCCCCCCGGTCCGGGTCGTAGAGCCGGCAGAGGAGCTTGACCAGGGTGGTCTTGCCCGAGCCGTTCGCCCCCACCAGGGCCACCACCTCGCCCGGCGCCACGCGCAGGGTGACCTCCTCCAGCACGGGCCCGGCCGTGGACGGGTATTGAAAGCTCACCTCGTCCACCACGAGCCCCTCCTGCATGGGGCGCGGCACGGGCACGGGGTGAGCCGGCTCCCGCACCCGGGGCTCCAGGTCCAGGAACTCGAACAGGTTCCTCAGGAACAGGTTGTCCTCGTAGAGCCCGGCCAG
>CAYVVQ010000277.1:0-1699 GCA_964454455.1 uncultured Desulfobacterales bacterium | reverse complement strand
AACTCAACAAACCCAACAAACCCACAACCGCCCCGGGCCACCTTCTTCACCCTCTCCTGGATCGCCGAGCGCCTTCCCGGCCTGGTCCGCGAGATCCACGCCCGGGGCCACGAGGTGGCGTCCCACGGCTGCGCCCACGAGCTCTGCAGGTCCCAGCCCGAGGACCTGCTGCGGCAGGACCTGGCCCGAAGCAAGCAGATCCTGGAGGACATCACGGGCGACGAAATCCTCGGCTTCCGCGCCCCCAGCTTCTCCATTGACGAGGCCGTCCTCGCATCCATCCGGGATGCCGGCTACGTGTACGACTCCAGCTACAACTCCTTCAGCCTGCACGGCCGGTACGGCCGCATCCCCGTCCACCCCAACGGAAACGGCGCCAAGACCCCGGCCCTGATGCAGCCGGTCCAGGGACTCTTCGAGCTCCCCGTCAGCAACGTGGAAATCAGGGGAAGGGTGCTTCCCTGGGGTGGCGGGGCGTACTTCCGCCTCATCCCGGAGCGGCTCTTCCGCTCGGGCATCCGCCTCATCCTGAAACGCCAAAAGGCCTACATCATGTACCTGCACCCGTGGGAGCTGGACCCGGGTCAGCCCCGTGTCAAGGAGGCCTCCCCCACCCGCCGGTTCCGTCACTACTCGAACCTGCACAAGACGGGCACCCGGCTGAAGAACCTCATGACCGCCTTTTCCCACTGCGACTTCCTCTCCTGCAAGGAGTACGTCAGCCAGTGTCAAACACAAACCCGACAGGCCCCGTGAACGCCACCGACCCGCTCTTTCTCGTCACCGGCTGCGCCGGCTTCATCGGCTCCAACATCCTTGAGACCCTGCTTGACCAGGGACAGCGAGTCATCGGCCTGGACAACTTCAGCACCGGGTACCGGCACAACCTGGACGAGGTCAGGGACCTGGTGGGCCCCGAGAGCTGGAGCCGCTTCACCTTCATCCAGGGGGACATCCGGGACCTGGACACCTGCCGCCGGGCCTGTGAGGGGGTGGATGCGGTCCTCCACCAGGCGGCCATCGGCTCGGTCCCCCGCTCCATCGAAGACCCCCTCTTCGTCCACGAGAACAACCTGACCGGGTACCTCAACATGCTGGTTGCGGCAAGGGACGCCCAGGTCGGGCGGTTCGTGTACGCCGCCTCCAGCTCCACCTACGGGGACGCGCCCGAGCTTCCCAAGGTGGAGGACAGGGTGGGCCGCCCCCTGTCCCCCTATGCCGTGACCAAGTATGCGGACGAGCTCTACGCGGAGGTCTTTTCCTCGGCCTACGGGTTCAAGCCCATCGGGCTTCGCTACTTCAACATCTTCGGCCCCCGCCAGGACCCGGAAGGCGCCTATGCCGCGGTGATCCCCAAGTGGTTCGCCTCTCTCGTCCAGGGCGAGCCCGTTTGCATCAACGGCGACGGCGAGACCAGCCGCGACTTCTGCTTTGTGGACAACTGCGTCCGGGCCAACCTCCTGGCCGCCTCCACCACGAACGAGGCCGCCCTGGGCCAGGTCTTCAATGTGGCCTTTGGCGAGCGCACCACCCTCAACCAGCTCTTCGAGTACATCCGGGACCGGGTGGCCGCGGTCAGACCCGAAGTGCAATCCGTCACCCCCGTGTACCAGGGGTTCAGGCCCGGCGACGTGCGCCACTCCCTGGCCGACATCTCCAAGGCCCGAAGGCTTCTCGGCTTTGAACCGCAATACTCGGT
>CAYVVQ010000276.1:0-1709 GCA_964454455.1 uncultured Desulfobacterales bacterium | reverse complement strand
AAGGATCGAGGATCCAGGAGCGAGGACGATGGAAAATGGGGGACAGACCATGAACGAACAGGAAGCGGGGGCGGGCGTCGCCAGGCCCTCCAGCGAGGCCATCGTGGAGATCACGGACCTCCACAAGTGGTTCGGGGAGTTTCACGTACTCCGCGGCATCAACCTGACCGTGCACAAGCAGGAGAGGATCGTGGTGTGCGGACCCTCGGGCTCGGGCAAGTCCACCCTGATCCGCTGCATCAATCGCCTGGAGGAGCACCAGCGGGGGAAGATCGTCGTGGACGGCATGGAGCTCACCAACAACATCAAGAAGATCGAAAAGGTCCGCGCCGAGGTGGGCATGGTCTTCCAGCACTTCAACCTTTTCCCCCACCTGACCATCATCGACAACCTGACCCTCGGGCCGATCTGGGTTCGCAAGGTTCCCAGGCGGGAGGCCGAGGAGACGGCCATGTACTACCTGGAGAAGGTGCAGATCGCCGAGCAGGCGCGGAAGTACCCCGGTCAGCTCTCGGGGGGGCAGCAGCAGCGGGTGGCCATCGCCCGCAGCCTCTGCATGAAGCCCAAGCTCATGCTCTTCGACGAGCCCACCTCCGCCCTGGACCCGGAGATGATCAAGGAGGTCCTGGACGTCATGATCGAGCTCGCCCGGGAGGGCATGACCATGATCGTGGTGTCCCACGAGATGGGGTTCGCCCGGAGCGTGGCCCACCGGGTGCTCTTCATGGACTTCGGTCAGATCGTGGAGGGGAACTCCCCCGAGGAGTTCTTTCACAACCCGCAGCACGAGCGGACCAAGCTGTTCCTCAGCCAGATCCTGCACTAGCCCGAGGCGGATTCCTCGCTCATCTCCGCGCCGCGGCCCGGTTGGTGAGGGTGATCCCCGCCAGGACCAGCACGCCTCCGGCCAGGAGGGAGAGCGTGAGCGGCTCGCCCAGGACAAGGGCCCCGAGGAGCACCGCGCTCACCGGGACCAGGTTGATGAACTGGCTCGCCCGCGCCGGCCCGATCTCACGGATGCCCCGGTAGTACCAGACGAACCCCGCCACGGTCCCGAACACCCCCAGGTAGACGATCCCCGCCCAGCTGTCGGCGGTGTAGTGGAAGATCGCCGGAATGAGCCCCTCCGCAAAGGCGGGCACCGCCAGCAAGCCCATGCCCACGAGGGCCGCCCAGGTGACGGTGACCAGGGGGGAGAGCGTTGCCAGCACGGTCTTCCCGATCAGGGAGTAGGCCACCCAGCTCAGGACGCAGAAGAAGATGAAGAGCTCTCCCCATCCCGCCCCGCCCTGAAGCGCGGAGACCGGGTCCCCGCGGGTGATGACCACCCCGGCGCCGCTCAGGGAGAGGAGGATGCCCAGGACGGCGAGCGGCCGAAGGCGCTCCCGGAAGATCAGCGCGGAGAAGAGGGCGATGAACACGGGGTTGTTCGCGATGATGAGCGAGGCGCGTCCGGCCTCGATCCGCTCGAGCCCCAGGAAGAAGAACACGTTGTAGGAGAACACCCCGCTGAGCCCCAGCAGGGTCAGCGGCAGGATCAGTCTCTTCTTCGGGAGAGGCAGCCGGCCCTCTGCGTGTCGTGTGATCAGCAGGAGACAGATCGCGGCCGTGAGAAAGCGGAGGAAGGCCGCTGAAAACGGTCCCACCTCCTGAGACACGATCCGTCCGGCCACAAACGTCCCTCCCCAGAAGACGGCGGTGAAGACGAG
>CAYVVQ010000275.1:0-1729 GCA_964454455.1 uncultured Desulfobacterales bacterium | reverse complement strand
TCGACACCAACGGCGACGGCTTTGGCAATGCGTGCGATTGCGACCTGAACAACGACGACGTCGTGAACATCCTGGACTACGCCGAGTTCAAACGTCATTGGATGGCCACAGGCCCTGATGACGCAGACTTCAACGGCGACGAGGTCGTCAACATCCTGGACTACGCCGAGTTCAAGAGACGCTGGATGGACACCGCCCCCTACGAATAAGGGCCACGAAGCCCTCCGGTCAGCCTCTTTTCCTTGCAAATGCCCACCCCGCAGCACAAAGCACACAGGCATCCCTTTCCGAAACTCGAGCCCGTCTCTCCGACGCTGAACAATCCGACATCATCGCAGCTGCAAGAACGCTTTCGACGAATGCCAAGGGAAGCGGCATTCGCCCGCCACGACCAAGGGTATGCGCTTTGTCGCAGCATCCTGCCATGAATTTGAAGGGAGACCCCCAACAACCGGCCTTGACAGCGAAGGTCGACGGGTTCGGAACTCCCCGGCCATTCTCTGAGAACCGATCTTCCTCGCTCGAACTGTTCTTTCGGGAAGGTGCCCCGGGCGGGCCGTGGAAGGCAGCCACGACCCACCCGGAGCGTCTGCAGGAGGTGCAGAGGATTGATCGGTCGCCCGCTTGGAGATGGGGTGAGGCTGTCACATCCCGGGAAAGTCGGGCCAGGCCTCCATGGGGTCGGTGGAGCGGACCACGTGCATGCCGGCGCGGGCGAAGCGCTCGAACGCCGCGTCGGCCTCCTCGGTGAAGTCGGCCACCCCGGGGACCACCACGGGAGAGGTGCAGTCCTCCAGCAGGTAGACCTTGCGGGCCAGCCCCGGATCGTCCTGCCGTAGGTCCTCGAGCAAGTCGTCGATGGTCCAGGCCACGCAGTGGCTCTTGGCCTGCCCGGCGATGACCACCGCGTCGTACCCCTCCAGCTTGTCCACCAGCTCCTCGTTCTTCCGGCCGATCGGCTTTCCCTCGGGGTCCTCCCGCACCTCGGGGCCCAGGACCGAGTAGTGCTCCGTGAGGGGGTTGCTCCCCTTGACCTGGAAGTCGGGCTGAACCTTCCGGCAGACGGTGTGAAAGAAGATCGCCTCCTCCACGGCCGGCACCAGGGCGTGCCCGATCCCGCCGAGCATGGCGTGGTAGGGCCAGACGGTGAGGTCGTACTTCTCCTCCCGGTCGAGCTTCTCCACGTAGCTCCGGAGGTGCTCCCGGGCGTACCGCTCGTCCATGCCCAGGCCCGGGCAGACGGCCGGGTTGGCCCGCCATCGTCCCTCCCGCACGTCCTCCACGGTGACGATGGTGAGCGGGTCCGGGTGCTCGTCCTGCTCGTTCACCAGGAACAGGCGGTGGAAGATCTGCATGGCCGTGTGGGTGTCCATGGTGGGGGCGATCCGGGTGATCCGGTGGAGGTTGCGGTAGACGAAGGAGCAGAGCCGCTGGTTGTCCTCCACGGCGGCGTTCCCGGACCTCCCGGCCACGAAGAGCTCGAATCCGGGCGTGCAGAAGGTGTTCTGCACGTCCACAGCGAGGAGACAGGTGCGAATGCCGTCCTCGTGGGCCGGCCGAATGCGGTGGGCCTCGGCCCAGGCCTCGGCCTCCTGCTCCCGTTGGAGGTAGTCCACCTTCCAGACCTCACCCACCCGATCCGGATCGAAGTGCTGGGGAATGGGTAGCTCCTCTCGTGCCATGGCGGTTCTCCGTGAGCGTTTCAAGGTCGAGGCATGGGGGTCCTGGG
>CAYVVQ010000274.1:0-1761 GCA_964454455.1 uncultured Desulfobacterales bacterium | reverse complement strand
CGATCTCCTCATCCGGGTCCATGGGGGGGATCCTGTATGTTGGAGCGAAAAGGAGCGGATTCGTTCGGCTTGATGAAAGGGAGATGAAAGGGTACGCTTCATCTCTCGGCCGGCCTTGACGGCCCGGGTCGGAGGTCCTCGAACGGGAGCTCGAAGCGGGACACTCCAAAAGGGAGAAGGTATGCACGCAGACAGGATCATCGAGAACGGCAGGCTGGTCAACGTGTACACCGGAGAGGTCTCGGTGTCCGAGGTGGCCCTCTTGGGGGACACGGTTCTTCACGTGGGGGACTGCGCCCGCCTGGTCGGACCGGACACGGAGCGGTACGACGCCGGCGGGGATTACCTGGTGCCCGGGTTTTTCGACGCCCACGCCCACATGGACCTGTTCTACGGTCCGGCCGCCTACGCGCAGTACGTTTTGACCCGGGGCACCACGTGTCTGTTCAACGACGGCCACGACCTGGCCGCGGCCATTGGGGTGGACGGGTTTCTGCGGATCTTCGAGCGGCTTCAGGACGGGGTCATGACCGTCTTGAGCGGCGCGCCCGCCGCGACGCCGCCCTATCCCGGCGTGGAGGGGGAGGAGCTCTGGTCCCGGGAGGACTTCGCGAAGGCCATGGACCGCGACTTCATCCGGTCCGTGAGCGAAACGGTCTCCTATCTGCGGATCGTGGACGGGGATGCGGGGCTGCTGGAGCGGTTCCGGCTCGCCCGGGAGAAAGGGAAGCTCATCGAGGGGCACACCACAGGCGCCAACTGGGACCGCCTCAACGCCCTCGCGTACCGGGGCGTGCTCTCCTGCCACGAGGCCCTGCACGCGAAGGACGTGATGAACCGGCTTCGGCTGGGGTTCCACGTCATGCTCCGGCACGGGTCCATCCGCCAGGACATGGATCGATACATGGAGGCGCTTCGTGGGGCGGAGAGGTTCGACATGAGCCGGATCATGCTCGTTTCCGACGGGATCTTCGCGGATCACCTTTTGGAGTGGGGCAACATGGACTGGGTGGTGGCCGAGGCCGTGCGGTGCGGCCTCGATCCCGTGCGGGCCATCCAGATGGCCACCTTGAACCCTGCGCGGTACTTCCGCATGGATCACAGGGTCGGGGCCGTGGCGCCGGGGCGGCTCGCCCACATCCTTGTGGTGCCGGTCCTGGAGCAGCCCACCCCCCGTGCCGTCTTCAGCAAGGGGGTCCTGGCGGCCGAGGACGGGAGGCTGACCGTCGACGGCTTCCCGAAGGTTGAGCCCGAGAGCGGGAGCCGGCCGTTCCACGTCGGGCCCATCGAAGAGGGCGCCTTCCGGATCGAGCGGAACGGCCGCAGGGGCCCCGTTCCGGTGATCACCATCGTGGACAGGACGGTGACGGGACGGGAGGATCTGGAGGTCCCGGTGAGGGACGGCTGCTACGACCCGCCGGACGACGTGCTCCGGGCGGTCCTGATCAGCCGGGACGGAACCCGGGTCGGGAAGGGCCTGGTCAAGGGGTTCGCAAAGGCGCTGGGGGGCCTGGCCTCCACCGTGTCCCACGACACCCACGGACTCCTGGTGGTGGGGAGCGACGCGGGCGACATGGCCGCGGCCGCCCGGGACGCCCTGTCCGGGGGCGGAGGTGTTGCCCTGGTCCAGAAGGGCAGGGTCCTGGCCCGGGTCCCCCTCCCCGTGGCAGGGGTCTGCTCCACCCGCTCCGTGCCCGAGCTGGCCGAGGAGATCCGCCTTCTCAACCAGACAATCCGCTCCCTGGGGAGCGGGCTCGACAA
>CAYVVQ010000273.1:0-1834 GCA_964454455.1 uncultured Desulfobacterales bacterium | reverse complement strand
AGGACGTCCACGTCCAGGGTGAGGTAAACGGGGTCCGGCAGCCTGCGAATCACCTCCTCCAGGTCGAACCTCCCCGAGCGGAACGCCTCCATGGTGCAGAGCTGGATCTCCTCCCGGACGATCCGCTCGGCTTCCTCCCGGCACAGGCTTCGCACGCCGATCAGGAGCGTGTCCGGGGTCCGCTCGCGGATGCGGGCCATGGTACAGGCGTGGCTGAGGGGGTCTCCCTCGTAGCTTTCCCGCAGATCGGCGTGGGCGTCGAGCTGGATCACCGAGAGGCGACCGTGCCGGGCCGCGAGTTCCTGAAACGCGCCCACGCTGACGGAGTGGTCCCCCCCGAGAACCACCGGGTACTTGCCCGCCGCCAGAAGCGACAGCATGCTGCGCCGCACCGAGGCGACCATCGCCTCGGGGCCGGAGAGGTCCTCCGGAGGCGCCGCCGTGGCGATGCCCATGCGGCAGGTCTCGAAGCGAAGCGCCTCGTCGTAGACCTCGAGCTCGGCCGAGGCCCCCAGCACGGCCTCCGGGCCCAGCGCGGCGCCCTTTCCCCAGGAAACGCCGCCCTCGTAAGGCACGGGCAGGAGAACAGCCGCGGCCGTGTCGAGATCGGCCATTCCGGCCGGCGGATTCAGGAATGTGTGGGAATGGGGTCTCAAAGGGCCTCCTCGAGCCGCTTCACCGCGGCTCCCATGTCGGATACCAGGTCCCTGTGCCCGCGCCCTTCGCACGTCTCCAACACGCAGGCCGCGAGCAGCGGGAAGATCACGCTGTACTCCCCCCAGATCTGGACCAGCTTCTGCTCCTCCGCCTCCCGGTACTTTCCCCAGGTCACGGCCTCTCCGAAGGTGCAGCCCGAGAGGCTCCCCTCGCGCTCGACCGCCGTCCCGATCTGAAGACCGCGATCCGCTCCCTCGAAGGCCACACCGAGGATCTGACTGATGGTGGGGCCGGTCTGCTGGATGAAGTTCTTCGGCCCGCCTCCTCCCAGCTCCACGAACCCCGTCCGCTTCGAGTCGTACACGATGGCGGCGGAGTCGAAGATGTCCTTCTGGGCCGACAGGACGACCGGGAAGCCCTCGCGATCCGTTCGGACCAGGTTCATGGCGATGGAGTGGTTGGCGAGGGAGTCCCAGAAGATCGGAATTCCCAGCCGGGCGGCGGTGGCCGTGAAGCTCCTCTCCGGGTGGGGGCTCTGCTCCAGAACCCAGTGACCGAGGGCCCCGTTGAACTCCCAGCTCGAGAGGGTCCGTCCGGACAGGTCGTCCCGCCATCGCTCGCGCACGAACTCCCGGAGGATCTCGTCCTGCGCCTCCAGGGTTTCCCGCTCGCGGATGCCGATGTCGTAGATCCGCGTGTCGCCGCACCGCCTCAGGGCGTTGTCGTCCTGGTGTGGAGACACGGCCTTCACCGGCAGGTCGAAGGCGAAGTGGAGATCGTGGTACACCTGGGCCCCGGTCGAGCAGATCGCATCCAGGAAGCCGGCCTCCATGAGCGAAGCGACCATGCGGCCCATGCCGCCGGCGATCCCCGCCCCGGCAATGCCCAACCAGATCACGTCGCCTTCCCGGATCATCCGTTCCAGCAGCCGGGCTCCGCGCCGGACGTTTCGTGCCTCGAAGGAGGTTCGGCCCATCGCGTCCACCAGGTCACGGACGCTCATCCCGCGCCCAAGCGCCGGCGGGAGGATGTCGGGTTGCCCCTCGAACAACGATTTGCAGGGTTTCATGGCAGGCCGCTCCGTCTTTTCACCGGGGATCCGCCGCCTGAACGGATCGGTCCACGCCATAAACTATTGATATTTCGAGGGCAGATCTCAAGGTTCAGGACCTTTTGC
>CAYVVQ010000272.1:0-1835 GCA_964454455.1 uncultured Desulfobacterales bacterium | reverse complement strand
GCTCGGCCCTGGGGGCCCACGGCATCAACATCAGCCGCATGCACGTGGGGCAGGAGCCCAGCCGGGGACGCAACGCCGTTCTCCTGGGCGTCAGCGACCGGCTGGGCCGGGAGAGGCTCGAGGAAGTTCGAGGCCTCGAGGACGTACACAGCGTGAGGCGGATCGATCTGTGACAGCCGCCTCCGGAGGGGGCTGTCGAAACGGTTTCAACCCGGACACGGCGGAGCGGAGTGCGCGCGTCCGGGTGCAAGGCGGTCCACAGGGTGCCGCTGGATGTGCGCAGCGGGTGGCGGGTTCAACCACCCGGTTCCTCGTGACCTGCTGCGGTCGAACCACAACCCATTCAGAGAGAAGGAGGCAACATGGAGGTCAAGAAAATCTTTTTGCCCGAATCCGAGATGCCGCGCCAGTGGTACAACATCCAGGCGGATTTGCCCACCCCGTTGGAGCCGCCCCTGCACCCGGGAACCGGTCAGCCCGCCGGACCGGACGACCTGGCGCCGATCTTTCCCATGAACCTGATCGAGCAGGAGGTGAGCACGGAGCGCTGGATCGACATCCCCGAGGAGGTCCTCGAGAAGTACGCGATCTGGAGGCCGAGCCCCCTCTACCGGGCCTACGGCCTGGAGAAGTATTTGGAGACCCCGGCCAAGATCTACTTCAAGAACGAGGGCGTGAGCCCGGCCGGAAGCCACAAGCCCAACACGGCCATCGCCCAGGCTTACTACAACAAGGTGGCCGGGACCAAGCGGATTACCACGGAGACCGGGGCCGGGCAGTGGGGGAGCGCGCTCTCCATGTGCTGCGCCTTCTTCGGGATCGAGTGCAAGGTGTTCATGGTAAAGATCAGCTACAACCAGAAGCCCTACCGCCGGCTCATGATGGAGACCTGGGGGGCCAACTGCACGGCGAGCCCGAGCACGGAGACCAAGGCGGGCCAGTCCATCCTGGAGAAGAACCCGGACTCCCCCGGCAGCCTCGGCATGGCCATCAGCGAGGCCGTGGAGGCGGCGGTCATGGACGAGAACGCCAAGTACGCCCTGGGCTCGGTCCTGAACCACGTCATGCTGCACCAGACCGTCAACGGACTGGAGTGTCAGAAGCAGATGGAGATCGCCGGGGACTACCCGGACGTGGTGATCGGGTGCGCGGGCGGCGGGAGCAACTTCGCCGGCAACTGCTTCCCCTACGCCAGGGACAAGATCCACGGCAAGGAGATCGACATCATCGGCGTGGAGCCGGCCTCGTGCCCGACCATGACGCGGGGGCCCTTCGCCTACGACTTCGGCGACACCGTAAAGATGACGCCGCTGCTCGCCATGCACACGCTGGGCCATGACTTCGTCCCGGCGCCCATCCACGCAGGAGGGCTCCGCTACCACGGCATGGCCCCCTTGGTCAGCCAGCTCCTGATGGACGGTATCGTCCGGGGTGAGAACCTCAACCAGCTCGAGACCTTCCAGGCGGGCGTCACCTTCGCCCGCACCGAGGGCTTCATCAGCGCGCCGGAGTGCAACCACGCCGTCGCCATGGCCATCCGGGAGGGGCTCAAGGCCAAGGAGGAAGGCAAGGAAAAGGTGATCCTGTTCAACTGGAGCGGGCACGGACTGGTGGACCTGGCCGCCTACGAGGCCTTTTACCGCGGCCAGCTCCAGGACCACCCCCTGCCGGAGGAGGAGATCGAGCGGGCCCTGGCCGCCATTAAGGATCTTCCGAAACCGAGGCAGTATTCGGGGGCGTAGTCGGTCCCAAGAGGGTCCGCCGAGGTGGGTAGCCGGTAACCCGCCCGCCTCGGCGGATCATTTGACGGCCTCGCGACCCTCAACCCAGCCGCC
>CAYVVQ010000271.1:0-1850 GCA_964454455.1 uncultured Desulfobacterales bacterium | reverse complement strand
GTGGGGTCGGCATAGGGGCCCCGCTCCGGGCGGTAGTAGGGGAGCGAGGGCGGGATCCAGAGGAGCTTCCAGGCGCCGGGCTCGAGGGCGTCCCCCATGAGGCCCCGGAGGCGGGCGTTGGCCGGGTCCACGGGCTGGTAGGTGGAGACGTCCCCCCAGGAGAGGAGCTGCTTTTTCCGGTCCTTGAAGACGGCTGCGAGGTCCTGCCCGCTTTCCAGGGCCTCCACGAGCTTCTCTTTGATCTTGTAGCCGTCCCGATCCATGACGTTGAGGACGTAGGGGGCGGACTTCCAGTACTCCACGGCGTCCCCGGTCCCGAGGTGCCGGGAGACCCGGTCGAGCAGGCAGAAGCCGTCCAGGTCCGCCGGGGCCAGGGGGCCTGCCTGGGTGACGAGGCCCCGAGTCACCTCCCGGGACTGGGTGGAGAGCCGCTCGGTGCGGACCATGACCTTTCTGAGCCTTCGCTCGATGTTCTTTTTGGTCTTGAGCCAGCGGGGGTCGTCCGCGGCGTGGGGGTTCAGGAGCACGTCCCGGAACTTTTCGAGGAGGTGCTGGAAGTTCTCGGTCTCCTCGTCCGAGCCGAAGAGGAAGCGGATGGTGCGGAGGAAGTCCTCGTAGTGATCCTCCCGGTCCTGCTCGTGGTACATGGTGTACATCTTGTAGGGCGTGGCCGAGAGGAGGATCACCTTGACCTCGGCCTTGGGGTAGTCGAACACGGCCTTGGCGAGCCGGCCCGCCTCGTCCTTCGCCTCCAGGAGGTGCCGGAACCGCTGGAACTCGTCCAGGATGACGATGTCCGGCTCCAGGGCATCCACGCAGCTCCGGGCCAGGAGGGTGCGGAGCTCGCCGATGAGGGCGTTGCGCTCCTGGCGGAGGGGCTGGGGGACGTTTCGGTATCTGCGGGCCCTGGGAAAGTGGGCGGCCAGCTTGTTGAACCGGCGGTGGATGCTGGTCCGGTTGAGGGCGCGGATGAAGTGCTGCGCGAGGTTGGGGTCGATCTCCTCCTGGGGGAACTCCTCGAGGAGCCTTCGCCAGTTTTCAATCTTCACGTCCCCCTGGAGGAGGTTCCTGGGTGGGGCCTCGGAGCCCAGCCGCCATCCCCTTCGGAGCATGTGGTAGAGGAGGGCCCGCTCCTTCACGATCCCGCCGCTCGAGCGGAGGTCGAAGGAGGTGCCGGGCGTGAAGGAGACGAAGTTCACCTTGTTCGAGGTGAGCGTGTGGGTGTGGAGGGGCAGCAGGGTCATGCGCTCGGCAATGGACGAGTCACCGTTCCCCACGAAGTCCAGCCGGTTGATGTTCTGGCGCGCGATGCTGTGGTTGGAGCAGACGTAGACCACGTCGATCCGGTCCACCTCGTCCCAGAGGTGCTCGATGGCCCGGGCCACCACACCCCGGGCCACCAGGGTCTTTCCCAAGCCCACCTCGTCGGCCACCAGGAACCGGTTCACCCGGTCCTGGCCCTTGTAGAGCCGTTTGAAGACGTGGTTCACCGTCCTCTGCTGGAAGTCCTTGAGCATGCGGAGCTGGGCCCGGCAGTCCGGGTTGTCGCTTTTGCCGCTCATGTGGCCCTCTCGCTTCTCGCGGTGCCCGAGAAGGCCGCCCAGACCTCCTCGAAGCCCTCGGGCAGGATCTCCTCCATGTGCCCGGTCTCCCGAAGGTCCTCCACGAGCCGGCCGATGCGCCGAATCTTTTCCGGGTCCCGGCTGTAGGCGCGCACCAGCTCCTCGAAGAGGGGGAGGAGGTCCCGGGGGTGGCCGTTCCCGGCCTTTCCGTGGCCCGTCAGGGCCGGGCCGATGCCGAGGCTCCCTTCCCTTCCCAGGATCAGGAGCAGGTAGCGGATGAAGCGCTCC
>CAYVVQ010000270.1:0-1864 GCA_964454455.1 uncultured Desulfobacterales bacterium | reverse complement strand
TCTGCTTGTGCTTCTTGACCAGGGTCTCGAGATGGGCGTAGGCCTTCTCTCGGTAGGACCGGTGAAACTGATAGAGGATCAGCCCGCTGATGATGAGCATGGGAATGACCGAGACGACGATGATCGTCAAGGCCCTGGTGCGCAGCAGGGCCTCCTCATGTGTTCCAGTGGTTTCGTCCGGCCGACTTCCCGTCATCGGAACCTCCCGGGCCGAATCAACGTATCATTGTCACAGGTCCGGGTCCAGATCGAAACGGACCCCTCTTGAACCGCTTCACGAGGCATGGCCTGCCGGCTCATGTCGAACAGCGTCCAGCTCCCTGGACGCTCCAGTTGCGCCTCACCGGAGGGGACCGGGGCCTCCGGCCGGGGCCCCCGATCCGGAGGGGAGCACGGGGTCCGGGCCTGTCTTGTTTCCGGCCGACAACAGCTCCCTCAGGACCTTCTTGAGCCGGTCAACGCTGTTTCCGCGCTTCTCCACGAAAGCACGCGCCTTGATGAAGGCCTCCTCCCGGCTTTCCTCCTCCGGGGCGAAGCAGTGGAGCACGAGGGGCAGGCCCGGGATTCGATCCTGCAGGAGGTCCAGGAGATCCGTCCCGTTCGTGTCCGGCAGGTCCAGGTCGAGCACGAGGACGTCCAGGCGGCCGGGTCCATAAACCTGCTCGAGGATATCCCGCCCATTCTTCGCCGTCAGTACGCGGTACCCTTCGTTCAGAAACTCACGCCGCAGGAACTCCCGCACATGGGGATTGCGGTCAGCGATCAGGACCGTGAACGCCTCTTGAACCATGGTTCGCCCATCGCTGCGATTCGTCCGTTCGACATGGGAGCCTTCGAAGCGCTTGGCTTTTGGCTCAGGATGATTCCACAAAGGCTTCCTTCGGTTCGTGCTTCCGCCCGGCGCTCACCCCGTTCCGCCCCGCGGTTCCGGATCAGCCGGGCCTACTCTCAACGAGAGAAGGAGGGGTCGTTGGGAGGGGGAAGCGGCGTGAGCCCTTCAGGCTGCCAAACGGTCTAGCAATGGGTGTGCCAGAAAAGGGGGAGCGGTGTGGGTTTATGTCTTTGGATTGACGGGAGTTTTGGGGAGGCGCCACCGGGGCGGCGAGAAACCCGCGGGTGGGGTGTCAGGATATTTTACACATTGTAAAGTGAGGGGGTCAGGCACAGGCCTGCCAGATCATGGCGACGCCCATGCAGCCGAGAAGCGCCAGGACCGCCTTTCGATAGACGGCTTCCGGAATCTTTCCGTAAAGGACCGATCCGAGCCACCATCCGAGGAACAGAACGGGCAGGCCGGGGACATAGAGAAAGAGCACCTCCCGGGTGGCGATCCCCATGAGGAAGTAGAGGCCGATCACCAGGGTGCCCGCCAGGCAGAAGAACCCTTGGAGCATGGCCTTGACTTCGTGTTTGTCCCAGGGCTGGAGGGAGACGTAGGCCACCACGGGCGGGCCGATGATGCTGAAGGCGCCGCCCAGCCCGCCGGCCAGGAACCCGAACAGGTAGGCCCAGGCCTCCGGCACTCCCCGGGGGGAGGGGCGCATCCAGAGGCCGTAGGCCGTGTACAGGATGAGCACCGTGCCCAGGACGAGACGAATCGAGGTCTCGTCCACCCGCTTCAGGAAGAGAACCCCGAGGAGGATGCCCGGCAGGGCCCCGACGAGAAGGGGGCGGATGCGGTCCCACCGGACGTGACGCCGGAGCTGGATCAGGAGCACCAGGTTCATGGTGCCCGCCATCAGGACCACCAACGGGATCGCCGTCTTGACCTCGAGAATCATGGCCAGGAGAGGAAGCGCCACCAGGGCGGAACCGAACCCGGTGACGCCGTGGAGGAAGCAGGCCAGGAACAGGATGGCGTAGA
>CAYVVQ010000269.1:0-1883 GCA_964454455.1 uncultured Desulfobacterales bacterium | reverse complement strand
AGAGCACGTTCTGACCTATGGTGTGATCGCCGAAGAGCCGGCTCGCCAGCCCGTTCGAGAAGAAGGCCGCCTCCACCCCCGAGGGCGGAATGCCGGCGTCCCGGAGCGCCAGAAAGGCCGCCTCGGCCCCCATCCCCACCAGGGTCCGTTCCGGGTGCTTGCCGAAGGGGATGATCCCCGCGCCTATCGCCTTGACGTCCATCATGGCTCCTCCCCGCCTGTGTGCTGATCCGGTGTGAAGCAGGGTCGAAGCCGGGCCGCCCCCCGGCCGTCGTGGCCCATGCTGCGCACCGTCAGGCGTACGCGGGTCCCCAGCTCGACATCCTCGACCCGATCGGGATCCAGGAGCCCGAAGACACGCAGACCCGAGGCGTCCAGGTCCACGTACCCCACGCAGTAGGGCTGGGGCAGGCCCAGGGGCGGCTTGGTCCGCACCACGGTGAAGCTGTGGACCGTCCCCCGCCCCCCCACCTTGCGGCTCTCCACCGCCTCCAGACAGGAAGGACAGTACTGCGGACGGGGGTAGTAGAGCTTCCGGCACGCGCGGCAGTAGCCGCCCAGGAGCTCCGGCGGCGTGTCCGCGGCGTCCCCGGGAACCGTGAAGGTTCCCGGGTTCACCGGCTGGATGGTCGTTTCCATGCTTTTCTCGTTCATGCAGCCCTCTCGATCCCGCGCCGTTCCGCGCGGGAGGCCGTCTTTCAAACTACGGTTTGAGCAGGACCTTGAGGCATTGATCCTTCCGGTTCTCGAACAGGTCGTAGGCCTCGACCGCGTCGCCCAGGTCGAAGGTATGGGTGGCCAGGGGGGCCAAATCCACCCTGCCCGAGGACACCAGGCCCATGAGACGCTCCATGTGGGCGAGGGTGGCGAGGCCCATGCTCATGCGCACGCCGTAAAAGGCCATCTCGTTCAGGGGGAACTCCACGGGCGTCGGGAACAGCCCCACCACGGACACGGTTCCTCCGCGGCGCACGGATCGGAGCGCGTTCTGGAAGGTCACCGGGAGGCCGATCGCCTCGATGGCCACGTCGGCGCCCGCGCCGCCCGTGGCCTCGCGGACGGCCTGGACCGCGTCGCCGTTGCTCCCGGCGTGAACGGGCCGGGCCCCGTACCGCTCGGCCAGGTTCAGCCGGTTTTCGTACATGTCCACAGCCAGGATCTGCCGGGGCCCCATCTGCTGGGCCGAGATGATCGCCCCGAGCCCGATGGGCCCGCACCCGAAGACCGCCACCGTGTCCGAGGTTCGAATGTTCCCTTCCAGGGCCGCGTGATAGCCCGTGCTGAAGACGTCCCCCACGAACACGGCCTGCTCGTCCGGCACGTGCTCCGGGATGGGCGTGAGGCAGACGTCCGCGTAAGGAACCCGAACGAAGGAGGTCTGCGCGCCCCAGAGTCCTTTGCCGAAGATCTCCCCGCCGCCCCAGACGCCGCCGTTCTCACAGTACTGGACCTCGCCTCTTCGGCAGGATGGACAGGTGCCGCACCAGACCGCCGCCGGCACCGCCACCCGGTCTCCCGGCTGAAACCTTCGAACCGCGGCTCCGGTTTCTTCAATCACGCCGACATACTCGTGTCCCATGATGGTCCCGGGCTGGATGCCGGGCAGCTCGCCGTGCTTGATGTGGACGTCCGAGCCGCAGATGGCGGCCGTGGTGACCTGGACGATCACATCGTCCGGCTGCTGCAGCTCCGGTTCGGGCACATCGACCACCTCGAGCACGTTCTGATCCTTCAGTACAACCGCTTTCATGGCAGCTCCTTGTTTGTCGTTGTACGGTTCGCTTTCGCCCGGCTCTCTGACCAGGGAAAATACGCATGATCCCGTCATCCGGGCCTTCGGGCTGGAGGGCCGCCCGGCGGCAAGTGAAATGCCGCCCTACTTG
>CAYVVQ010000268.1:0-1889 GCA_964454455.1 uncultured Desulfobacterales bacterium | reverse complement strand
CCCCGATTCCAAGGAGGCCGATGAGCTGGAGAAGGAGCTCCAGGGGCTGATCGAGGAGCTCAAGGCGCTGGGAAAGGACGTCGGGAAAACCTTCCGGAAGGAGATCCTGCCGCGGGTCCGGGAGGAGATCCGCAAGCTCAGGGAAAAGCTCCGCGAGCTCGAGCGGGAAGAGGAGCCCGAAGGAGAAAACACCCGGCGCATCTGACGACGGGGCGGGAGGAAAGGGCCTTGTCCATTCACCTGATTGCGCGGGACCTGTACCGGCTCGAGCGGGAGGTGTCCGAGCTGGAGAGGCAGTTGGCCGCCTGCGCGGCCTCGGAGCGGGACGAGGTCGAGGACCGGCTACGGAAGGTCCGGGCCGAGCGGAACCGCATGCGGAACATCCTGGAAGGGGCCAAGGAGGACCCGCCGTGCAGGCGGCCGAGGTAGCCGAGCAGCCGGACCGGAAGGCGGACGGCGGGATGTAAGACCCCGCCCTACAGAAGACGCGAGTCCTCCTCTGCTTCTTCGCGAAACCCCCAGTAGGGATAGTCCAGGGCGAACTCCGCGATGCGCCCCGGGCTGTTCTCCCGGCTCGCCACGAGCCAGAGGGTGCTCTTCCGCTCGGCCGTGGACACGGGGTCCAGGGGGTCCCAGTGGGGCAGGAGGATCATGGCGTTGTCCGCGCTGTACTCGATGTCCCCCGACTCCTTGAAAGAGGCCAGATCCGGCTTGCCCGAGTAGGTCCCGCCCTCGCCCCGGGAGAGCTCCGAGACCACCAGAAAGGCGACGTTCTGCTCGTCCCGGATGGACTCCATGTGGCGCAGCCACTCATCGATGCCCGTGCGCCGCTCCGAGAGGTCCTTGAAGGGCAGCTTGTGGAGGCTGTCCACCACCACCAGGGCGTGGTCCGAGGCGGTCTCGTGCTGGAGGAACTCGATGTGTCGGCGCATGATGTCCGGGGTGAGCTTTCGGTCCGTGACCACCCGGAACCAGGGCAGAAAGCCGGCCAGGCCGTTCCGCGCCTTCTGCTCCCGCAGGGCGGCGTCCTCCGAGCCGCCGAGCCGGATCTCCTCCTCGGAGAGCCGGGCCGTGCGGCAAAGGGTCCTCATGTAGATCTTCTGGCGGCCGTTCTCGAAGTCGTAGTAGATCACGGGGTGCTTTCGGGCGGCCACCTCGGTGGAGACCTGCATGAAAAAGGCGGACTTCCCCGCCTTGGGCTGCCCGCCCATGATGTTGATCCCCCGGATGCCGCTGAGGGCCCGGTCCATGGCCTGGAAGCCGGTCGGGAGACCCAGGAGGGTTTTGCCCCGCTCGTGCTCGATGTGCTGGAGGAAGGCCCGCTCCTCCCGAAGAGGGGACGAGAAAGGGGAAAAGGACTCGGCCTTCTGGACCATGGTCCGAACGACCTCGCCGAACCGGTCCCTCTTCTCACGCGCCAGGTCGACCAGGTTGTAACCGCGGTCCGTCCCGCCCGGCCATCGCAGGATCCGGGCCTTGTACCCGATCCGGGTGGCGAGCTCGCGGGCGGCCAGCTGGGCCTCCGGGCTGTTCTGGACGAGTATGATCACGTGCCGGAGGGCGTCGAGACGGTCCCGGCCGAGCATCTCGAGGTCCTGATGGGAAGGCACCGCGATCCCGGGGTACCCCAGCTCCCGCACCGCGAGGAGGGCGTTCTCTCCCTCCACCACGAACAGGGAGCCCCCCTCGCAGCGCTCGATCTCCGGCACGTTGAAGATCCGGAACGGCGGCTCGAAGAACCGCTCGTCCCCGTGCCAGAACCAGTCCTGCTCCCGCTCCGGGAGCACGCACCGGGCGGCGTAGACGTTCCGGTCGTCCTGGAAGTAGGGGTAGACCAGGTAGCGGCCGTTGTACCCGACCTGCATCTCGGTGACGGTCCCCCGGGACAC
>CAYVVQ010000267.1:0-1893 GCA_964454455.1 uncultured Desulfobacterales bacterium | reverse complement strand
GGCCGAAGGAGAGGCCTTCAACCAACCGAAATGGCGGATCAACTTCGGGGTCGCTTCCTCAGGGTCACGGGCGCGATCCAGCCGGGCGTGCCGCGAAATCGCACGCAAGGGAAGGTGAGGGGGGCGGAAATTCCCAAAACCGCTTTGCTTTCAGGCCGTTGCCGGTGTTGGCGTACAATGCGGCGGTTGTGGCGGGAAATGCATCAGAAGGGGAGGCCGGCTCGAGGTGCTGAAAATCGCGTCACCCCATGGGGGCAGGGGGCATCAGGATCGGTCTGCCCAACCCACGGGGCACGCCAGCTCGCACCGGCGGCAGTACTTGATCCAGCCCCTTTCGGGTTCTCCGGCGGCGGGCTTGGAGCCGGGTTTCCGGCGCGCCACGTCCCGGTCCATCTGCCTGCCGCAGAAGGACCGCTCGTAGGGGCCTCCCAGAAACGCTTTCTGGGGGCAGGCCCGCAGGCAGGGGGCGTCGCACGCCGCGCAGGGCGCGTATTCCAGGGGTCTTGCGGCTTCCAGGATTCGATCCAGGAATAGGGCGCGGAGCCTTACCCGGGGGCCGAAGGAGGGCGTGACGAGGAGGTTGTTCCTGCCGATGACCCCCAGCCCGGCAAGCACCGCCGCGTCCTTGAGGAAGATCCCGCCCTTTTCCATGCGATAGGGGATGTCCCTGGCCGCGATCCCCAGCTCCAGCCGGAGCCAGTCGATGATGTCCCGGGCGATTTCCATGAGGACGCGGTTTCCCGGTGTACCCTGTATTCCGTCCCACCAGTCCAGCCGGGGCTGGTCGGCAGGGTGGGCCAGGCCCAGCACCAGGATGGATTCGGCGTTCTGCGGCCACGGTCCCAGGCCGCAGGCCACATAGGAGCGGGAGTTCTGGAGCGCCTCCCTGGAGGCGATCCCCGCCATGGACGCCCCGATGGAACGGGCATGGCGCAGGAGGTCCTGGGCGGGATGTACGGTGGACTGCTTGTTCATCCGCGTTCCGAGCGAGTGATGAGACGACGTCGAAGGAGGTCCGCGTCAAACGGCTTTCCGTGCGCAGGGTAGATGGTTTTCGCCCCCCGGTCCAGCAGGATTTTCCAGCTCCGCTCCACCCGGGCCGGATCGTCCGCGAAAATGGGCGGCCCCGGGCCGAACCGGAGCGGCAAGCCGTTCATGGCGAGATCCCCCACGAAGCAGTCCCCGGACGTCAGGAGGACGCTCACGGATCCCGGCGAGTGCCCGGGAGTCGGGATCAGGTCGCCGGGAATGCCGTACTCGACAAGGGAGACCGGTTCGTCTCCCAGAACCCGATCCACGCGCGCCGGTTCGATGCGGATCCGGTGCTCGAACCGGCCCATGACCGCCACCAGAAATCGGCTCCAAGCGGAGGTCCCCGGCGGGACCCTGACCACCGAGCGCTCCAGACAGTCACGTTCCGCACTGTGCATGGCGATGGGGGATCCGGTCACCTTCTGAACGGCCCGGGCGGAACCGATGTGATCCCAGTGCCCGTGGGTGAGGACCAGGAGGCGGATCTCCGAGGGAGGAATCCTCGCTCGGTCGAGGCCGCGCGTGAAGGTCTTCTCCTTGCCGGGCGGCCCCGCGTCGACGGCGATCGTCCCGCGGGACTGAAGGAGGAAGACGTTGCACAGGCCGAGCTCGAGGGTGTGTATTCGGGTGTTCAAGGGGGCTCTCCGGCTCGAACCGGCCTCTCCGCGAGCGGGCGGCCGGGTGTGGGAGCATCATACCGCCCCCTCCGAAAAGGTCAAGGAGCCTCCGGGCAGCGGCTCCGGGACCAAGAACAGGACGAAGAATAGGGCTTGACACCCTGTTTGGGCGTTGGTACGTTCTAGCCGTTTTCCGAAGGCACGTAGCTCAGGGGGAGAGCGCTACCCTGACACGGTAGAGGTC
>CAYVVQ010000266.1:0-1911 GCA_964454455.1 uncultured Desulfobacterales bacterium | reverse complement strand
AAGCGGATAAGTAAGGTGCCGGTTTCGAAGTCCTACCGAAAATGTGATTGGGTGGTTCAGGGACGTCCCCGGGAGGTGAGGAACTCCCTTGGCGAAAGGACGGGCGCACCTTCGCAGGCTTTCTTCGGAAAACGGCGCCGGTTGCCGGTGATGAGGATCAGGTAGGGGACGTTCTTGCATAATTCGATAACTTCCCCTCCCTCGGTTGTTCCGGTCGCTTGGTCCCTCAAAGTTATCGAATTATGCAAAAACGTCCCCTGTTTCCTGTTTCAGGTGAGGCGGTTGGAGAGGACCAGGAGGTCCTCGGCCTTCATGTTGTCCGTGCGGATCTCGTTGAAGGGGATGGCGTACTCCCGGCCCGAGAGCACGGCCGGCATGAGGCGGGAGGTGCCCGCCTTGAGGTAGGAGGCCACGTTGTAGGCCATGCGCTGGGCCAGGGTCACGTCCTGGTTGTTGGGGGCGGCGCCTCGGATGTCCCGGCTGAAGGGCTCGCACACCACCTTGCGCTGGATGGGGATGCCCGTCTCCTGGAGCTCCCGGTGGAAGTACTCGGCCGCGTTGAGGGCGCTGCCCTCGGCCTCCCGCTCGGCCTTGCAGTAGCCCTCGGCCACCACGATCACGCACTCCGCCCGGCGGTTCATGGCCTCCACCACGGCCCGGTGGTCGATCTCCATCCCCGGCAGCACCGCAAGATGGGCCCGGGCGCCCAGGCAGGCGTTCAGGGCGTGAAAGCCGCTGTTCGCCCCCATCATCTCCACGATGTAGGTCCGCTTGTGGGTGCGCGCGTCCGCCATGTAGCAGCGCACCTTCTCCGCGCCGATCTCCACGCCCGTGTGCTGGCCGATGCAGTCCGTTCCGGCCACGTCGCTGTCGATGGTCACCGGCACGAAGAACACCTGGACCGAGGTGGGGAGCATCTCGCAGAGGGAGCGGACCCCCTTGAAGGTGCCGTTGCCGCCGACGGCGATCAGAGCGCGCACCTTGCGCTTGCGGATGGCGGCGGCCGCCTTCTTCTGGACCTCCTCCTTGACGAACTCCCGGTAGCGCTCCCCGCGGAGGAGCGCGCCCCGCCACTCCACCAGCGGGGCCACGTGGAAGACGCCGGGGATGTAGTCCAGCTTGCGGAAGAGCTCCGGGCTGTAGACCAGCCGGACGAAGTCCTCGTCCCGGGCCGTGACCAGGGACTTGAACCCCTCCCTCGTGGCGAAGACCGCCCGGCCCTGGGTCTCCAGGGAGTAGGTGATGAAGGCGGTCACCGGGTTGTACCCGGGCGCGCAGCCCCCTTCCTGGATCAGGAGGACGTCCAACTCCCGGAAGGCCTCCTTCACGCTCATCTCGGTCCGCTTGACGTAGAAGGCCACGCGCTGGCCGACCTTGACCCGGGCCATGAGCTCATCCGGACGGACCGGCTTCTGAAGGACGTCGTCCGCGCCCTGGCGGATGCAGTGGCCCACCTCGGCCCCGCCCGCCTCCCCCACCAGGACCAGGTAAGCGTGGGCGAGGGGCGAGTCCGGGTCCTCCTTGACGCACCGGCAGAAGTCGAGACCGGCCATGCCGGGGACGTCCTGGTCCACCACCACGATGTCCGGGGCCTTCTTCCGCATGCGGTGGAAGGCGTCCTCCGCGCTCCGGGCCTGCTCCACCGTGAACTCCACGTCCTGCTCGAGGATGGAGGCCATCTGCTTGCGGGACGCGGAGTCCCCGTCCACGATCAGGATCCGGTACTTACCTTCCATGGTACCCCCCAGGGGACGTATTTGCATAATTGACAGGTTCGCAAAAACCCGCTCACCCGCCGCTGGAAACGCCATAACCTATTGATATTCCCTGGGCAGATCTCAAGGTTAAGGGCTTTTTGCGACTCCATCATAATTCGATAACTCGTCCACGAGCCCCCGAAGTTAAGTCCGG
>CAYVVQ010000265.1:0-1931 GCA_964454455.1 uncultured Desulfobacterales bacterium | reverse complement strand
CCGTCCCCGTCCCGGTCCCGGCTCGTGCGGTCCCAGGCCTCCAGGGCCCGGGCCGCCTCCTTCACGGCCCCGTCCTCGGCCATGCACCCGGCCTTGACGATGAACGGCAGAAAATAGTCCGCGTTCACATCGTAGAAGCTCGCGTGCTCGATTACCCCCCAGAGCTCCCCGGCGTCCAGGGTACCGCGCCCCTCCACGTAGTCCATGAGCACCTCCACCCGGTCCGCCCGGCTCCAGGAGTACCAGAACATGTCCGGGTTGAGCACCCCGCCGTAGGCCGGGCGGTTGTTCCAGTTGACGATGAACCCCTGCTCCGGGTTGAGCACCTTGGGGTTCCAGTCGAACGGCAGAAACCCCTTCCACTCCATGGAGCCGTCCCCGGGCACGGGGAGCCGGTTGTCGTGCCCCTCCGCCCGGTCCGGGTACTTGCCCGTGAAGGCGTAGCCGATGTTCCCCTCCCGGTCCGCGTAGTACATGTTCACGTTGAGGGCGCTCCGCCCGGCCTGCGCGATCCACTCGTCCCAGCTCCCGGCCCGGCAGGTGTTCATCCAGCCGATCAGGGTCTCCAGCTCATAGCCCTCCCAGGAGCGCCGCTTGCTGAAGGCGACGTTCTTCTCCGTGTCCACCGTGAGCACGGGCCCGTGGACCGTCCAGAAGATGTCCGCCTCCACCGGATCGCCCCCTTTCACCCGGATGGTCTCGGTCCGCTTCTCCATCTCCTTCCACCCGCCCTCGTGCCGGTACTCCATCGGGTTCTCCGGGTTGAGCGCCTCCTGGTAGACGTCGATGATGTCCCCCGCCCCCCAGGTGCTCCCCCAGGTGATGTCCCGGTTGTACCCGAAGAGGATCACCGGGTAGCCGTAGGGGGTGTTCCCCACCAGGTCGAATCCGGCCCCGTGAAGCCCGATGGAGTAGACGTAGCTGGGCACGTAGTTCCCGAACTGGGGCCCGTTCATCAGGATGGCGTCCGCCTCCCGCGCCTTGCCCTTCCCCAGGATCACCACGTTGCTGAAGGGCCGCCCCGCCTGATAGGCCTCGGGCGAGACCCCGGGCGCGACCAGCGACGCCAGCCGGGGCGCGTCCGCCCTGCAGGACCCGGCGCCCTTGGGCCACTCGCCCTCGGGGATGGTGATGGGCGCGCCCTCCACCACCCGGGGGACCAGCTGGTCGAAGAGGGCCATGGCCTTCTCCTTCCCGTGCTTCGCCTCGAGCCCCTTGTAGATCTGCAGGTTGGCGAGCTCCGTGTTGAAGTCCCCGAACCGGTTCAGCATGGAGCCCACGAACACCATGGCCACGTCAAAGGCGTCCCACGGCTCGGGCTCGAACCCGAACTCCCCGTACTGCATGGGCATGAGCCCGGGCTGCTCCTGAACCTCCTCCAGCCAGGCGTTGATCCCGGCCGCGTACCCCTCGAACACGTCCCGGTCCTCCCGGGGCAGGGCGGCCAGCTGCTCCCGGATGGACGACGGCTTGTAGTTCGCCCGCACCTTCTTGTCGAACGCCACCCAGTCGGCCCCCAGCACCTCGGCCACCCGGCCCTGGCCCGTGTAGCGCACCATGTCCATCTGGAACAGCCGGTCCCGGGCAATGGCGTACCCGAACCCGTAAAAGATCCCGTAGACCGTGTCCGCGTAGACGTGGGGCACCCCGTACCCGTCCCGCTTGATCACCACCTCGCCCGCACCGGCAGGCCCGCACCAGACAGCCAGGACCACCAGAGCCAACCCCAACCACCCCGCACGCTTCATGGTTGCACCTCCTTTTCCTCGACATCTTGGTGTTATGGTGAACATGATGACTCTACCACGAAACGCTCCTAAAGTCTCCACAGCTGAAAACCCGCCTCCCGCACCGCCTCCGGCGCCAGTACATCCTGAGCTTCGCCTGGCTTCCAGTGAAATCGCGAAGTGAAGAATTCTCAGTATTAGTAG
>CAYVVQ010000264.1:0-1979 GCA_964454455.1 uncultured Desulfobacterales bacterium | reverse complement strand
GGATCCCCAACCCCGGCGTCGGCTGCATCCCCGTCATCGCCGTGGTCAAGTTGTCCAGGACCACCAGCACGAACCGGGCGTCGTTGTACACCGCGTTCAACAGTCCGGCCGGTCCCGAGTGGTAGAAGGTCGAGTCCCCCATGGTCGCGATCACCGGCTGGTGCACGCCGTCCTGCGCGTAGGCGTGGTAAAAGCCCGAGGCCATGGTGATCGCTGCGCCCATGTCCAGACAGGTGTCCACGCCGCCGAGGTTCAGGCCCAGGGTGTAGCAGCCGATGTCCGAGGTGAAGATCGCCTTCGGCTTCGACTTGCGGATCGAGTAGAACGACGCGCGATGCGGGCAGCCCGGGCACAGCGTGGGCCGTCTCATGGGAAGCTCCAGGCCCGCCACCAGCGCCGCCGCTTCGCCCGTGCCGGCGGCCGAAAAGCCCTCCTCCCCGCTCTCCTTCAGCGCACCGTCCAGGATCCCGTAGATCACCTCGGGCACCAGCTCGCCCTGCATGGGTACGTGGCCCGACAGGCGACCCCACACCTTTTCGCGTTCCCCCAGCTGGTACTCGATCACCGTGTCCGTCTCCTCCAGCACCAGCACCCGGTCGCAGGCCGACGTGAACTCCGCCACCAGCCTCGACGGGAAGGGCCACGCGCCGCCCAGCTTCAGGACGGGGACCTTTCCCGAGAAGCCCTCCTCCCGCAGCAGGTCCCGAACCACCGCCCAGGGAACGCCCCCCGCGATGATCCCCAGGGCGTAGCGCTTCCCGGGCTCGAGGTCGTGACCGTTGAACGGGAACCCCTCCGAGGAAAACCTCTCCCCGATCCTCGCCAGCTTCTCGTTCAGCTCCCCGTGAAGCTTCAGACGAAACTTCGGGGTCGCCGCCCACCTCGAAGGGTCCTTCTCGAACGACGCCTTCCCCCCGCGGTCCCGAAGCTCCCCCACCTCCACGTCCTGCCGCGCGTGGCAGACCCGGATCGCCGGGCGCAGCACCACGGGGACGTGAAACTCCTCCGACAGGTCCAGCGCCCAGGACACCATCTCCCGCGCCTCCTGCGGGGTCGACGGGTCCAGGACCGGAACCTTCGCCAGCCTCGCCATGAACCGCGTGTCCTGCTCGGTCTGCGACGAATGAGGTCCGGGGTCGTCCGCCGAGATGATCAGCAACCCCCCCACCGTCCCCAGGTAGGCCGCGCTCATCAGGCTGTCCGCCGCCACGTTCAGGCCCACCTGCTTCATGCAGCAGGCCGCGCGCTTCCCGGAGATCGCGGCCGCAAAGGCGTTGTCCAGCGCCACCTTCTCGTTCGTCGACCACTCTACGTAGGTCTTCAGATCCGCCGACTTCACCCGCCGGATCACCTCCGGCAGGATCTCCGAGCTCGGCGTCCCGGGATAGCTGGTCACCACCTCACAACCCGACTCCACCAGGCCCAGCGCGATCGCACCGTTGCCCAAAACGATCTCTCTCGACATCTTCACTCCCCTCGCGCGCTCAGACCGCGCTCACTCGTCGTCCCAGAAATAACGAACCCCAAACACCGTTCTTTACCGCGAAGGCGCAAAGATCACCGAGAGAGGGCGAGAGATCGACCCTTCTCGGCGGCTCGGCGACCCGCCGGGAGTATAATGGTATTTGGCTATGATTTCGACTCGGAATTGTTCTCCGGCTCCGTTCTCTGCTTCGCCTGCTCGATCAGGTCCAGAAGGGACATCATCTTGTTCTTGCCTGATCGGCTGAAGGCCTTCTCCCACTGCTCCTGCGTCAGCCGCTGCCGGAAGAACCCTTCCACGTCGAAGACCTCGAACCAGCAGTCGAGGGTCTTGAAGCAGGGAAGCTCACCCCGCTCCGTACGGCAGTAGGAGAATGAGATCTGGTGTCCGAGCCGGGGACACCGAATCATGGTTTCATCATTCGGTGGAACGATCTCTTTGGTCATTGAATCCTCTCCCTCCCCGCCGGGAAGGCGCATCTCAAATGATGACAGGG
>CAYVVQ010000263.1:0-2035 GCA_964454455.1 uncultured Desulfobacterales bacterium | reverse complement strand
GGTAAAAAGAGGACCTTTTCGGGACGACCGTCCCGTCTTCGAGGAGAATCGCCGTGGTCGAGAAAAAGGAAAACCGAACGGCCGACCGGGCGTTCAGCCTGCACGACCTGGAATCGGGCCGATCTTCCTTTCGAGCGCTGGCCGAAGGGCTGGGCGTGGGCGTCTACCTGATTCAGGACGGCCGGCTCCGGTACGCGAACCGGAAGCTGGCCCGGACCTTCGGGTACGGGGAGTCCGAGATCACCGGGGCCCTGGCCGCGCGGGACCTGGTCCAGGCGGAGGACCGGGAGCGGACCGAGCTGAACCTGAAGAAGCGGCGGGACGGCGAGGACGACGCCCTTCACTTCCAGTTCCGGGGCGTCCGCAAGGGCGGCGAGCTCATCCACGCCGAGGCCTATGGGACGCGGATCCTGTTCGAAGGCCGCCCGGCTGTCCTGGGCACCCTGGTGGACGTCACGGACCGGATCGAAGCCGGTTCGCAGGTCGAGAGCCAGCTCAAGAAGTTCCAGGCCCTCTACAAGCTGGCCCTGGCCATGGTGGGCGATCGAACCCTGGACGAGAACCTGTCGGTGATCGTGGAAGAGAGCCGGGATCTCCTGGAAACGGACACCGCCTGGATCGCTCTGAACGACCACGAGGCACAGGAGCTCTGCTGGCACATCTCCTCCGGCCTCCGTTCGGAGCCGTTCAAGAAGCTGAAGGTCCCCCTGAACATGGGGCTCGCGGGAAAGGTGGCCCGTAGCGGCCACTGGCTCATCGTGGAGGACTACTACCGGGAGGTCGGCCCCGAGCTCCACGACGTCACCCGGACCGAAGGCCTGATCTCGGGAATCGCCGTTCCCGTCCAGATCGGCGACCGGAACTTCGGGGTGCTGTTCGCCTTCAACCGGGTCAAGACCCGGTTCTCCAAGGCGGACCTCGACACCCTGTCCCTGTTCGGCAACCTGGCCGCCGTGGAGATCACGCGAAAGCGCGCCCTGGAGAGCCTCAGCGAGAGCGAGCAGCGGTACAAGGACCTGTACCGGGAGTCCAGGCGGCAGGAGGAGCTCTACCACTCCTTCCTGAGCTCCACGGTGGACGCCATCGTGGTGTACGACGCCGAGGGGCGCGCCCAGTACGTGAATGCATCGTTCACGCGAATGTTCGGGTGGACCCTGGACGACCTGAACCGGGGGACGGCTCCGCCCCCGCCGGAAGGGGAGGCCGGGACCGATCTTTTCCTCCGGGAGACCGTGCTCGAGAAAGGACAGTCGGTGAGCGGTTTCGAGACCCGCCGCACGGCCAGGGACGGAACCGTCCTGGATGTGAGCATCAGCGCGTCGCCCTACCACGATCCGGACGGGAAGGTCTCGGGGATGACGTTCATCCTCCGGGACATCACGGCCCTCAAGTCCCTCGACCGGGCGAGGAAGAAGGCGGTCAACCATTTGTCGCACGAGCTGGTCACCCCGATCTCCCTCATGGAGGCATCCCTCAAGCAGCTGGGAAAGCCGAACCTCGGGCCCGAGAAGAAGGCCCGGATCCTGGACCGGGTCCAGCGGAACCTCAAGCGGTTGATGGAGATCCAGGGGATCGTCCAGGAGATCGCCGTCCCGAAGCTCCACCGGCCCCGTGCCCTTCAGGTGGACCGCGTGATCGAGGAGGTCCTGGATCGACTGCGGGCGCGGATCGTGCACCGCCACGGAGAGCTCATCTCCTCTCTGGACCCCGTGTACACGGACGTTGTGGACCCGGCGGTGCTCGATCGGGTGGTCCACACCCTGGTCAAGAACGCCATCGAGAACACGCCCGACGGGGGCAGGATCACGGTCTCCCTCGCCACGGAGCCCGAGGGTCTGGTGCTGCGGGTGGCGGACCGGGGCGTGGGGATCGAGCCTGCGGACCGGGACTTCATCTGGCAGGGGTTCTACCACACCCAGCCCACCGAGCTCTACGCCACCCGAAAGCCTTTCGACTTCGGGGCGGGGGGCAAGGGGCTGGAGCTCATGCGGCTGCGCCTGCTGGCAAAGGAGGGGGTGTTCGACCTGGACTTCGA
>CAYVVQ010000262.1:0-2044 GCA_964454455.1 uncultured Desulfobacterales bacterium | reverse complement strand
GCCTGGGTCACCAGCGGCGCGCCGGTGGAGCTCCTGCGGGCGTTCGGGTTCTACACGGTCTACCCGGAGAACCACGGGGCGCTCTGCGGGGCCAAGGGCATGGGATCCGAGCTCTGCCGCAAGGCCGAGGAGAGCGGCTTCTCCCAGGACCTGTGCTCCTATGCGCGCATCGACCTGGGGTCGGCCCTCTCCGGGAGGACGCCGGCGGGGCGGCTCCCCCGGCCGGACCTCCTGTTCGCGTCCAACAACATCTGCCAGACCGTGGCCTACTGGTACACCGTGCTGTCGGACTGGTGGGACATCCCCCTCCTCATGCTCGACACGCCCTTCAACCACGCGGGGGAGCCGGGGGAGGCGGAGGTCGACTACATGACGGCCCAGCTGGAGGCCATGATCCCCACTTTGGAGCGGGTGAGCGGCCGGGGGTTCCGGATGGACCGCTTGCGGAACGTGCTCTCCCTGTCCAAGGAGACGGCCGAGACGTGGGGCGAGATCCTCGGGACCATGAAGGCCACCCCGTCGCCCATGACCATCTTCGACGCCTTCGTCCATCTGGCGCCGGTGGTCTCCCTGCGGGGGCTTCCCGTGGCCCTCGCCTACTACCGCACTCTGCTCGAGGAGCTGAAGCAGCGCACGGACCGGGCGGAGGGCGGCATCCGGGAGGAGCGGAAACGGCTGATGTGGGACAACATCGCCATCTGGTACAAGGTGCGGGACCTCTCCACCCTGTTCGCGGAGCGGGGCATGAACTTCGTCACGGCCACCTACACCAACGCCTGGGCGGAGACCGCGCCCTACATGGACGCCGGACGGCCGATCGAGTCCATCGCCCGCACCTACGGCCGGGTCATCCTGAACAACAGCCTGGAGCACCGGCTCCGGCTCATGGAGGGGCTCATCCGGGCGTTCCGGGTGGACGGGCTCGTGATCCACTCGGCGCGGAGCTGCAAGCCTTACTCCGTTGGCCAGTACGACCTGAAGCGGCTCCTCATGGAACGGCTGGAGGTCCCCTCCGTGGTGATCGAGGCGGACATCGCGGACGAGCGGGCCTACTCGGAGGAGCAGGCGCGGACCCGGCTGGAGGCCTTCTTCGAGGGCCTGGAGCAGTAGCCCGGGCGGCAACGCAACCGGGGGCACGGCGCCCCCTTTCCTGAGAGCATGGAGGAGCGCTTGGACTGCGTGGCTGGAATCGACGTCGGGTCGCTCAGCACGGACGTGGTGATCCTGGACCGGGAGGCCCGCATGGTCTCACACGGGATCGTCCGCACGGGCGCCAGCAGCACGCGGGCGGCCGAGGAGGCCCTGGGACGGGCCCTGGCCGCGGGCGGCCTCTCCAGGGACGACCTGAGGTCCGTGGTGAGCACGGGCTACGGCCGCTCGAGCGTCGCCTTCGCCGACCGGGCGGTGACGGAGATCACCTGCCACGCCCGGGGCGCCTGGTTTCTGCTTCCGGACGTCGGCACCGTGGTCGACATCGGCGGCCAGGACTCCAAGGTGGTTCACGTCGGTCCGGGAGGGCGGGTGCTGGACTTCACCATGAACGACAAGTGCGCAGCGGGCACCGGCCGTTTTCTCGAGGTGATGGCGGAGAAGCTCCAGGTGGGGCTCGAGGAGATGGGAGACCTCTCGGTCCGGGCCGCGGGGGAGGTCACCATCAGCAGCGTATGCACGGTGTTCGCCGAGAGCGAGGTGGTCTCCCTGGTGGCCCGGGATCACCCGCCGGAGGAGATCATACGCGGTCTCCACCGCGCCATCGTCGGGAGGATTTGGGCCATGGTCCGCTCCCTCGGCATGAAAGGGGAGCTCTTCATGAGCGGCGGCGTGGCCAAGAATCGCGGCGTGGTCTCCCTCCTGGAGGAGCGCCTGGGCAAGGCGGTCCACGTGCCGCCCGAGCCGCAGATCGTGGGCGCTTTGGGGGCGGCGCTCATTGCGCTGGGGCAGTGAGATCGTTCGGGAACACCTTCCGATCCGTTTCAAGAAATCCTTCCGAAAAGCCGTTGTAGGGAGATGAAGACCTCGACGGGAGAGGTCTGCCTGATCACCC
>CAYVVQ010000261.1:0-2064 GCA_964454455.1 uncultured Desulfobacterales bacterium | reverse complement strand
CTCCTCGCGGGCCAGCCGGCGGGTCATCTCGTAGGCCTCTTCGTCGTCGATGTGGACGATCCGATGGGCCAGGGTCTTGTCGAAGATGCCGGGCCGATAGGACTCCTTCATGTTCTTGAGGCCCTGGATCTTGTGCCCCATGTACGGCTCCACGCCGATGATCTGCACGTCCGGGTCCAGCTCCCGGAAGCGCTTGGAGAGCCCCATCAAGGTCCCCGTGGTCCCCATGGTGGCCACGACCGCGTTCAGCTCCTCACCGGTCTCCTCCCAGATCTCCGGGGCGGTGGAGAGGTAGTGGGACCGCCAGTTGGACGGGTTGTTGAACTGGTCCGCGAGCCAGTAGGTGTCCGGCTCGTTCCGCGCCAGGTTGTAGACGTACTCGATGGCGCCGTCGGTGGACAGGTGCTCCGGCGTGAACTCCAGGTCCGCTCCCATGGCCTTGAGGATCTTCTTGCGCTCCTCGCTGACGCTTTCGGACATCACCAGAAGAATGCGGTAGCCCTTGACCGCAGCCACCAGGGCCAGGCCGATCCCGGTGTTTCCGCTCGTGGCCTCGAGAATGATCTTGCTCGGATGGAGGTCGCCGCTCTTCTCCGCGTCCTCGATCATGCAAAGCGCGGCCCGGTCCTTGACGGAACCCCCCGGGTTGAAGGACTCCAGCTTGGCCAGGATCTCCACGTTCGGGTTCGGGTTGAGCCTGTGGATGGGTACCAGGGGGGTCCAGCCGATTCGATCCAGGATGTTGCCGCGTCGTGGGGTCATGGTGTCGCTCCGATCCTCCGCCCGCCCGGGCTCCGGGCGACGGCCGCAAAGCGGCTTTATAACGCAGAATCCACGGCACTGCAATGCTAATCCCGAAACGCCTCAGCCGCTGATCCAACCGGTCTTGGGTGTTCGGATTTCCTTTCCTCCCGCCTCTCTTCTCTTTCCTCTTTCTTCTTTACCCCTGCTCTGTTATGGATACAGGCACGTGAAACGCCGGGCAAAAGGAGACGCCAGCAGATGAACATTCTCGTCACCGGTGGAGCCGGGTTCATCGGCTCCCATGTCGTGGAAGCATACCTCGGGCGGGGACACCGGGTGGCGGTGGTGGACGATCTGTCCACCGGGAGCCGGGACAATCTCCCCGAAGGGGCCGTCTTCTACCACGAAGACATTCGCTCGAAGGAGATCGACCGCATCGTCGAGCGGGAGCGGCCCGACGTCCTCAATCACCACGCGGCCCAGGCGAGCGTGCCCCGGTCGGTCACCGACCCGGTCCACGATGCGGACGTCAACCTGTGCGGGTTCCTCAACCTGCTGGAGTCGGTCGTCCGGCACGGCGTGGGCAAGGTGATCTTCATCTCCTCGGGCGGCGCCGTGTATGGGGACGCCGAGGAGTACCCCACGTCGGAGGACTGTCCCCCCCGCCCCCTTTCTCCGTACGCCGTGGCCAAGTACGCTTCGGAGTACTATCTCGGCTGCTATCGCCATCAGCACGGGCTGGACTTCACCGTGCTCCGGTATGCGAACGTTTACGGACCCCGCCAGGTTCCTCACGGAGAGGCCGGGGTGGTGAGCATCTTCATGGAGAACCTCGTGAACGGGCGGCCCTCCGTGTTGAACCACTTCCCCGACGACGAGGCGGGGATGGTGCGCGACTACACCTACGTGGGGGATGTGGCGGAGGCCAACGTCGCGGCGTTGGACTGCGGCGAGGGAGAGGTGATCAACATCGGCACCGGCGAAGGCACGAAGACGGCGGACCTGTATCAGTCCGTGTACGAGGCCGCCCGGCGGATGCGTCCCTCCATCCCGGCCGCCCTGGCCCGGACGGAGCTCCGGCCCGCCCGGCCGGGTGACATCCCCAGGAGCCGACTGCGGGTGGATCGGGCGGACCGGGTCCTGGGCTGGCGAGCCGGCACATTCCTCGAGGACGGGATTCGGCGGACCCTTCTGTGGCGGCTGGGTCAATCCTATTGATTCTTCAAAAAAACCCACCCGAAGCCCTTGACATCCCGATTCAGGGAATTATTTTGTGCCAGTTTTGACGGATTCGCGAAACCCCGCTCATCCGCCGCTGGA
>CAYVVQ010000260.1:0-2068 GCA_964454455.1 uncultured Desulfobacterales bacterium | reverse complement strand
CGGTGGCCGTGTCGAGGACCCGGCTCGGGTCGCAGTTCCCGGGCCGGACCAGGGAGAGCCGAAGTCGCGCGCACGCCTTTCCGTGGAGGGGTCGCGGAGGGGAAAAGCGTTTGACAACCCCATGGACGGTCGGTAAAATGACGTCGATTTGCAGGTGGTCCCCATGCCGGGGCCGCTGCTTTTTCTCAACGCTTCCGCCCGAACCGGGGTCGCCGGAAGCCTACACCCCAACCGACCCAAGGCCTATGGCGGTCCCTCGCACGGCCATTCACCCAGGTGAGGATCCATCGTGAAATCGTCGAAATGGTTCACCGTCCCCGTGGTCTTACTGATCGCCTCCTGCCTGCTCATCCCCACGTGGGGCCGGGCCTTCTCCTTCAAGGAGAGCGAGGACCGCGAGGCAGAGGAGCGCCGGCGGGCGGCGGAGGAACGCTCCGCGGAGATCGAGCGCCTGCTCGCCGTCCCCTGCGATGAGAGGCTGAAGAACAAGAAGATCGCCCTGATCATCGGGGAGCGGGTCGAAACGCAGGGCATCGTCTACGAGCCGGGCAAGTACGGCCCGCTGTTTCAGGAGATCAGCCGCCGCCTGAGGGACCTGGGCCTGAGGACCTACACGTGGGAGCAGATCCAGGCCCAGATCGCCGCGGAGGAGGTCAAGGCCTTCCTGAACAACGACGTGGACGCCGCGGCCACCGCGGCCCGGCGGCTCGGCGCCGGCTACTTCCTGCGCGGGATGATCCGCTCCAAGGTGCGGATGAACCCCGTGGTCCGGACCGAGGAGGTGTTCGTGACCATGGCCTTCACCCTGGTGGACGCGTCGGGCCGGACCCTCTCGAACGTGACCGCGGGCGGCGACTCGTACTCGGGCCCGGATCCCATGGAGACGGCGCTGCGAATCGTCCGGAGCGAGGCCGACCTGGCCGTGGCGAGGCTCTATCACGACTTCTGCCTGAACGCCCCCAAGCGTTGACGGGCCGTCCTGAGGGCATCCGGGGGCGTCCGGGCACGACCCGTCGATCGCCGTCCCGATGCCGCGCCGGGAGGGATGCCGTCGGCAAAACAGGAAAAGAGATCATGGACAACGAGAGCTCGAGGTTTGACGCGAAGAGGGCATCGATGAAGGCACGGACCATTGGCTTGATCGGCATGATCGGCCTCGCGCTGATCCTCTCCCCCTTGCCGGGGCGGGCGCAGCCCGAGTCGATCGTGGTGTCGGCGGAGGGATTGGCCGATCCGGAAGCCGAGACCTACCAGCGCGACAAGGGCCTCATCCTGGACGCGCTTCGCGAGGACGCCCGCCGTCAGGTGGTCGAAAAGGCCGTGGGCACCTTCGTGGAGAGCTCCACCCTGGTCGAGAACTACGAGCTGATTCACGACCGCGTGCTCACCCGATCCAAGGGCCTCATCAAGAGAATCGTCAAGGAGAGCGATCCCTGGCTGGGCGAGGACGGCTTCATGCACATGCTCCTGAAGGCCGAGGTCTACCTGACCGACGTCCGGGACGCGGTCGAGAGCATGAGCCGGGCCGAGCGGTTGAACCTGATCAAGGAGCGCGGCAACCCCCGGATCGCCGTCTCCGTGAGCGTCCGGGACGCGGAGCGGGGCACGAACGTCCCGCCCGAGCGTTCGGCCATTGCGGAGAACGTCGTCAAGGAGCGCATCTCCGGCTTCGGCTACCGGGTCTGGTCCGAGCGGGAGAAAGGGCGGGGCGACGAGGACTTCGAGATCCACGGCGAGGTCAAGTTCATGCCCCGCAGCGTGAAGCTCAAGGCCTCCGGGCTCACCCTCACCAGGTACGTGCTCACCTCGTGGACGGTCAACTGCACGGCGAGCGACACCGGGGAGGAGATCTACTTCAACACCAAGGTCCCCAAGAGCAAGGGCTGGGCCAGCGAGGACGAGGCCCTGGAGGAAATCGGACGGCTCATCGGGCAGGAGTTCTCCCGGGAGTTCTTCGAGGACCACCTCATGCGGCCGTCCCGCATCTTCCAGCTGCAGGTGGCCGGACTTCCGGACTACGACACGGGCCTGCTGCTCAAGAAGGAGCTGATCGGGCTGCGCCCCGTCC
>CAYVVQ010000259.1:0-2102 GCA_964454455.1 uncultured Desulfobacterales bacterium | reverse complement strand
GGCAAGCCCGAGGTGTGGATTCGGGGGGTGGTGCTGGAGCCGGGCGCGACCGTGAGGAAGAAGGCCGAGTTCTAGAATCCATGGAGACGAGATGGGGGACTCCCCACTGGCTTACCAAGGTCCCCAATATCTTCTGCAGGGGGTAGTATGGTTTCTCGAAGGAACGGTTGGAAAACCGCGGTATGCGGGCTCCTTTTGCTGGTCCTTGCCACTGTCCCGGACCTTAGGCCGGGCCCTCCGCCCGCCATGGCCTCGGATCCTCCCAAGCAAGTCCTCTCCGCGAAAATCCATCTTCGGGTCCGGTGGAACGATGAGGAGAGCCGGCACTCGGGCCAGCTGCAGATCAAGGTTCATGGAAAGCTGCGGCTGAACCCGGCCTTCAGCTCCTCGGAGCAAGGACCCTTCAAAGAGGGATCCGGCGAAGTGAGCATGAAAGGGGCGATGCTGCCCTATGTCGCGGACGCCATGAGGGGCAGCTTCCAGTTTCAGGAAACGAAAGAGACGAACGACTGCGTGGAGACCTACCACCAGTCCGGCTCGTTCCCCGTGGATCCCTATCCCGCCCCGGGGAACCTGATGCTCCACTACATGGGAGGCATCGCGGATCAAGTCGCCGAGTACAAGAACCTGGCCCCGGGCGGGGCGTTTGACGCCCTGATCGACCGGTACCTGTTCGCCGTGACCCTTCCGCCCCAGGAGGTGACCGGCCGCCGGGTCTGCAGCGATAAAGAGGAGACGATTTCAAAAGAAATCCTCGGAGGCGACAAGATCCAGATCCACTTCCCCTTCAACCACGACGGCAGCATGCGAGGGCATCGCACCTGGTCGTCCGACTTCAGCCACCCCGGCGCGCACGTCAGCGTGGCCGACCTGCCGGACGTGTTTCGGGCGAAGCCGTTTTCCCCGCCAAAGGACGCCTCGGGCGACATCACCTACGATCTGAGCTGGGAGATCAAGGCGCCGAGCCTGGCGCGCATCCTGCTCCTCTCCGAGCCTTCCCCTGGAAAGACCGTGTGGAGGGACATCACGGACACCGAGGCCGAGATCATCGTGGGCAAACGGATCCGCCTCAAGGGGGCGGTCCTTCCCAAGGGAACGGTGAAGGAGCCGGTCGGGGACTGGAGCCTGGAAGGAGATGCGGAGAGCGAAGAAGACCCGTACTTCAAAAAATTCGATGCCGACATCCATCAGGGCCGCGTGATCCCGCTGGACCCCAAGGACCTGCAGCAGCAGCATGAGATCACCCTGTTCTGGTCCGGAGGGGAGCGGGGAAGCGTGACCTTCAGCACCCAGGTGGACGGGGAGACCCAGGAAGCGAACGCCGACTTCCGCATCCTGCGGCCGGACCTCCACGTCACGGTCACGGCCCAGCAAGGGGCCACCCCTGGACCCGCCTTCACGGGCGCGCCCTTGGATTCCGGGGACTGCATGGGCGGCGGCGCCCACGATGCCGCGGGCGCCCACGCGTGGTGGCTTCAGCATGACGGCATCGAGTTCCAGGCCGAAAACAGGAGCCAGGGAACCGTGGACGGGAGGCTCCAGTGGGTGCAGATGCTCCTGGACAGCGATCTCTTTCAAGAATTCGATGACGGGCATGAACATCACCAGTTCCTCGTTGGCAAAGCCCTGGATCGATGCTATCCCTACCAGCGAGGACCGAGAGCCGTTGACCAGCCGGGTGCGCCGCTCGGGGAAGGCGAAGACGAGCCCATGACCGAAGAACACCTGTGGGAAAACGGGGAGACCACGGAGGGGAGCTTGATATACTGCAAAAACGTTCACGACTGCCGCATGGTCCTCATGTTCCGGCCGAACGGCAAGAAGCGGAACACCCAGTGGGTTCCCATCAAAGAGATTTTCTGGAAATGGGAGGCACGGGCCAAATATGTGACCGCATTCGGTTTGAACTGGGTAGTAAAAAGTGACGTCGTGCCCGAGAGCCCCCGGGCGGAGGATACGGATCGATTCCCGGAGTGGGAGCGGAACTCGGCGGACAAGCACAACAGCTATGGAGTTGATTAGCAGGGCTTCGCGGGCAACGCTCATGAGCCATTCCACACAGGCGGTTGCGGTTCCTGTCCTGCCGAGCAAGCACACCGGCC
>CAYVVQ010000258.1:0-2102 GCA_964454455.1 uncultured Desulfobacterales bacterium | reverse complement strand
GCGTGGCCCTTGGCCACCTCCGCGGTCATGGTGCCCCCGTTCGACTGCATGATGTGAAGCGTGACCTCACCGTAGGCCGCCTCGAGCCTGGCGAGCAGTTGATCCATGTACCGGGCGATCACCGGACCCAGGTAGCCGTTCATCACGGCGGTGCAGGTCCGCTCGTACTCGCGGAACTCCGGGCAGATCTCGGAGGAGAGGGACACGGGAACGCCGGGGAGGACCTCCTCGAGGATGCCGCGCACCCGCCGCTCGTGCTCCCCGTTCACGAAGGAGAACAGGAGGGAGACCACCACGGCCTCGACCCCTTCCCGGCCAAGCGCAGCAGCCGCTTCTCGTACCGACCCTTCGTCCAAGGGTACAACAATCCCTCCCCGGGCGTCGATCCGCTCCCGAACGCCCTTTCGAAGGTAGCGCGGCACCAGGGGCGGCGGGTTGTCCGCCCCGAAATCGAAGGCCGCCTCCTTGGGCCGGGCCACGCGTCGAATCTCCAGCACGTCCTCGAAGCCGGCCGTGGTGACCAGCCCGACCCGCGCGCCTTTCCCCTCCACGATGGCGTTCGTCCCGATGGTGGTCCCGTGAATCAGGTAGCCCACCCGGTCCATGGAGACCCCGCCGATCTCGAGGATCTCGCCCAGCCCCTTGAGCACCCCCTCGGCCAGATCGTGGTGGGTCGTCGGGGTCTTGGTGTAGTGGAAGGCGCCGGTGTCCTCGTCGACCATCACCACGTCCGTGAAGGTGCCTCCCACGTCGATGCCGATTCTCATCCGCTTCTCCTCACCTTGGGCAACCGCCGAAAACCGGTATACGGTATACCGTGTGCTCCACGGATTCCCCGATCCTGGATGACCGGCCGCCTCTTTCCTAGCGCTCCAGCAGCCGGCCGTACCCCGAAAGGGGGTCCGTGATGCCCAGCGATCGGAGGGCACACCAGAGGCCGGCCTGGTTGCTCGTCACCACGGGTTTTTCCGTCTCCCGCTCCATGAGATCGATGACCTCGATCGCCCGGAAGTTGGTGCAGCTGATGAAGAGGCCCTGGTTACGATCCCCGTTCACCGCGCGCGCCGTCCGCAGTGCCGCCTCCGGGCCGAGCCGTCCGATCATGTCGTTCCTGAAGTCCGTCGGATCCACGTCCTCGTGGACACCGCGGATGCTCGTCACCTCGTACCCCATGGCCTCGAGGAGCCCCCGCTCCAGGAGGTCGATCTCCCGGGTGTAGGGCGTGGCCACCGCGATCCGCCGAAGGCCCAGCGCGTCGAGGGCCGCCCGGACGGCCGTCGTGGTGGTGATGGCGGGCGTGCCGGTCTCATCCTCGATGAGTGCGGCCACTTCCCGGTCCGCATCCGGCCCTCCGATCATGCTCCCCACGGTGCAGCAGAACAGGATGACGTCGCAGATGCCTTCCGAGGCGAGCTCCCCGGCGGCCCTCGCCACGTGATCCTTCATGGCCCCCAGGCCCTCCAGCGTGGGCTCGAACAGGACACGGGCGGCGTAAACGGCCACGCCTTCCGGCGCCAGCCTGGCGGACTCCGGCTCGCAAACGGTGTTGCTCGCCGGTACGATCAGGCCGATTCGCCCCCGTTTCCCGTACATGTCTCCCCTCGAGCCGCTCCGCGGGCCCCGATCCATGCAGGGCCGGGACCTTCGCTGTTCCCGCACCGCACATCCCGTATGGCCGCTCCACTGCGGGCGGATCAGTCTTCCTTCGGAAGCGTCAGATTCCGGATCACCCGGGACAGCACCGCCTTGCAGGCCTCGGTCTCCTCTTCGGAGAGACCGCCCAGGGCCTCGTCCAGGGTCTTCTGCGTGTATTGAACCAGGGCTTTCTGGAGCTCCCGGCCCTTGCGTGTGAGATAAATCAGCTTGTTGCGCTGGTCCGCCTTGTCCGGGATGCGCACGACGAGATCGCGCCGTTCCATGCCGTGGAGAATCCGGGTGATTCCGGTCTTGTCCTTGTGCGTGGCCTCGGCGAGCTCGCGCTGTGACTGGCCCTCCCGGTTCCAGAGGTTCACCAGGACCCGCCACTGCTCGACGGTGATGTCGAACCCGGCGGCCCCGAAGTTTTGCTGCAGCCGGTTGATCAGCGCGCGCTCGGCCCAGTG
>CAYVVQ010000257.1:0-2122 GCA_964454455.1 uncultured Desulfobacterales bacterium | reverse complement strand
CGCTGGAGCAGCTTCCGCGCCCGGTCGCGGACCCGGCGGGCGAGCCGCTCCAGAGGGCCGCGGCGACGGTAGCGCTCCAGATCGCGGGGGGGAATGTCCCCGGGGCGGTGGCGGAGCTGGAGCTTGACCACGGCGTTTCGGTCGTCCAGGAGGAAGCGGCGGTAGATGAGGAAGAGGGGGAAGAGGCGGAACTCGGAGGCCGTGATGGCCGCAGACCAGTCCACCACGTAAGGCTCGCCCTCCGGGCCCACGAGGACGTTCGGGGCGCGCTTCAGGTCGCAGTGGGCGACCCCCCGGGCGTGAAACGCCTCCACCAGATCGCGGAGCCGGTCGAAGAAAGCCGGGGGAAGCGGGCTTGCGTGCTCGAGGCCCTCCACCGGACGTCCCGGCAGGGCCTCCATGATGAGGGCGAGACCCTGGACCCGGCCGTGGAGGGAGGGGACGCCCGCGAGCCCGCGGAGCCGGCGAAGGACCTTGGCCTCCCGCCACACCAGGAACCGGCCCACGGTGTTTCGAAAGAAGAGACCGTTGCCCCGGTAGTCCTTGACCACCACGTTCCTGGCCGGAGGCGACCAGAGGGCCGGGCGTGTGCTGGAGGGGGACCGCAGCAGCCGAAACGGGCTTTCAGGCGGTGAGGGTTGTCGCTCGGTTACGCCCATGGACGATCCGCATGAACGGGGCCGCTCAGCCGGCCTGGTACTTGAAGTAGGCGGCGCAGGTCCCCTCGCTCGAGACCATGCAGGCCCCCACCGGGCTCCTCGGGGTGCAGGCCTTTCGAAACAGGGGGCAGTCGGGCGGGCGCACGATCCCCTTGAGCACCTCCGCGCACCGGCAGCCGGCCGGTTCCCGGGCCGGCGGCACCTCCAATTCGAAACGAGCCCGGGCGTCGTGGTCCGAAAATGCGCCGCGGACGGCGAGCCCGCTTCCGGGGATCTCACCCAGCCCGCGCCACCCGCTGTCGCAGGGCTCGAACACCTCCTCCATGAGCCGCAGGGCGGCCGGGTTTCCTTCCGAGGACACGGCGCGGGCGTACTGGATCTCCGCGCGGGCCTCCCCCGCCTCGATCTGCCGGACCAGCATCAGAACGGACTGGAGGATGTCCAGCGGCTCGAAGCCGGCCACCACGCAGGGGACGCCGAACCGATCCGCCACTTCGGCGTAGGAGGAGGTGCCGATGATCGTGCTCACGTGTCCCGGACACAGAAACCCTTGGATGCGCAAGTCTCCCGCGCTCACGAGCGCCTCCATGGCCGGAGGGAGAAGCTTGTGGGCCGAGAGCACGGAGAAGTTGTGGATCCCCTTCTCCCGTGCCGCGCGAACGGCGGCCGCCACGGTCGGGGCCGTGGTCTCGAATCCGATTCCCAGGAACACGACCTCACGGCCCGGGTTCTCCCGGGCGATTCGAAGTGCGTCCAGGGAGGCGTAGACCATGCGCACGTCCGCCCCGCGGCCCGCGCATCTCTGGAGGCTGTCCCCCGAGCCGGGCACGCGCAGCATGTCCCCGAAGGTGGTGACGGTGACCCCGGGCTCGCCGGCGAGCTTGACGCACCGGTCGATCTCGTCCATGGAGGTCACGCAGACCGGGCAGCCGGGTCCGGACACCAGCTCGATGTGATCCGGCAGGAGGCTGCGGATTCCGTGACGGAAGATCGCCATGGTGTGGGTCCCGCAGATCTCCATGAGTCGGATGGGGGTTTTGGATTCGATCCGAATCCGCTCCACGAGATCCTTGGCCAGTTCCCCGTCCCGATACTCGTCCACGTGCTTCATCGGAGCAACCTCCCCTATGGACGGCCGGTCCGCGCGAGGATGGGACCGGCGGGCTGCTCGGGCCACCGGATCCGCCCGCGATCCACCTCGGATGCGAGCTTGAAACCCAGCATCCTGTAAATCAGCTTGGCCACGGCAAACGCCGAGTTCCTGTCCGGCGCGTCCTGGCTCAGCTCGACCACATCGAACCCCACCACGTCCCGCTCGCGAAAGATCATTCCGAGCAGGTCCAGGGCCTCGTGCCAGAAGAAGCCGCCGGGCTCAGGGGTTCCCGTGGCCCGCACCACGCTCCAGTCCAGGACGTCCACGTCCAGGGTGAGGTAAACGGGGTCCGGCAGCCTGCGAATCACCT
>CAYVVQ010000256.1:0-2200 GCA_964454455.1 uncultured Desulfobacterales bacterium | reverse complement strand
GCTCATCGGAATCGTGGCCGTGATCGGCATCGCGGCCATTGTCCTGGTGGCTCTTTTCATTGCACGTTCCATCACCAAGCCCATCAACCGGATCATCGAGGGGCTGAACGAAGGCGCCGACCAGGTGGCCTCGGCCTCGGGCCAGGTCTCTTCAGCCAGCCAGTCCCTGGCAGAGGGGGCGTCGGAACAGGCGGCCTCCATCGAGGAGACGTCTTCGTCCCTCGAGGAGATGTCCTCCATGACCAAGCAGAACGCGGGCAATGCCCAACAGGCCCAGAGCATGATGCAGGAAGCCGGCCAAATCGTTGAAAAAGCAAATAATAACCTGAATGAGATGATAGGCTCTATCAGCGACATCACAGAAAAAAGCAATGAAACCTCAAAGATCATCAAGACCATCGATGAGATAGCATTTCAGACAAACCTCTTGGCCCTGAATGCGGCGGTGGAAGCGGCCAGGGCTGGAGAAGCCGGTGCCGGGTTTGCCGTGGTGGCCGATGAGGTGAGAAACCTGGCCCTGCGGGCCGCAGAGGCGGCCAAGAACACTTCGAGCCTTATAGAAGGGACTATCGAAGCGGTTCAGAATGGAAACCATCTGACTCAAAAAACACAAGAGGCTTTTGGCGCTAATACTGAAATCGCCATGAAGATCGGGGGTATAATTGATGATATCGCGGCGGCTTCAAAGGAGCAGGCAGAGGGTATCGACCAGACTAACGTGGCTGTGGCCGACATGGACAAGGTGACCCAGCAGAATGCGGCAAACGCCGAGGAGTCAGCCAGTTCCTCCGAGGAGATGAACGCCCAGGCCGAGCAGATGAAGGCCATGGTGGACCAGCTGGTCACGCTGGTGGGTGGAAGCACACAGCATCATGCGGCCAAAAGGACGGGGGCCGTTCTCAAGGGAAGTCGTCCAAAGGAGAATCCCACGAACGGCCGCAACGAGCAGCACACCGCTCTTACGCCGGCCAAACACACCGGCAAGGAGGTGAACCCGGAAAAGGCGATTCCTTTCGACGATGACGAGTCCTTCCAGGACTTCTGAGGGTAGATCAACGAGACCGCCTGTGATGCATCTCTCAAAGCATATCGCAGGCGGTCTCACCCAGAACCTTCCTGGAAGGCGCGACGCCATCAGGACTCCATCATGTTCTCTTCTCAGGGTTGAAAGGCGTCCCTTCCCAGCCTTTCGTAAAGGTCTGAGAGGGGCTGACCTCCAGCGCGGCCCGCCTGGAAACGCGTTCCGGGCGGGCCTGCTTCTTTGACCTTGACACGGTTTTCATCCATACTACATTCAGTAGCTCCCCGGCCGCGGCGTGCCCTTGACCCGGGTCAAAGGGCTCCATGGGGTCGGGAGCGCTCGAACCCTCATCGTACACAGGTCCGGTTCGGAAGGAAAAGGAATCCCATGGTCCCACCGGTGGACATCTGCCTGGCGCTCATGGAGGAGTTCGGCATGCCCGAGCACATCCGCCGGCACTCCATCATGGTGGAGCAGGCTGCGGCACGGATCGCCGAGGGGCACATCGTCCGAGACGGTCGTCTCTCCCTGGAGATCGTGCGCGCCGGTGCGCTGCTCCACGACATCGCCAAGGCCGAGTGCCTGGCCTCGGGCGGGGACCACGCCGCCCGGGGCCGCGAGATCTGTCTGGCCCTGGGGTTCGAGGAGATCGCCGAGATCGTGGGCGAGCACGTCCGGCTCCAGGGCTTCCGGGCCGAAGGCGAGGTGCTGGAGAAGGAGGTCGTCTTCTACGCGGACAAGCGGGTCAACCACGATCGGATCGTGAGCCTGGAGGAGCGGCTCGAGAAGCTCATCGAACGCTACGGGAAGGGCCGGGAGGACCTGGAAAGCCGGCTGGCGCGGAACTTCGAGGTGTCCCGTAAGGTGGAACGGAAGCTCTTCCGCAGCTTGGACTTTCCGCCGGATGCGCTCCCGCGGCTCGTTCCCGGGGTGTGATTTCCCCGCGGAGCAGGAGCCGTTCCGTGCTCGGGGAGGAGAGGAGTGATGATGAAGAGAGCCCATCAAACCCTGAAGGCCGCCCTGGTGCTGATCTCGGTCCTGGCCCTCTTCGCAGGGCCCGGGAAGGCCTGGGCCGGACCGGACCAGGCTTCCGGAATCCTGTCGGTCTCGGAGGAGTCCGGGTCCCCCGATTCCAAGGAGGCCGATGAGCTGGAGAAGGAGCTCCAGGGGCTGATCGAG
>CAYVVQ010000255.1:0-2255 GCA_964454455.1 uncultured Desulfobacterales bacterium | reverse complement strand
CGAAGCGGAGAAGGTACGCGGTGTAGTAGGCCGCTGTGATCAGGATCAGGTCCAGAACGACCTCGAAAAGCCTCCTGCGGTAGGTGAACTGGATCAGGATGGGGGTGACGGTCCCCGTTCCCTCCTCCGACAGGACGGACCTCCCCTCGTACACCTTGACCCGGGCCAGGTAGATCCAGAAAAAGCCGACGAACAGGAGGTAGAACAGGATGAGCACCAGGGTGGTGCCGATGCTCAGGGCGTTGATTGCCAGGGCGATCAGACCGGAAGCCACGGCGAACCCGTAGAGGACCAGCACGGCCTTGCGCTCTGAGAACCCGATGGCCACCAGTCGATGGGACGAGTGGTCCCGCCCCCCCTGGGAGATGGGCCGGCGAAAGAGCTTGCGCATGAAGCTCACGAAGCCCGTGTCCAGGATGGGGATGAAGAGAATCAGGATGGGGATGGCGATGACCGAGAGCAGCTTGCCCGCGCTGTAGCCGACGGAGTCCCCCTCGCCGACCATGGTCAGGGACGCCATGACGAAACCGAGGAACAGGCTGCCGGCGTCCCCCATGAAGATGGAAGCCGGGTTGAAGTTGTACACCAGAAACCCCAGCAGGGCACCCAGGTAGACCGAGCAGAGGACCAGGAAGGGGACCGACAACGCGGCGCCCCCGGGGTTCATGTAGTGGGTCAGGAACAGGAAGGTCCCCGCGATCAGGGCGACGCCGGCCGCGAGCCCGTCCATGTTGTCCAGCAGGTTGAACGCGTTGGTGATGCCCACGACCCACAGGATGGAGAGAAACAGGTTGGCCGTCTTGGAGACCGTCCAGTCGAGCCGGAGCCCGAAGGTCATGAAGATGGATACGATCACGATCTGGGCGGCCAGCTTGTGCTGGGGCACCAGGCTGACGATGTCGTCCACCAGGCCCAGCAGGAAGACGCCCGTGGCGCAGAGGATCAGGGGAAGAAAAGGCTTCCCGGCCGACTCCCAGCCGATGGTGAGAACCGCCGCCGTCCAGACCCCGACCGTGGCCGCAAAGATCGCCACGCCGCCCAGGAGCGCCGTCTCCTGCTTGTGCCAGCGGGTGTCCCTCGGAACGGCCACCTGGCCCGTCGCTCGAGCCAGGGAACGGACCAGGGGCGTCAGAACCAGGGAAAGCCCCAGGCTCGCGCCGAAAAAGGCCAGGTAATGGGTTACCGAGAGTGATTCCATGTGGACCTTTTGCCTTGCTCCTTGCTCCTTTGAGTTGCCACCTCTCTATACAGGACCTCGAAGGCCTTCACAAGCCCTTCCGTAGGGGTCAGCCCTCCGATGCTCCCCCGCCCTCCGCCGGTTTGCGGGGCGGCAGGAGATCCCTGACGCCGCGGACGACGTTCGCGGCAAAGGCATCGCATCCGCGCTGGGTCAGGTGGCAGATGTCGTTGAAGTGATGCCGGTCCTGAGGCATGCCTGCTTCCTGGTCCACGAGCCTCACCCCCTCGGGGAACCGTTCCTGCAGGCCCCGAACGACCCGGTTGTGGGCCTCCAACCCCTTGACCACGTGATCCGGGGCTCCCCAGATCTCCACGGCGCAGCTGTGCAGGCAGTAGTCCAGGGCGCCTTCCTGAAAACGCTCCAGGGTGTAGTCCTCGGGAAGGTGGGAGCAGAAGGTCATGAGCACCACAGGCTGCCGCCGATCCCGGGCCAGCTCGACAAGGTTCGTGAGGTTGCGCTCGAAGACCGGGGCGGTCTTGATCTCGCCGCCGAAGCGGACCATGGCCTCCTCGGGCCGGTCCCTCGAGATGTAGGCCTCCGGGGCGATCACCTTCTCGTGAAGCCGGGTCCCCCGGTAGAAGAGCGCGTAGAGGAGGGCGAGGTCGGGCCAGGAGGGGTGGCGCTCGAAGCGGTTGATCACCCGGTACCAGGAGTAGTGCCCGTAGTCCGCCCGAAAGACGGCCTCGGGGCAGTTGTTCAGGCGCAGCTCGTTGATGCCGTGGTAGACCAGCACCAGGTCGAAGTCGCGTCCTGCCGTCCGCCGGTACTTGTACCAGCTGTCGAGTGTGGTGTGCCCCGGCCGGGCCAGGTTGTGGACCCGCACCTCCCGACGGGCGGCCAGGGTCAACCGCTCCTCCAGGGCCTGAGGAATGCTCCCCCACTCCTCGTGCAGCACCGAGCCGCCCAGGAGGAGGACGTCCAGGCGCCCTCCCCCCGCTTCCTCGGCCTCCAGGACCGGTCTCAGCTCCGGGTAGTAGAAGTAGAGGTTGGGGCTGAAGAAGGGGGCCTCGCTCCG
>CAYVVQ010000254.1:0-2264 GCA_964454455.1 uncultured Desulfobacterales bacterium | reverse complement strand
GGGTCGTACAGCCTGGACCTGGGCATCCTGGACCTGGAGAAGGATCCGCCCAAGCTCACTCGCATGTCCGAGGCCACCGACGAGAACAAGCTCATACCCAAGATCGCCGACGTGGCCTACCAGTTCCGGGCGATCATCGAGGGCGTCGACGTCCGGCGCTTTCGAATGGCCTCGGGTGAGGGCGAGCTCCCGGAGGGGGAAGGCACCATGGGATTGTTCTTCCGGCCCACGGCCGAGTCCTATGGGTTCGAGCCCAGCGGGAATGTCACCCTCCGAACCCGGGTGGTCTCCTTCGACACGGGGGACCTGGACGGGGACGGCAAGGCCGAGATCGCTCTGGTGAGCCGGGATCGGCTCATGATCTCGAGCCGCGACGAGGACACCATGGTGCTCAAGGACCAGATGCCCGTCGCCACCGGACAGGAGTTCCTGCGGGTCAGTGTGGGGGACATGAACCGTGACGGCAAGGCGGAGATCTACCTGGTGAGCCTCTACGGGAAGCGGGCCCAGAGCACTGTCTACGCCTGGGACGGGGGGTTCCGAAAGCTCGCGGAGACGGCCGGTCACCTCAACGTGGTCAAGAACAGCGCCGCGGGCAAGCGCTTTCTGCTGTACCAGGGTACCAACCTCTCCCAGTTCTTCGCCCGCGATATCTTCTTCATGGCGCTCGGCCCGAACAACGAACTCACCCGAAAGGATCCTCTGCCCCTGAAGGACGCCCAGATCTACACCCTGGCCGTGGCCGACCTGAACCACGACGGGCACGTGGAGTTCCTGGGCCTCGACGCGGGCAACAGCATCAACATCTGGGACACCAACGGCAAGTCCTTCTACGAGGGACTGAAGACCCTGGGCGGGTCCAACAACGTGGTGGAGGTGGGGAACGTCGCGGGCCAGGGCGATCTCGCCCCCCGCACCGAGATCAACGGACGGATCATCGTGGCGGACGTGGACCGGGACGGGAACGACGAAGTCATCGCCGCCCGGAACATCGCCAACGTCGAGATGCTGAACCGCCTGAAGCTCTACAAGACCTCCCGACTGATAGCGTACCGGGTCGAGGGGCTTAGCCTGGAGCAGGCCTGGAGCACCCGGGAGATCCGCTACGCCATATCGGACCTCCAGAAGGAGGGACAGGCCATCTACCTGGCCGGACAGAAGGGGCAGTACTCCAAGATGTCGGCAGGGGAGAGCCGCATCATGTGGTTCGAGTAGCCGTTCATGTCCTTTCTCGCCGGCGCCGTCACGCTGAACGGTCAGCCCCTGGGCGAGGAAGAACATGCGCGCTTCCTGGAGGCGATGGACGGAATCGCCCCCCTCCTTCCCCGCCCCCCGGCCACGCTCTCGAGCCCCTCATGGCTCCTGGCCCAGGCCGGGGACGGGCGGCTCTGGCAGGGACCGCGGCTCCTCTCCACGCCGACTCTCCACGCCGCGTCCGCCGGCATCCAGTGGCGACGCCTCGACGAGGCGGAGACCGCGCTGGAAGCCCTGGCCTCGGAGCTCCTCGGCCCCGATCCGAGGCCCCCGGAGGCCTTCGACGGTTTCAGCTGCGCCTTTCTCCCCAAGGCGGCCGGGCACCCGACCCTGGCAGTGGATCCCCTCGGCCTCTTTCCCCTCTGCTACGCGGTGCGCCGGGGGACGCTTCTCTTCTCCAGCCACCAGACCCTCCTCCGCGCCCTGCTCGGCCCGGACGCCGGCCCGGACCCCCAGGCCGCCCTCGAGTTCCTGGTGGCCGGCCACCCCGTGGGAGAAAGGACCCTGCTGGACGGCGTGCGCATGCTCCCGCCGGGAACCCGCCTGGTCTGCCGGGACGGGGGTATCCACGTCTCCCCCTACGCGGAACCCTGGCCGGCGGGCGGCCCGCCCGTCCGCGCCTCCGCCGCAGCAGACCTTCTGCATGAACGCCTCGCTCACAAACGGGATCAGTACGCCCGCCTCTCCGGCGATCCGGTGATCGGGTTCCTGAGCGGGGGATGGGACAGCCGGCTGCTCGTGGCCCTCTTCGCGGAGGCCGGAAGGATCTCCCACACCCTCACCACGAGACAGAAGGTCCGCTTCGACGGCCGGTTCGTCGCCGAGGAACGCATCGCCGGAGAGGTTGCCGCCCGTCTTCACGTGGAGAACCGTTTCGTCCCCCCAAGGTACCGGGACCCGTCCACCCTGTACCGGCGTTCGGCCCGGCTGGACTGCGCCACCTGGTTCCACGACTGGTCCTTTGCCATGGCGGACGAGGTCCCGGAAGGGCGATTCCTGATGCTGGACGG
>CAYVVQ010000253.1:0-2266 GCA_964454455.1 uncultured Desulfobacterales bacterium | reverse complement strand
AAGGGTTATAGAGTGCCCAGCGGCGGCTGAGCGGGTTTTTGCGAAGCCGTCAATCCGTCAAAGCCGTGATAGGCCACCTTGGAAAGCCCTCGCAATCCGGGCTTGACACAGAGTCCCATTTTTTAATACGCTCGTACCAGATTTGATACTCATCCGGTTGGTGACCCCCTGCACCGCACACCTCCGCAGAGGAGATCCCATGCAGGAGTCTACATCTCTGGCCAAGCTCTGTCGCTTTCTTTCGAGCACAACGCTTGCCCGCCTTCCCTCCAAAACCGTGGCGCAGGCCGGGCGCGTTCTGCTCGACACCGCCGGCGTCATGGTGGCGGGTGCCCCCCGGGCGGAGGTGGACGCCTGTGCTGAAAAGCTTTCTCGGGGGGCCGCCGAAGCCGGCACCGTGATCTGCCCCGGCCGCATCGAGGCCTTCGCCCCTGTCGATGCTGCCCTGGTCGGCGGCATGGCGGGATCCGGCCTCGAGTACGAGGAGGGAAACGCCCGGGCCATGGGGCATCCGGCCGTCCAGATGGTCCCGGCCCTGCTGGCCGCGGCCCAGGATCTCGATGCAACCGGAGAGAGGCTCCTTCTGGCGCTCATCGGCGGCTACGAAACGGCGGCCCGTGTGAGCAGGGCCTCGAACATGCGGAAAGGCCTGCACCCCACCGGCACATGGGGGGTGGTCGGATCCGCCGTGGGCGTCGGCCTGCTCCACGACCGTTCGCCTTCCGAGTTGGAAGCGCTCGCCCATCTCTCCGCGTCCTACGCCTTTTCTCCTTATGTCAGGAACTCCTTTGCCGGCTGGAACGCCGCCTCCACCTTCGCCGCCCTGACCAACCACCTGGGGATCCTCTCCAACGTGTTCCTCGATGCCGGACTCCGCTGCGATCCGGGTGCCCTCGAGATGACCTTCTCCCGGTTCCTCTCCGAGGGATTCGAGCCGGAAGCGCTCTCCCGGGGCCTGGGCGACCGGTACGCGATCGAGGGGAACTACTTCAAGCCCTACCCCACCTGCCGCTTCACCCACCCGGCCCTGGAGGCCCTCAAGGCGGCTCTGGCCGGAGCGACCGTGATGCCTCAGGAGGTCGAACGCATCACCGTTCACAGCTTCGGGGCCGCAGTGCACTCAGGCGGACCTCCCGCCAACGCGGAAGCCCTCCGGTTCTCAGTGCCCTATCTCCTGGCGGTCCTGATGCACCGGGGCGGGGTTGGACTGGATGTTCTCGACGACGACCTGGTCCGGGAGGAAGCCGTTCGCGAGCTGGCAGGGAGGGTTGACCTGGTCCTCTCCGAGGAATACGAGGCCATGCGCCCGGGACGGAGCCCTGCCCGAGTCACCCTGAGCCTCCGGGACGGGCGCGAGCTCACCGCCGAGGTCCTGGACTGCCTTGGGGACCCGCCGAACCCGCTGGGGGACGAGGAGCTCCGGCGCAAGTTCCTCTCCCTGACGGAGAGCACCCTGGGCAGCCGTCGGGCCCGGTCATTCCTGGACGGCCTGGAGGACCTGCGGGAGGCCTCGAGCGTTCGCTCCTGGATCCGAATCCTGAAGCCGGAGAAGACCAAGACATGAGCCTGGAACGAGGCGAGATGCTACAGAGAATAGGCTCCCGCATCCGGGCGGAGAGAAAGCGTCTAGGCCTGAGCCTGGAGGCCCTCGCGGCCAAAGTCGGGGTCAGCAAGATGACTCTCCAGAGGATCGAAACCGGCGCCACGTCGCCCTCGATCGTCACCTTGACCGACCTCTCCTTCCATCTCAAGCAGCCCATCGAAGTCCTTATTCGGGAAGGCGAGCCCAACGTCGTTCTGCTCAAGAAGGACAGGCAGGACACCCTGTTCGATCCGGAGAGCGGCATTCGCGTGCTCGCCCCACGCGGCCTCGTATCCGAGCGGGTAACCATCACCTGCGCCAGGCTGGGCCTGGGCACCGTGATCGAGACCCACGTGAACCGAGGCTTTGAGTGGGCCTACCTGATCCAGGGAAGGGCTGTGGTGACCGTAGGCTCAGAGGAGTATCCCGTCGAGAAAGGGGACGCCATCTTTTATGACGCGCACTATCCCCACTCGATTCAGGTGCTGGAGTCCGTTCAGTATGTCGGCCTCTTCCTGCACGACGAGTAGGGGGAGATGACCGGAAACCTGTTGGAGTCGTAAAATGCCCGAAGCTTCGAGATCTGCCCTAGGGATTTCAGTGGGTTATAGCGTACCCAGCGGCGGGTGAGCGGGTTTTTGCGAACCCGTCAAACCTGATGCCGTCGCAAAAAGCCTTGAACCT
>CAYVVQ010000252.1:0-2276 GCA_964454455.1 uncultured Desulfobacterales bacterium | reverse complement strand
CACCGACACCAGCATGCACCCCTTGGCCCCGGTCTCCCGCACGTGGCGGCCCTGGGTGTTCCCGGGGAACACCACGAGCGGCTCCTCCAGGAGGACCTCCCGCCGGTGCACGTGGCCCAGGGCCCAGTAGTCGTACCCTTTGTCCCGGAGGGTCTCGAGCGAGCAGGGCGCGTAGGGCTCGTGTCCATCCCGGCCCGTGGCGCAGGTGTGGAGGACTCCGACGTTGAAGCGGCCTGCCACGGGCTCGGGGTAGCCGGAGGCCAGGTCCTTCCGGACCGCGGGCGATGCGAAGCTCTGCCCGTGGACCGCCACCTCGGGGTCTTCGAGCAGGAAGGTGGCGGGCCCGTCCGAGGGGAAAAGGCGGACCCCTTCGGGGAGGCGGAGGGTGCGGGTGATCCGGCTCGCCGCATCGTGGTTTCCGCTCACCAGGAAGACCGGGATCCCCGCCTCGCGGAGCCTCCCCATCCGGGCCGTGAAGTGGAGCCCGGTGTTGTAGTCCTGCCAGTCGCCGTCATAGAGGTCGCCCGCGATGACCACGAACGCGACCCCCTCGGACACGGCCAGACGGACCAGGTTCTCGAAGGCCCGGCGGGTGGCGTTGCGGAGCTCCTCCACGGGCGCGCCCTCGTACGCCTCCAGCTTGTGCATGGGGCTGTCCAGGTGCAGGTCCGCGGCGTGGAGAAACTTGAGCATGGGGGTCATGCTACTCTTCACCGCTTCGCGCGTCAACACGGACGGGCAACACACGGATGGGCGAAACGGCTCGCCGGGCGATCAGTCCGCCTTCAGCTCCTGGTCCCAGATGTCCGGGTCGCCCGAGTTGGTGAGGATGACAGGGTGCCTGGCCACGCCCAGCACCTTGAGGGTCTCCTCGGGCATGACCGTGGAGAGATAGGCCTTGAGCTCCCGCATGGTCACGATCCCGTCCCTGGGCGCCACGCTGAGGTGGCCGTCCGCCTTGCCGGAGAGCCCCTGAAGCAGGCAGTGGGTGAAGGCCCCGTTCTTCCAGGAGGTGTGCTCGATGGAGCTGCGGTCCGTGTCTGCGCCCACCATGAAGATCCACCCCTTGGGCACCGTCCGCTCCCTCCTCATCCGCTGGATTCCGGGCACCACCGAGATGTGGCGACGCCCGCGTGTGATGAGCTTGCCCGCGTGGCAGGTGTCGGCCAGAACGATGACGTTCTTCGCCTCCCGCTCCTCCAGGGCGGCCCGGACCCGATCCATCCGGTATCCGGTCGCCGGGACGGTGACGTCCGTGTCGTAACAGGCGAAGTAGACCTTCTCCGGATCCGCCGGGTCGGGGAAGCCGTGCCCGGCCCAGAAGAGCACGATCTGGTCGCTCGGACCCGCCTTGGTCAGCCACGACTCCAGGGCGATGAGGACGTTCCTGCGGGTGGCCTGCTCGTTGACCAGCAGGTTGACGTGGCTCCGACTCCAGCCCAGCCTCAGGAGGATGTCCGCGAAAGCGCGGGCGTCGTCGTCCGCGTAGATCAAATTGCTCAACCCGCCCCGGTTCGCGTGCTCGTACTCGGCGATCCCGACGACCACGGCGAACCGGTCCCCGCTCGCGCCGGCGGGGAGGGCCGGGGCGGGTGTTTCCGTCCTCACCGGCTCCGAGGAGACCGCTTGAGGGCCCTCGCCTTCCTGCATGGATCGGAGCTCGGCCATCTCCTTCGGGTTGTCGGCGAGCAGGAAACGGGCGGTGACGATGTGCTCCTGGTTGGCATACACCTTGACCGCCCACTGCCCGCTCGGGTGGTTGTACTTCCAGTCCAGCTTCAGGCTGTTGAAGGTGTACCAGTCGTTGTGGAGCACCTTCACCTCGGCCTGCTGGGCGGCCATCCGCTTGCCGTCCGGACGATACCACTCGAAGCGGAAGGTGTACCGGGCGTCGGGGACCAGGTCGAACCAGTGCATCACCATGAAGACCTTGTGCTCCTGTCCCTTGTAGAAGGCATCGGTCTCGTTCTCGAGCTGGGTCAGGTGCTTCTTTCCTCGAAATTTGCCCTGCTGGACGCGCTCGAACTCCAGGTCTTCGCACAAATGGTACTCGTAGCTTTGGGGCGCGGGGATGTCGGCGCTCTGCGGTGGAGCGGCGGCGCACCCCCCGGCCGCCAGGAGCAGGAAGCCGAGGACCTCCCGAACAACCCGGTTGCCCTGAGCTGAACGCATGGCTGCCTCCTTCGGAAAGCAGGGTTGACGTTTCGGGTCCGCAAGGGATCGCCAATTATCCTACCACATTCCGGCTGGACATTTCACCTGTCAAGATCACCGGA
>CAYVVQ010000251.1:0-2289 GCA_964454455.1 uncultured Desulfobacterales bacterium | reverse complement strand
GCCCGGTAGTACCCGGCGACGGCATCGAGCCGCTCGAGATAGGTCCCCTGGAAATGGTAGCCGCCGTACCGCGCCACCTCGTCCCTCACCTGCCGGGCCAGGGGCAGGACGTCGATGCCGTAGCTGTTGATGCCCTCGCGGTCCGCATCGTGGAGGATGAGGACGGCGTAGTAGCTGACCAGGATGCGGAGCCAGGCCGCGCGCCGGAACAGGTAGGCACGTCCGCCGATGGTGTTCATGAAGAAGCCCGCGTAGCGGTAAAGGACCTCCTGCGAGGGGCGGACCCCTTCGGGGTCCGGGCACCGCTCCCCCAGGGTCAGCCACCGGTAGAGGATGTCCAGATTCAGCTCCAGGGTGTCGCCTTCGTGCTCGATCACGTCCTTGGTCAAGTGGATCTCCCGATCGTCCAGCACCCGGAACAGGTGGTAGATGTTCCGGGTCATGACGGCGGGATCCAGGCCTTCCCCGGCCGGCGCCGGGGGCCGCGCGGCGAGCTTGCCCAGGGCCCGGACGAAGACGGACCAGGCGTCGGCGTCTCGGGTCAACCGCCGGACGTACTCCTGCTCGTCCAGGTAGCCGAAAAAGTCCCGGACGTCGCGCTCGATTCTCGCACATTCGTCCTCTGGCTCCTCGACCGCGGGAACCTCCCCGCTGACCACGCTCCCGGCCGCCCCCGGCTCTTCGTCAGGGGCCGGCGACTCCAGCGGATAGGACGGCTCCGAGGGGTCCGGTTCGTGCGGCACCGCGTGCCTGGGCGCCTCCGGGAACGTCTGTTCGTCCGTCAGGGTTGCTGTTCCCGAAGTCGCAGGGCCGGGCTCGGGCCCGTCGGCCGGACCCGAGAGCACAACGTACGCGATCAGGGCGGCCGCGACGAGGATGACGAGAACGAGAATCCAAAGTCCGGCGCGGCTCTTGCCTTTTCGTTCCATGCGGCCTCCTGGTCCGGTGGATGGGGGCGGCCTGTCTAGGCGCCCGACAGTCTGTCCGCGACCGTCGACGATTCTCCCGCAACGGGCAACGGCTCCGTGGTGTCCGCGGCGGGTGAGGGCGTGGGATACGGGATGCGGATGGTGACCAAGGTCCCTTCTCCTTCCGCGCTCTCGATGTGGATCCCGCCGTGGTGATTCATGACGATCTGGTGGGCCATGGTCAGCCCGAGGCCGCCTCCGCGCGTCTTGGAGGTGACGAAGGGGTCGTAGACGGAGCGGAGGAGGTCCTTCGGAATCCCTCTCCCCGTGTCCGCGATGCAGATGAACAGGTTGCGATCCTTACCGAAGATGCGGACCTCCAGGGTTCCGCCGGGCTGCATGGCCTCGAGACCGTTTCGAGCGATGTTCAGGAGGGCGCGGGAGACCTGGGAGCAGTCCATCTCCACCGGGGGAAGGTCGTCCTCCACCTGGAAGCGCACCTCGGCCTGGAGTTCCCGGGCCATGGCCTCGATCTTGGGGGCGATCTCCTCGAACACCGCCTCGACGCGGTTGGGCACGAGGGCGGCCGTCTGCACCTCCGAGAACTCGTGGACCTGCTGCACCAGGTTCTCGAGCCGGGCCGTTTCCTCGAGGATGATGTCGGCGTATCGGGCGAGGCTCTCCTCGTCGTTCGAGCGGGACTTGATCCTCCGCGCGAAGCCCCCGATGGTCATGATGGGGTTGCGGATCTCGTGGGCGACGCCCTGGACGAGGTGCCCCATGGCGCTCAGTCGCTCGCTTCGAATGAGCCGCTCCTGGGTCTCGAGGAGCTCCTTCTCGGTGAGCTGGAACTTGCGCTGGAGGCGCCGGTAGAGCTTGGCGTTCTCCAGGGCCACGGCGATCTGCTGGGAGGCCGCGGTGAGGAGCTCCAGGTCGGTCCGGGTGAACGCCCCTCCGGTCCTCTTGTTGATGACCTGGAGGGCGCCGACCGACCGGCCTCGGACCACCAGGGGGACGCAGATCATGGACCGGGTCCGGAAGCCGGTCATCCGGTCGAACCGGTCGCTGAACCGGGGGTCTCTGGGGGCGTCCTGGATCACGATGGGTTCGCCGGTCTCTACCACGTGCCCGGCGATGCCTTCCCCCACCCGGAGCCGGATGCCGCGAACGGGCTCCTTCTTCTCCCCGCGCGCGAGACGAACGAAGAGATCCCCGGTGGCCTCCTCCAGCTCGTAGACGGTGCTGGCCGTGGCGTCCATGAACTCCTCGGCCCATTGCATGGCGTGGTCCAGCACGGTCTCGATGTTGAGGCTGGAGTTGACGAGCGCACCGAACCGGAGAATGGTCTCCAGCTCCCGCAGGTACAGTTCCTCCCGATTTT
>CAYVVQ010000250.1:0-2316 GCA_964454455.1 uncultured Desulfobacterales bacterium | reverse complement strand
TTCACCTTGACGGACATGAGCTCGTGGAACACCTTGAAATGGGAATAGAACTCGGTCCCGGCCCGCTCGCTGTCGGGAAAGGCGATACAGGATGAGTTAGGCGGGTTTTCGGATGTCACAAGCGGATCCTTTTCAGCGTACGGTTGCGGAATGCCTGGTGGAGGCACAAAAAGCCCAAGCTTCGAAATCTACCTCCGGAATGTTCAATGGATGATCGTGTTTCCAGCGGCGGGTGAGCGGCTTCCTGCAAATCCTTCGATACCGATTTACCGGCGAAACATACCCGCTGACAGCGACCTTTGTCAATGGGGCCGTGGCGGAGGCCGATCGTCGATACCGGCCCCCGCCGCCCGATTTCAGGACGTGTCGGGAATCACGCGTCGATGACCTGGTAGGCCTCGTCCCTGTAGGCCTCCATCACGTAAGGGATGGCCGTGATCTTGGCGCACTCCTCGGTCAGGGACATGAGGTCGCTGCGGCTGATGTACTCCACCTTCCAGTTTCGGGATCCGGCCATGAGCTGCTGGAGGCCCACCCTGATCTTGTCCGTGGCGCTGAAGATCCCGATCGCTCCCAGGGGAAGCTTCTCCGCCTCCGCGCCGTACCGCTCCTTGAGGACCTCGTAGTCCATGAAGATCTCCTCCTTGGTGTCCCCGAACCGGGAGACGGTGGCCGGGAGCCCCCCATCCTCCCCCCGGAGCCACTTCTCCGTGTTCTTCCCCACCATCCCGGGGATCATGAGGGCCCGGCCCATGCAGACCGCCTTGGTGTAAGGGGCGCCCAGGGCCAGGGCCTTGAACACGTGATCCTCGGCCGAGAACCCGCCTGCAAAGGCGAGGTCCGGGACCCATGCGCCTTTCTTGGCCAGCCGTTCACACAGCTCGTAGGCCATGGCGTGGAGGTAGACGGCGGGCACGCCCCACTCGGTCATCATGCGCCAGGGGCTCATGCCGGTGCCGCCGGGGGCGCCGTCGATGGTCAGAAGATCGATCTTGGCGTCGCTGGACCAGCGGACGGCCATGGCGAGCTCGCGCATGGGATAGGCCCCGGTCTTCAGGGTGATCCGCTTGGCGCCGAGCCCCCGGACCCGCTCCACCTCCTTCATGAAGTCCTCCTGGTCGATGAATCCCAGCCGGGAGTGACGCTCGAACTGCTTCAGGGGACCGGCCTTGAAGGCGGCCTGGTAGGCGGGGACCTCCGGGTCGGGCGTGACGATGTAGCCGCGCCGCTTGAGCTCCAGCGCCCGTTCCAGGGAGTTGACCTTGATTTCCCCTCCAATACACTTGGCGCCCTGGCCCCACTTGAGCTCGATGGTCTCCACGCCGAGCTTGTCGATCACGTACTCGGCCACCCCCATGCGGGTGTCCTCGACGTTCATCTGTACGAGGATGTCCCCGTAGCCCTCGTGGTACCGCCGGTACTCGCGCACCCGCCGGTCCATCTCCGGGCTCTTGGTGATCTTGCCGTCTCCGTTGAGCTCCAGACCCGGGTCGATGCCACAGACGTTCTCGCCGCAGACGAGGCTGATGCCGCTGATGGCCGCGCCGATGGCGAAATGCTCCCAGTTCTTGCGGGCGATGTCCGTGCTGCCGAGGGCGCCGGTGAAAATGGGCACCTTCATTTTGATCTTGTCCCGGTCCCCGAATGAGGTCTCCGTGTCCACGGCGGGGAATGTGGCCTGGTCCGGATCCGCCTCCATGCCCTTGGCCCCGAGCGCATACCCCATGATGTTCAGGTGCGAGTAGTCCACGGGGTAGTCCTTGTCCGCTCCTGCGGTCACGCTCCCGAAGGGCTCGGGATAGAGGAGCTCGCGTCCGCGGAACGTGGCCCGGAACATGTCGCAGTTGCCCTTGCAGCCGTCGATGCAGCGGCTGCAGATGCCGGACTGGGGGGCGATGTTGCGGGATCGGTTCTTGGTCTGCAGGGCGTCGTTGGAGTTGGGTTGCTGTAGGTTCATGCGGTTGACCTCCTTAGGGGTTCGGACAAAAAAAGACGTCTTCCCGTCATCGGGAAAAGACGCCTTCGTCTCGATGAACCCGGTCGGCACGCCGTTGTGCCGGGGGTTCGCCTTCAGTGAATTTGAACCTTGATGTTTAGCCGTACTGATCGGCCTTGTCAACACATTTCCTCCCCTCTCTCGATCAACCTGATCCGTTCTTTTCATTCATGGCGATACCTCCTCGACGAGGATTTCGGGTGGGCACGGTCCATAGGCCGTCAACATGGTTCATTTTCCGCGAGGCCCGTGTTACACTCGCATCGAGAAACCCATCCTGCCCTTGGCATTTCAACAGGTGATAGCGCTACCAGCGGCGC
>CAYVVQ010000249.1:0-2343 GCA_964454455.1 uncultured Desulfobacterales bacterium | reverse complement strand
GCCGCCAGGCGCCTGGCGGATTCGTAGAAATCAACCCACAGGAGCGTTCAAACCATGCCCCGATCCTCCAGAATCGACGCGCCCGGCGCCCTTCATCACATCATGGCCCGGGGGCTGGAAGGAGTCGACCTCTTTGGGACGGACACCGACCGGGAGGACTTCCTGGCGCGGCTCGGAAGCGTCCTGGCCGGGACCGGGACCGCCTGCATGGCCTGGTGCCTGATCCCCGATCACGTGCACCTCGTCCTCAAGACCGGGACGGCCCCCGTCTCCACGGTGATGAGGCGGCTCCTGACCGGGTACGCCGTCGGGTTCAACCGGCGGAGACGGCGCGGCGGCCCGCTCTTCCGGAACCGCTTCAAGTCGGTCCTCTGCCAGGAGGACCGCTATCTCCTCCAGCTGGTGCGCTTCGTCCACCGCCACCCCCTCCGGGCGGGACAGGTGAAGGACCTGGACGAGCTGGATCGGCATCCCTACTGCGGCCACGGGGTGCTTCTGGGAAACACGGCCCGCCCCTGGCAGGAGACCGAACGCATCCTGGCCATGTTCGGGGACAACAACTCGTCGGCCAGACGGGCGTATCGCGCCTTCATCGAACGGGGTGCGGACCGGGAGAGGACGCAAGAGCTGACCGGTGGAGGGCTGATTCGGAGCCACGGAGGCTGGACCCGGGTCAAGGCGCTCCGCAGGAGGAACGTCTTCCCGCCCAGCGACGAGAGGATCCTGGGGGACGGCGACTTCGTGGAGGCGGTCCTGTCCCGTGCCGCTGAGGTCGTGGACCCACGGACGGCCCGGGCCATGGAGGGGATGACCCTGGAGCGGGTCGCCGCCAGGGTGGCCGAGCTCTGGGACATGGACGAGTCCGAGGTGTGGTCCCAGGGCAGGCAGCGTCGCCGGGTCGAGGCGCGCAGCGTCCTCTGCTACTGGGCGGTGCGGGAGCTCGGATACACCATGACGGACCTGGCCCGAAGGCTCGGCCTCTCGGTTCCTGCCGTGAGCAAGTCCGTGCTCCGGGGGGAAACGCTCTTGAAGGAACGAGACCAACGCCCCCGGGAAGGCGCAACCGGTCAGGCGAGCACGGATCCTCCTACAGGGAGCCTCCGCAACCAGGTGCTCCCGGAGGGGTCCGCGAAGCCATAGGCAGCGCTCCTTGATCCCCTCGCAGGGCATCGTCTCACCCGAACGGGTTTTCCAACCCGTTCGCTCCGATTCGTTCTGAAGCCTCTTGCGTCGGCACCGCGCTTTCGAGTATCTTTCCAAACGTCCATGACCGGCTTCCGGCTTCCGGTCACCACCGCTGATGAAAACCGGTGTTTTCGTAGGTGAGGTTTTACACCCCGCAAACGTCACGCTGCCCTGGAGTAGGTGATGGAGAGCCAAATCCTGATGGAAAAGGCCCGCGGCCTGCAGCCCCGTCTTGGTGGAATCCGCCACGAGATCCACCGGAATCCCGAGATCGGCTTCCAGGAGGTCGCGACCACGGAACGGATCCGGCGCGAGCTGGCCGAACTGGGCGTGGAAATCCTTCCCCTGGAGCTTCGAACCGGCCTTGTCGGGCTCCTGAGAGGGGAGCGGAGCGGCCCGGAGCTGGTCACGGCCCTGCGGGCGGACCTGGACGCCCTGCCCGTGACCGAGCGGACGGGGCTGTCCTACGCCTCCCGCAACCCAGGGGTCATGCACGCATGCGGGCACGACGGCAACACGACCATGCTCCTCGGCGCTGCACAGCTCTTGTCCGAGGCTCGGGAGGACTTCTCCGGCGCGGTCAAGTTCCTGTTCCAGCCCGCCGAGGAGATCTTCGGCGGGGCGAAGGCCATGATCGAGGCGGGCTGCCTTCGTGAGCCCTCCGTGGACCGAATCGTGGCCCTTCACGGTTGGCCCGACATCGAGGTGGGCAAGGTGGGAATTCAGGCCGGTCCCCACATGGCGTCGGCGGACCGGTTCGAGATCCGCGTTCGAGGGACGGGGGGCCACGGCGCCTACCCCCACCTGGCGCGCGACCCGGTCACGGCCGCGGCTCACGTGGTGACCGCGCTCCAGGCCGTGATCAGCCGGGAGACAAATCCCATGGACCGGGCCGTGCTCTCGGTCTGCACCCTGGAGGCGGGGACCGCCTTCAACGTGATCCCTGACGGGGTGATCCTGGGAGGCACGGCGCGGTGCGAGAACGGGTCGGTGCGGACGGCCATGCGGGAAAAGGTGGACCGGGTGGTCCGCGGGACTGCCGGCGCCATGGGCTGCAAGGGCGAGGTGGCGTGGACCGGCCTGGTCCCGCCCTTGGTGAACGACGAGGCGACCTGCCGGGAGATCGCAGGAGCCGCCGAGGACGTCCTGGGGCCGGGG
>CAYVVQ010000248.1:0-2347 GCA_964454455.1 uncultured Desulfobacterales bacterium | reverse complement strand
ATAGCACAGCATACCACGCCTTTTCAAGACAAAACCATCCACGGGGGGAACCGGATCTTCAAATGCGAGTCCCTGAACCCCGTCAGACCGCTGCTTTTCCGTGCTTTTCCGTTGCCGATGCGACAGGTTTGATCTATACTCCGCCCCGTTTGGAAGGGGTATGTCCGCATCCGTGTTCCGGCGGAAGGCCGCCCCTCCGGAGTACGACGTGACCGCGCTGACCTCCCTCAAAGAACATACCGTCTCCTTGGTGAAGGACGCCCTTTCGGTGAGCTATCACCTGTTCAAGGTGATGATTCCCGTGCTCATACTGGTCAAGGTCCTCAAGGAGCTCGGGCTGATCCGGTCTCTGGCCGTCCCTCTGGAGCCGGTCATGCGACTGGTGGGTCTGCCGGCGGAGATGGGCCTGGTCTGGGCGACGGCCATGCTCAACAACATCTACGGCTCCATCGTGGTCCTCCTCTCCCTCGTGGACGAAGCCCCCCTGACCACGGCCCAGGCCACGGTGCTGGGCACCATGATCCTCGTGGCCCACAGCCTTCCCGTGGAGCTGAAGATCGCCCAGAAGTCGGGGCCCCGGCTCCTGTTCCAGGGGGCGGCCCGCATCGGATCGGCCCTGCTCATCGGTTGGGTGCTGCACCTGGTTTACGGCGGGCTCGAGCTGCTCGAAGACCCCGTGAACATCCTTCTCAGCCCCGAGGCGGGCGTTTCGCCGGGCAAGGAGTCCATCGCGGCCTGGGCCGTCGGCGAGCTCGGAAACCTGGCCTCCATCTTCGGCATCATCGTGGGCCTGCTTCTTTTCATGAGGGCCCTGGAGCGGTTCCGGATCACGGAGATCATGAACCGGGTGCTGCAGCCCGTCCTTCGACTCATGGGCATCGGACCCAAGGCCTCGACCATCGCCATCATCGGGGTCACCCTGGGCATCTCCTACGGAGGGGGGCTGATCATCCGGGAGGCCCGCTCCGGCCGCATCGACAAGCGCGACGTCTTCTACGCCTTGACGCTCATGGGACTGGCCCACAGCCTTTTCGAGGACACCCTGCTCATGGTCATGATGGGAGGGCACCTGTCCGGGCTCCTCTGGGCCCGCGCCCTTTTTGCCGTGGCGGCCCTTTTGCTGCTGGTGCGCCTGACCGCCCTCCTGCCCGAGTCGTTCTGTGATCGGTGGTTGTGGGGAGACCCCCGGTAGGCCTCTTGCGGAAGGCGGGGTCCGGCTCGCCCGGACAGCAGCGCGAGCAGCAATCCACGCGGCTCGGCGGTGTCACGCCAGGCCCAGCACCTCCATGACGCAGTCGTGGAGGTGCGGCCGGAAGTCCCGAATCCGCCCGTTCCGCCGCGTGGGGTGGACCCGATTGGTGAGAAGGACCACCTGGACGTCCTTGTCCAGGTCCATCCACAGGCTGGCCCCCGGGAACCCGAGGTGCCCCACGCTGTATTCCGAAAAATACCGGCCGGCTGCGGACCCATGCGGGGAGGGCGTATCCCATCCCAGAGCCCTGCTGCAGCCTGGGATCCCGTCCTCTCTGTGAAAAAACGTCCGGACCGTCTCGGGATGGAACAGGTCGTTTCGCTCCGCCGTCAGGTGGTCGCGAAGCATGCCCGCCAGCGAGAACACCTCTCCCGCTGTACCGAACAGGCCGGCGTGGCCGGAGTAGCCGCCCAGAGCGAAGGCGTTTTCGTCATGGACCTCGCCCCGTAGAACCCGCCCCCTCCAGGGGCAGTTCTCGGTGGCGGCGAACAGTTCTTTCGGAAACCGGGGAGCGTCGCCGGTTCGAAAGAGAAACGTCCGCTCGAGGCCCAGGGGTTCGAGAAAGAGAAGATCAACGTAGGCCCCCATGTCCACGCCGGCAACCCGCTCCACCACCCACTCCAGGACCATGAACCCCAGGTCGGAGTAGACGCACCCCCTTCCCGGCTCGTAAGCGAGGGGCTCATCCAGGATCCAGCTCCGGCACCGGGCCTTCCGCATCTCCGGCTCGACGTCCTGCAGGCGCCTGTAGTAGGGCCTCCAGTCCGGCAGGCCCGCGGCGTGGCAGAGGAGAAGACGGGGCGTGATGCGCCGGTCGCCCCCCGACGATTCCGGCAGGAGCTCCGCGATCGGCTGGTCCAGGTCGAGCCGTCCCGTGTCCACGAGCCGCATCAGCGCAAGGGTGGTCGCCAGAGGCTTGGTGAGGGAGCCCAGGTCGAAGATGGTCCCCTCGTCCACGACCCGGCCGGGAGGATCGGTGGAGAGGCTACCGGCCCGAAGGGAGAAGACGACCTTCCCGGCCTGTCCCACGGCGAGCGCAGCGCCCGGGTAAACCCCTTCCCGCGCGCCCGCATCGAGCACCCGCTGTATCCGTTT
>CAYVVQ010000247.1:0-2354 GCA_964454455.1 uncultured Desulfobacterales bacterium | reverse complement strand
GGCGCCGGGGGCTTGGCTCGAGGGATGGGCATCGGCGGAACGGAGCCGGCGTCCGAAACGGAACGGGCCCGGCGGTTCGAAACCGTCCGGGCCCTGGATGAAGCGCTGCTGCTGCGGTCCCTGAATCAGTCGGTGCTGAAGTAGTCCAGCACCTGCTTGATGGCGCAAAACTTCCCGCACATGGTACAGACATCGTCCTCGCCGGGGGGGCTGGCCGCCCGCATGCGCCGCGCCTTGACCGGGTCGATGGCCAAGGCCATCTGGGCCTCCCAGTCGAGCCGCTTCCTCGCCTCGCTCATCCTGCGGTCCCGTTCGAGGGCCCCCCGATGTCCGCGCGCGATGTCCGCCGCGTGGGCGGCGATCCGGGTCACCACCACGCCCTCCCTCACCTCCTCGGGGCCGGGCAGGCACAAATGCTCCGAGGGCGTCACGTAGCAGAGAAAGTCCGCCCCGGCCTCTCCGGCCACGGCCCCGCCGATGGCGCAGGCCACGTGATCGTACCCGGCGGCCACGTCCGTGACCAGAGGTCCCAGTACGTAGAACGGCGCATTCCGGCACAGCTGTTTCTGGAGAAGGATGTTGGCCCGGATCTGGTTCAGGGGGACATGCCCCGGTCCCTCGATCATGACCTGGACGTCCCCGGCCCAGGCCCGATCGGTCAGCTCGCCCAGGGTCATGAGCTCGTGCACCTGCGCCCGGTCCGTGGCGTCCGCAAGGCATCCGGGTCTCAGGCCGTCGCCCAGGCTCAGGGTCACGTCGTGTGCGCGCGCGATCTCCAGGAGGCGGTCGTACTGCTCGTAGAGCGGGTTCTCCCTCCCGTGATGGAGCATCCAGGTGGTGAGGAAGGCTCCTCCGCGGCTCACGATGTCCGTGACGCGCCCCTGGGACCGAAGACTCTCCAGGGCCGCCAGGGTCAACCCGCAGTGGACGGTGACGAAGTCCACCCCGTCGGCGGCCTGCCGCTCGATCACGTCGAACAGCCGGTCGGCCGTCAGGTGGATCAGACCGCCCCCCTCGTTCACGGCCTCCACGACCGCCTGGTAGATGGGCACCGTCCCCACGGGAACGGGGCAGTTCTCGAGCACGTTTCTCCTGCACCGGTCGATATCCCCACCGGTGGAAAGATCCATCACCGCGTCCGTGCCCGCCTCCAGCGCGGCCTCCAGCTTGCGCCTCTCCTCCTCGAGGGAGGCCTTGTCCGAGGAGGTGCCGATGTTCGCATTGACCTTGATGGTCAAGCCCTCGCCGATGCCGCAGGGTACGAGCCCCGCGTGCGCCGGGTTGGCCGGAATGGCGACCCGCCCCGTGGCCACCAGCTCCCTGAGCTGGTCGGCCGGGACCTGCTCCGCCTCGGCCACCCGCCGGACGGCCTCGGTCGTGATGCCTTCTCTTGCCTTCGCGATCTGCGTCATGATGTTTCGTTCCTCAACCCCGCCGAATCCGCGGGAGCTTGTCATTAGGGGGTGTCCGCACCATCCGTCCCTTCCTGCAGGCAGCGGCCGAGCGGGTTGACCACGCCCGCGGCCGAGCCCAGTGTATAGCCCAGCCTCAGGGCTTCCCGGGTGGTTTCGCCCGCGCGGGCGACCGCCCCGTGCAGATCCATTCCCATGCCCAAGGACGCGGCCAGCGCCGCAGAGAACACGCAGCCGCTCCCATGGGTGGATGTCGTCTCCAGCCGGCCGCCCGGAAAGGGATGCACCCCCCTGATGTCGCAAAGGAGATCCACACACCGACCCGGGAAATGCCCGCCGGTCACCACGACGTCAGGGCCCAGGCCCTTCAGGACCCGGGCGGCCTCTTCCGCCTCCTCGAGGGTGTCCGCCGGCCGGCCCGACAGGAGGGAGGCCTCCTCGAGGTTGGGGGTCAGGACGTGCACCCTGGGGACGAGCTCCCTCAGGAACGGCTCCAGGGCGTCGGCATCCAGCAGCCGCCCCCCGGCGGTGGCCCGCATGACGGGATCCAGCACCACGTTGACGAACCGACAGCGCTCCACCAGGGAGGCCACGGCCTCGACGGCCCCCGGCGATTTCAGCATGCCGATCTTTACGGCCCGCGGAAACGCGTCGGCCACGGCCTCCTCGATCTGCTTCGAGATCTCGCCCGGAGGGATCGGATGGACCGATGACAGGCCGCGGGAGCCCTGTGCGGTCACCGCGGTGACGGCACACAAGGCGTGTGCGCCGAGGCGGTGAATGGTCTTGATGTCGGCCTGGATGCCGGCCCCACCGCTCGAGTCCGAACCGGCTATGGTCAGAATGGTGATCATTCCCCTTTCAGGCCTTCATCCTCGAGTGACTACCAACGTTTTAGAATATCCCCGGACGATATCCCTGTCAATGAGCATTCTGCCTTCC
>CAYVVQ010000246.1:0-2381 GCA_964454455.1 uncultured Desulfobacterales bacterium | reverse complement strand
CAGCGCCATGGCCGTGCTGATCCAGGAGATCGTGGCGGGGGAGCGCTCCGGGATCGCCTTCTGCCGAAACCCCAACGATCCGTCCCAGGCGGTGATCGAAGGCGTCCACGGCCTGAACGAAGGCCTGGTGGACGGCCGGGTGGAGCCGGACCGGTGGCTCCTGGACCGCACCTCGGGGCGCCTGCTCTCCCACACGCCTCCCGTGCGGGAGTCCGCCGTCGTTCCCGTGGCCGAAGGTACGAGGCTCCAGCCGCTTCCCGCGGAAACCCTTGCCCGTCCACCCCTGGAACCCGCGGAAGTGGACCGGGTGTTCCACCTGGCCATGACCGCCGAGGACCTCCTGGGCAGCCCCCAGGACGTGGAGTGGACCTTCCGGGGGGACACGCTCCACGCGCTCCAGGCGCGCCCCATCACGACGCTTGCCAAGGACGGCGGGGAGGACCCGCGTCCCTGGTATTTGAGCCTCCGCCGGAGCCTCCGCAACCTGAAGGACCTTCGCGTGCGCATCGAGGAGGAGATCCTGCCCGGCATGGCCGACGAGGCCGCCCGGCTCGACGCCGTGGACCCCGCCCGCCTAAGCGACCCCGAGCTGGCCCGTGAGATCCGTCGCAGGAAGGAGATCCTGGACGCCTGGACCAACGTCTACTGGAACGAGTGCATTCCCTTTGCCCACGGGGTGAGGCTCTTCGGGCACGTCTACAACGACGCCCTCCGCCCGGAGGATCCCTTCGAGTTCGTCGGGCTCCTGGGAACGAACGACCTGCTCAGCGTGGGACGAAACCGGGCCCTCGACGACCTCGCCGCGGTGGTCCGGGGAGATCCGGAGCTCGGGACCTCCCTCCGCCGGGGGCAACGGTCCGGGCTGCCCGACGCGTTTCAGCGGGCCCTGGACGACTACCTGAACCGGTTCGGCGAGCTCAGCTGCCACGAGTCCTCCTGTACGAGGGACCAGGAAGACATCATCGTTCTTGTTTCCAAGCTCGCCGCGCTTCCCCCTCGGGAAAGCCCGAAACACGGAACGGATCGAGGCCGCCTGGAGAAGCGATTTCTGGCCGCCTTCTCGACCGAGCGCCGGGACGAGGCGACGGGTATTCTCGACCTGGCCCGCGCCAGCTACAGGCTCCGCGACGACGACAACCTCTACCTGGGGCGAATCGAGGCCCGCCTCGTTCGGGCCGCGGAAGAGGGCAAGGCCCGGCTCTCGGACCGGCTGGGGGCCGGTGTTTCGCGTCTCGACCCCCTGGAGGTGGCGGAAGCGCTCGAGGACCCGTCGTTTCGGGTTCCGGACGGTGAGAAAGGGAAGGGACCGTCCTCGAGCCCCGGCGAGACGCCGAGACAGCTCGTGGGACAGCCCGCGGGGCCGGGCATGGCCTCCGGCCGGGCGCGCGTGGTGCGGAACCCCGGCGATCTCCGCAGCCTCGAGGCCGGGGAGATCCTGGTCTGCGACGCGGTGGACCCGGGCATGACGGCCGTGGTTCCCCTGGCCTCAGGGATCGTGGAACGTCGTGGCGGCATGCTCATTCACGGGGCGATCATCGCCCGGGAGTACGGGCTTCCCTGCGTGACCGGCGTGCCCGACGCCACGGCCCGTCTCCGGACCGGGGACTGGATCACCGTGGACGGATTTCTGGGGATCGTGACCGTGGACCGGGCGTCCGACGGGCAACCCTCCCGGGGCGCGTCCGCAAAGCCCGCCCCGCCGTGAGGGAAGACCCGGACCGTGGCCCCCTCGGGGCGCCCTGGTCCTCGCCCGGTCCACCCTCTCCTGCTCGCGGGTGGAGCTCAGGCACATGCCCCTCCGCTTTCCGATGTCCGGCGGGAGGCGAGGCCTCAAAGGAAACGCGGGCCGGACGGCGTGTCGGGGTCAGCCCTCGTTGTCGTTTGGACCCCGCGGGCGGGTCTTTCGCTTCCCCACGGCCTCGGCCTCCCGCGAGAGCTCGGCCAGGAGATCCCGGAGCGCCCAGCCTTCCGAGGTGGGGGTCAGGACGGCCCAGAGCTGCGGGGGAAGCCCCGATTGACGGTAGGCCGCCATGAGGGTGTGAAGCTCCTTCTGGGTCAGCCCGGAAAGCACCAGGGCCCGGTTGAGACCCGACTCCAGACCTTCGCCCCAGCGGTGCGGCAGCGCCAGGAGATCCGACAGGGTCTCCCGGGCCGCCTCCTCCCCGGCGAACCTCACGGTCAGGCCTTCCCCGCAAACCTTTTCCAGGAGCCCGATCACAGGGGCGTGCTCCGCCGGCGGGTACCCGCACACCACGACCCCTCTGGGGCCGTACATCCTCTCGCCCGACGGGTCCACCCTGCTGAAGGTTCCCTCGCTCATGACGTCTCCCCCTGCTCCTCCCACAGCCGATCGCAGCGGGCCTCGATCTGGTCCCGGTAGT
>CAYVVQ010000245.1:0-2383 GCA_964454455.1 uncultured Desulfobacterales bacterium | reverse complement strand
GTTATGCAATTATGCAAAAACGTCCCCTAGAATTTTCCCACCTCGACCGACCGGGTTCCCGTGCTCGGATCGTCCCGGCGGTTTCGAGCCAGGGCAAGGATGCGCTCCTCGGAAAGCTGCTGCAGGTCAATGGCCGAGCGGTCCGCCTTCACCCGCTCGACCCGCCCCTCGCGCACCAGATGAAACTCCCCGATCGACTGGCCGGGTAGCCGGGAGGTGACATCCTCCCGGAACTCCTTGAGCATGGGCCGCATCTTCCTCAGCGACTGCTCCTCCTTGATGAGCCCCAGGAGCCAGGTCCGGATGTTGTCCCGGCACCGGTAGTCGAAGTCCCCGGGGTTCTGAGAGGCCAGGAGCACGCCCAGGCCCGCGGAGCGGGCCCTCTTCAGCAGGCTCTCCATGGGCTCCTTCGTGGCGGGCTTCCTCGTGGCCGGCAGGTACAGGTCCGCCTCGTCGAACATGACGACGGCCTGAAGGCCTTTCTTCGGGTTCCGGCTCGTCCACCGGCCCAGCTCAAGGAGGAGCTGCGCCACCCAGAACAGCGCGTCCTGCTCGTCTCCCAGGAACTTGGTGCTGAGGATGGAAAGCCGCGTTTTGCCGGGTTTGTGGTGCGATCCCAGCCCCAGGAGCATCTCGATGTTCAGCCGCTCGGCCTCGGACTCCAGCAACCGGCCCTTCCCCAGCCGAAGGGTCTCCAGGTCGTTCACGAGCTTGTCGAAGAGCTTCACGTCGAGCTTTCCCACGGCATTGAGCAGCACCGGATCCTGCTCGTCCAGCATCCTCACCAGCTCCTCGAGGGTGACCTGCTCGGCCGGCACCAGCCGGGCGAGCACGTCGACGGCGCACTTGAGAATCGCGTGCAGGCTCTTGGGCCTCGCCGTACCCAGGTTGTAGCCCATCATCAGGCAGAGCGCCGTGGCGGCGTAACCGGTGATCTGCTCCCGCTCGATGGACGGGAGCTCGGACACGCCTTCCGGTACGATGGTGATGGAAAGGCCCCGCCCTCTCGGGTCGCCCGGCGTGTACAGGACCGTCTCCACGGTCTCCCGCAGCCGGACGCGACGCGCCTCCGCCGTCTCGGTCGGCGCGGTTTGCTCCCACAGTTTCCCGTCCGCGTAGCAGCAGAGGTCCCCCTTGCGGTCGATCAGCAGGGCCGGAATGCCGGCGAGAAGCAGCTGCTCGACCATCACCATGGCGGCCGTGGTCTTGCCGCTCCCCGTGCCTCCCAGGAAGGCCGCGTGTCGGGCCAGCTCCCGGGGCTGCACCTCGACCGGGCGGGGGGAGCGGCCCGCCGTCCGCCCGATAACCACGGCGCCCCCCGGCGACGCCGCTGCGGGTTCGTCGGCCCCCGCCCCGGTGGGGACCGCGGGCTCCGCGCGCGTGACCGTTCGCTCCTGGAGGCCGAGAACGCCGCGGACGCCGGGCAGGCTGGTGAGAGGCCGGTCCGTCCGCCGCCACGCCTCGAAGCCGGGATCGTCGCCGTGCATCTCCTCGAAACCGGGGTAGGCCGTCATGGTACGCCAGTCGGACTCCTCGATCACGGCCCGGCGCGCTCCCCTGGACAACAGCTCCCCCAGGTACCGGCAGATCCGGGTCCGGGGGTTGCTGGGCCAGTCGGTGGTCCGCACCAGGACGACCTGGCGCTCTCCCGCACTCCCGGCCACCTGCTCCAGCTGCCGGGCCAGGGCGCCGCCCCGGGCGGACTTGTTGCACAGCCCCACCCACAAGCGCCGCGAGCCGAACGTCACGTCGGCGATCGTCCCGTGGAGAACGGTCCCCACGTCGCGGGGGGGCTGCAGCTCCCGGCCGCAGCGCCCGAGGGTCTCGCTCAGCAGGGAAACCCGGGCGGAATCCTCCTCGGGGGTCTGGAACTCCCCGTTTCGCAGGTGGTCGTTCCACGCCTGCTGGAGCTGCAGCACATCGACACGGGGCGCCGCGGGCTGGGCCTCGATCTCGAAGGCCGGCTCCGGCAGCTTCCGCTCCTTCACCGCCCGCTCCCGGTGCACCCGGCAGCTGTCGAGCACGTCCCGCGTTCGAAGGGAGGACAGTCCCTCCAGGTCCTCCGGCCGGAACGGATAGAGCGGCGCGTCCTCGTCCACGTCGAGGTCGAAGGCCTCGAAGTAGTGGCGGAGCCTCAGCTCCACCATGTCCCGCACCTCCCTCGCGGTCCGTTTTCCCTCGAGCTCGACGGGCTCCGGGGACGTTTCCAGCCGGTCCTGCACCGAACCCGCGAGGGTGCCGCGGAGCTCGGTGTAGAACTGCCCCAGGCAGGAAATCACCACAATGGAGGACGGCACCTTGTCGATGAACGCGGTCACCGCGCTCATGGCGCGGCGGAATCGATCCTGGGCCTGCTCCATGTTGTAGATGTCCTCGAGCTGAT
>CAYVVQ010000244.1:0-2399 GCA_964454455.1 uncultured Desulfobacterales bacterium | reverse complement strand
CTCCTTTTCGCTCCAACATACAGGATCCCCCCCATGGACCCGGATGAGGAGATCGCCGATAATGGCATCCAGAATCGGCGTCGCGCCCGACGGGCGGGCGCCCCCATAAGGAGGTGACACCATGGCCAACTGTGCGGAAATGAAACTCGGGGACCGTTTTGTGTGCGAAAGCTGCGGCTTGGAGCTGCAGGTCGCCAAACCCTGCTCGTGCGGGGCTGGAGAAGAAGGGGCCTGCACGGTCCCCCTCAAGTGCTGCGGCAAGGACATGACCAAGCAGTAGCTTCAGGCCCTCCCCACCAACGGCCGCTTCCCCCTCCGGTCGGTCCGTTCCGCGGGACAAAAACCGCGGAAGGTGCTGGCGCTCGAGACCCTGCGGGTGGTAAGATCCTTCCCGGAACGGCGTTCCGGGAACCCTCAGGGAAGGGAGAGCATTGGACGGTGAAGGAGATTCGCGGCATCATTGAGCGGGGAGCCGGGCAGGGAGCCTACTTCACACGCGTGGACTGGGTCCGGGAGCAGTGCCGGCGCGAGCTGGGCTACGAGCCCTACCCGGGAACCCTCAACGTCCGGGTGATGGAGGAGGATGTCGAGATCCTGGACGCCTTCCTCGGCGACCCCGACTTCGAGCTCGTCCCCGAGGATCCCGCTTTCTGCTCCGCCCAAGTCAAGAAGGTGACGGTGAACGGCGTCCCAGCGGCCGTCGTCCTGCCCTCCCGGGAGGTGCGGGTCCACGAGCAACGGGTGATCGAGATCCTGGCCGCATCGAGCCTCAAGGCGTCGCTCGGCCTGAAGGATGGGGACACGGTGACCGTGGCCCTCGCCCCGGGCCGGGACCCGGGCGGGACCGCGGAATCCACTGAGAGGACCGGCATGAACCCGTACAGGGAGGTCTACGAGTTCGCATCGTCGGCCGGGGCGCTGGAAGGGTACGTCTATCCGGGGGAGACGAGGGACCTGGGGTACCTGGACGACTGGGTCGGGAACCTGGTCCAGCAGTACGCCGCCCTGCCCGAAGAGGTCCGGGGACAGGTCCAGGACGGCGTCGACCGGACCGTCGGCCGGACCCTTCTCTCGCTGGAGCCGGCCCTCGGCACGGACCATCCCCATGTTCGGGCGCTCCGGTCCCTGGTATGGGGGCCACTTCCCGACTCCCCGCACGACTTCGAACGAGAGAAGAGGGAAAAGGCGGAGCGATACGGGAAAACCGGGGACCCCGACTAGAACAGGGGAAGCAGGTCCCGAACGCCCTGGACGATCACGTCCGGTTCCTCCGCGGCCAGGACATCGTAGTCGTCCACCCCGGTCAGCACGGCGCCGGTGTACGTCCCGGCCCGCTTGCCCGCCAGGATGTCCACGTCCGCGTCTCCCACGAAGAGCGAGCGGTCCTCCTTCACGCCCAACCGGTCGGCACAGGCCCTCACAGGCTCCGGGGAAGGCTTCATCTCGGCCGTGTCCTCGATCACGATGACCGCCTCCACCAGGCGGTCGAGACCGGCCTCCCTCAGGGGGGAAAGCTTTCGCTGGATGTAGCCGGCGTGGGAGGAGGAGACGATGCCGATCCGGAGGCCCGCATCGGCCAGGCGATGAAGCAGCTCCCCCGCCCCCGGGATCAGGTCGACCGACCCCGGGTAGAGCCGCTCGGAGATCCGTTTTCCCACCTCGAGGAAGGCATCGACCAGTTCCTCCCTCCGGTGGCTCATCTCCTCGGGGACCAGGTGGTGGAACCCGGAAAAACCGCCCTTGAGCGCGGCCGACACGGCCTCCCGGGGGGGCGGCGGCAGGCCCAGGTGATCGAGCACGGCCGCGACGATTCTGAGATACGTGGGAATGGAGTCGATCAGCGTCCCGTCCAGGTCGAACATCACGGCCTGGAGACTTCCGATCGCGGCCTCGAGGCGCGGGGAGACCTTGATGCCCGGCACCGCCTCCCTCTCCCGCCCGCCGTTCACAGGTGAACCGCTTCCCGGAAACCGAACCGGATCCGGTTGTCCATGTAGTAGACGAGGTCGGGCTCGAACCGGTAGAACCGCACCCGAAACCGCTTCCCGAACCCCTCCAGGTCCAGCTCCTGCCCGGGATCGAAGAACTCCCGGGTGAAGGGGTACTTGCTCACGTAGGCCCGCACGGCCTTCACGGCCCCCAGCCCCGGCCTCGCCTTGATGACCCGGCCCGACATCTGAATCCCCCGGATCTCCCGCCACGAGTCCACGAACGGGTAGATCGCGGCCGAGGCCCCTCCGCTCTCCATGGCCTCCTGGATGTGCCTCGAGTCCGGGGCCGAGAAGAACCAGAACGCCTTGTCGAAGTAAACGTAGTAGACGGGCGCGGCCCACGCCTCGTTCTCCCGGGCCGTGGCCAGGGCCATGGTGCTCTGATCGTCGATCAGTTCTCTGGCGAGG
>CAYVVQ010000243.1:0-2472 GCA_964454455.1 uncultured Desulfobacterales bacterium | reverse complement strand
GTCGATTTCGATCCCGATAGCGATTTCGATCCCGAAGAAAACGAACTTAGTGTTATGGCATATCCAGCGGCGAACCCGTCAAACATCATGAAACGAAAGAGCACCGACTTATGAGCGAGCGATTTCAAACGCCCGGGGACACGATCCCCAGATTGTTCAACCTCGCCTTCTCCCTGGTCTGCCTGGGCACGCTGGCGGCCCTGGCCCTGCTCACCGAGAGCGGCGACCCTGTCTGGTACAACTACTCGATCCGGCTCCTCATGCTGATGGGGGCCCTGCTGGTCCTGGCCGTTTTCACGGGCCTGCTGGGGATCAAAGGGAGCAGCCGGGCCAACCAGAACATCGTGCTGGTCCTGGTCTCCTGCGTCCTGGGGTTCCTGTTCGCGGAGATCGGCATTCGCATCTACGAGAAGGACCCCTGGCAGAAGTTTCGCGTGGTCCGAAAGATGCGAGACGAGGGAAAGCCGGCATACCCCGTGATCAACCCCTTCGGGGAGAGGCTGCACCGGCTCGCGCCGGTGCCCGACGTCCTGACCGTTCTGGGCAACGAGGGGTACGGATGGGTGACCTACACCTCCGACGAGAACGGGTACCGCAACCCGCCCGGGCTCTACAGCCGCCACGATCGTCTGGACGTGTTCGCCGTGGGAGACTCCTTCACCATGGGGTGCGACGTGCCCGACGAGAGCTTCTGGGTGAACCTGCTTCGGGATCGGACGGGTCTTGCCGTGTACAACGCCGGGGTCCCGGCCGCCGCGCCGATTCAAGAGCTGGCCCGGCTGCAGAAGGTCGGTCTGCCCAAGGCCCCGCGGGTGGTGCTCTGGGTGTTCTACGACAACGACTACATCGGGCTGCCCACGGAGATCCGCAGCCCCTTTCTCAAGGCCCTGGCCCCGCCCGAGCTCAAGGATCGCTTTCATGCCGAGGAGGCCGTGATCGACGCCTTCATGACCGGCGAGGAGCTCAAGGCCTGGATCGACGAGAGGCTCAACCGGCCCGTCCGGCGGGGGTTCTACTCGAACGAGTGGCGGACCAAGCCCATCATCACCCTGCTCCGGTTTCACTCCCGGCTGGTGGACAAGCTCATCGAGCTCACCGACCGCCAGGTCCTGTTCCACGAGGAGACCCTGCAGAAGGCCGAGCAGTTCGGCCCCCTCCTGGAGGAGGTCCTGGCCTCGGCCGAAGGGCAGACCCGGAGCCGCGGCGGAAAGGTGGTGTTCGTCTACCTGCCCGGCGTGGGCTACTGGCTCGATGACACCCGGGACACCTTCGAGGAGGTCCGGCGGCACACCCTGGGGATCGCCCGTTCGCTGAACCTGGCCGTGTTCGACTTCAAGGAGACCGTGGACCGGCTGGACGTGGACCCCTTCGACCTGTTCGCCTACGGGAAAAAGGGCGGTCACTACTCCCCCGAGGGGAACCGGGTGCTGGCCGAGGAGCTGGCTCGGTACTTGCTTTCCGAGGTCCACTCTCCGAGGTGAAAGGGCGAACGGACAGGGCCTTCGGGTCCGGGAAGAAAAGCGCCGGATGAGCGTGGGCCGGGTTCGGGCGATCCTGGAGAAGGGACGCGTGGAAGGCGCTCGATCGCTCGCCGGCGCCGGGCTTCGCTACCTCCGCTACGGTGTCGAGCGCTGGGGGCTTCGGCGGACCCATGTCCCGCGGCGGATCCACGACTACCGCATGCTGCTCAACATCCAGGTGCCGGGCATCAGCAAGACCCTGGCGGTCTACGGTGTCCACGAGAAGCTGGAGACCGAGCTCATGCGGGAGCGGTTGCGGCCGGGCGCGGCCGTGATCGACGTGGGGGCGAACATCGGGTACTACGCGCTGCTGGAGGCGTCCCTGGTCGGTCCTGGAGGCTGCGTCTACGCCCTGGAGCCGTTTCCCAGGAACCATGATCTTCTGATCCGGAACATCCGTTTGAACGGCCGCGAGGACCGGGTCCGGACCTTTCACCTTGCGGCCGGCGACGCCGAGGGCAGGGCCCGCATGTACCTGGGGCCGTCGGACAACATGCACTGCCTCATGGAGTACGACCGGACGGACACCTTCAACGAGCACATCGAGGTGGAGACCGTGACCCTGGACCGCTTTCTCGAGGGAAAGCGTCCCATCTCGTTCCTCCGAATGGACCTGGAGGGCTACGAGTGCCAGGTGCTGGACGGCATGCAGGAGACCCTGAAGACCCAACATCCGGACCTCCTGTTCGAAATTCATCCCGTGGGCGACGTGGATCCGGACCCTCGGTACACCCCGTACCTGGAGCGGCTCCTGGACCTGGGCTACCGTCCCCGCACCCTGATCTGCCCGGGCCACGAGCGGGCCATCACCCGGTTCGCACAGCTGGGATACCGGCCCTCCCGGGTCGCTTTCAATGGGCTGGTGCGGAGCGCCCGGTTCGACGGGATCCGGCCGGAGGACCTCCTGAAGGTCGCGGCGCGGCGGCCCAAGGTGACGCGGGCGATTTATTGG
>CAYVVQ010000242.1:0-2500 GCA_964454455.1 uncultured Desulfobacterales bacterium | reverse complement strand
CATCCAGCTGCTTTTGGGCCTGTATCCTCTCGATCGCCCTTCCAATCCGCTCCGAGACCGCGTCGATCAGCCGCCGCTCCTCCCGCAGGAACGGCCCCTCGTCCAGGGCCGGCATGGCCTCGAGATAACACACCTCGATCCTCCCTCGGGCCTCCCCACCGACCCGGATGGTGGACTCCTGCACCCAGGGGGTCTCACGAAACCCGGGGCTCGCATACAGCTCCTCTTCAAAGCAGACACGGGCTGCCGCCACTTCGGGGTACTGCCAGGAGGGAGGCAGCAGCTCGGCCAGCCCTTGAAGAATTCGATCGAGTGCGCTTTCATGCGCCTCGATGAGCTGTGAGATGCCGTAGAGGCAGTTGAGCTCCTTGACCCTTTCCCGCAACGCCTTCTCGACCTCCCCGCCGGGCGTTCCGGCCTCTGCCGGTCGACCGGCCTTGGCAGGGCCGTTTCCCGGCTTCGTCCCTTCCGGTTGTCTCTCGATGCCGCTCATCATCTCGTCCTCCACATAATTACCTATATAATTGGGGTAATATATGGGGAAAAATACAGGAATGACAACCCGATTTTTCGATTCCATAATGAAAAATGATGGAGTGCCAAAAAGCCCTGAACCGTCTCACGCTTGCCATCCTGGCCACTGCAGCCCTGGGGGGAATCGCTTTCTTCTCCACGGTCACCGGGTCCATCCGTGGCATGGGTCCACCCTCGTCCTGGACCGTCCTTCCCGAGTACGAACGCAGCCTGCAGCATGTCGTCCTGTCCATTGAAAGCCGAGGAGGGCACCTCGACGCCTACGAGGGTCTGTTGATCCGCCTTCCAAGCCGGACCCGCGTCTCCATCCTCGTGCCCGAGCGGCATCTCGATCGGGTTCGGGCCCGGTTCCGGTCGCTCTCCCCGGCGTGCCGCATGGAGTGGATCCCTTTCGAGGAGAACCCCCTGAAAAAGAGCGCCCACGCCTACCTCCTCTTTCCAGAGAAGCGGAAGCTCATCGACACCGGCCCCCTCGAGGACATCCACCGCTTTCAGGGCAGTGCCTGGGCCCAGGATCTTTTTGAGTCGGCCGTCGATCGGGAGGGGCGTCCCGTGCTGCTGATCCCGGAGGTCCACAAATGGTTCGTCTGCCCGGACGGAAACGCCCCCTATCAGGTGATCAGCGACAACCGTTTCCTGGAAGCCCTCGAGGGAAAGGGCTTCCTGCTACAAAAGACGCCTTTGACGTTTCGAGGGGGGAATATCCTGGTCGATCGGATGGAGGGAAAGCTCGTCGCCTTTTGCGGCGGCGACGTGTTCCGGCTGACTCGAACCGTCTGGCGCGCCATGCGAGACGGTGAGCTCAGCCCGGACGAGACCGAAGACACCTTGAAGCGTCTCCTCGGTGTGGACGAACTGGTGGTCCTCCGGGCCGAGCGTTCTCAACCCGAGTACCTGTTTCACCTGGACCAGGCCATGGCCTTTCTGGGGAACGGCCGGGTCGCTGTCACCCGGATCGTCCAGCAAGGAGAGGGCCGGCACGGGCAGGCTTCAGCCATCTCAGAGGTCCGAGACTTCTTGAGCGAGCTTCGAGGAGTGCTGCGCAGCAGAGGTTACCGCATCGTGGACTTGGAGACCCCGGCCAAGGATCTGCTCGCCCACCGCTATGCGGTCAACGGGATCCCGTACACCGACCCGGAAAGCGGACAACGGACGTTTCTCATGCCGGTCTATGACGCCTTGGATTCGCCCCACCCCTCGCCATTTCTCGAACGTAACCGGACCGCCCTCGAGCGCAGCGGATACCGGGTTCTTCTGGTGCCGACCACCGCGGACAAGAACTACGGCGGCATCCACTGCCTGGCCCACGTGATTCGATAACGGCACGCCGCCCTCCAGCCCCCTCCTCAACCTTCTTCTTTCCCGGTCTTGGCTTCCTCCAAGCGCCGACGATTTCCGCCGGCGAATCCCCTGGCAAGACCGTTTCCGGAAAACTGGAATCCGTCCAGAATCCTGGACGCCAGCCGGGCATCCTCCATGACCCGCTCGATCGCCTCGACCTGAAATTATGACATAACATTTTGGTATTGCGGCAAAATCAAAGCCGTTTTGCTTTTGCTGATCTTTGGCACGAAAGTTGAGTCTGGCTAATCTCAAGATTGACTCGCGTCTTCAAACCGTTTGGTGAGGCACTCCGCTTATGCGGGTGCCGGAAAGGAGCAGGTCATGTTCAAGAAGATGAAGCTCGGTACCAAGCTGATGGTGTCCTTCCTGGCGGTCGGGGTCATTCCGTTCGCCGTGATCGGGATCACCTCCATGTTGAGATCCAGTGAGGCCCTCGAGAACCAGGCCTACGGCCAGCTCAAAGCGGTGCGCGGTATCAAGAAGGGCCAGATCGAAAAGTACTTTGCCGAGAGAAAGGGCGACATGGCCGTTCTGGTCGAGACCGTGGGGACGCTCCGGAAGGAGGCCTTCGCCAAGCTCGAGGCCGTTCGCCAGATCAAGAAGACCCAGATCGAGAACTACT
>CAYVVQ010000241.1:0-2510 GCA_964454455.1 uncultured Desulfobacterales bacterium | reverse complement strand
TTCTTCAGGAGCTTGTCCGTCTGAATGAATACCGGCAAAAGGACTGGAAACTGTCATTCTGGCGGACAAGTCACGGGGCCGAAGTCGATGCGATCATCACCCGGGGAACGAAGATGCTGTACGCGATTGAGTGTAAATTCAAGCGGCAACCCACCACAGCGGATCTGTCGGGTATGCAGTCCTTCCATGCGCTCCACCCCGAGGTCCCGTGCTTTGTGGTCGCGCCGGTTCCCCAAACCTATCGATTGGAGTACGCACGCGTTGTACCACCGGAAAAACTATTCCTGGAATTGGCGGATGACCCATAGGGGACGCCCGTTGGTCGATTGGTTTCGTCCCGCCCAGGTGAACCCCACAAAACCCACAAACCCGTGGGCGTCCCCGTGCTGAGGCTGCTGACCATCTTGAGCCTGCTCTACGGTGCGCTGCTGGTCTATGCGAGCCTCATGCCCTTCGATTTCCAAACGGCCGCCCCTTCCGGGCCGGACATCCGGAGCCTCTGGCGCGGCTGGCCCGTGGACCTCGACGCCCGCATCAGCGGTTCGGATCTGGTGAGCAACCTGGCCCTCTACCTCCCGCTGGGCTGGATGATCGCGGTGCGCCTCTCGCTGAGCCGCCGGGCCAGCGGCCCGTTCCTTTCCCTCCTCTTGTCCGCTCTGGTCTGCTCCTTGCTCAGCTTCTGCATTGAAGCCGCGCAGGCCGTCACCTTGTCCCGAACCGCCAGCGGCAGCGACTGGCTCCTCAACACCGTCAGCGGGACGGCTGGGGCTGCACTGGCAGGCATTTACGGAACGAGGCTCTGGATGGCAGGGGTGTCCTGGCTTCAAAACGCCTGGAGATCCCGCCCCACCGACACGGCCACCCTCGCCCTCGGGGTTCTCATGACGGCGGACGCCCTGACCCCGTTTCTTCCCACGATCCTCCTCAAGCAGGTTTGGCGCAGCCTGAAGCACTCCCACTTCGATCTTTCCGTCGGCCTCGCCGAACACCCCTGGCACTGGTGGCTCGTCACCCGGGTCATGATGTACGCGGTGCTCACCCTGATGCTGGCCTCCTGGGGAAGAACGGACCGAAGCCCCCGGACGCTTCAGCGCCGCATCATTGCGGGTTCCATCGCCGCTGGATTCGCTTTCGGCCTGGAGACGACCAAGCTCCTGATCGCCTCCCGCGCCTTCAACATCGCAAACGTCGCAGCGAGCTGGGGAGGGTGTCTCCTGGGCGTGCTGGCAGGCCACGGCCTTGCCGGCAGAACAAGCACCAGACGAACCCTCGAATGGGCGATCGCGGCCCTCCTGCTGTACGTCTTCTACCTCGCGTGGACGCCCTTCCACTTCGTGTGGGACCTCGAACGCCTGCCCGCGCAGTGGCCTTCCCCCGTTCAACTCCTCCCCCTGTACCACTATGCCATGGGCTCCGAGCTCAACCACGCGAGGCTGTTCGTCCAGAGCGTGTTCTTTCAGGGGCTCCTGATCTATCTCCTCCGGGTGCGTTTCGGGTGGTTCGATCGTTCACGCGCGGGAATCGGATCGGCCGCCCTGGCCGTAGGCTTCCTGGGCCTGCTTCAGGAGGGGGGGCAGCTGTTTCTCCCATCCAGAACCCCGTCGGCGACGGACATCTACTGCTTCGCCCTGGGTGGCGCATTGGGCGCCTGGATTCCGCGTTCCCCCGCACACCGGCTTCAGGCTGAAACACCTCTCCATCCGGGGGGCGACCGAACGGCACACGGAGGCCGAAAGCCGTCATGAGCCAGAATGCCATTCGTACCCTGAAAACGAGGGCGGACCACGTGATCGTCTCGCCCCACTGGGGAGAGGAGCGGTTCCGCATCCCCTCCCCCCAACAGGTCGAGCAGGCCCGCGCCTTCATCGAGGCCGGCGCCGCGTCGAACGAGTGAACCGGCTTCTCGAGCGCGGTGTCACCCAAGCGCGATACGAGCGCGAAGCCTTCCGCGTGCGCCGGGTCCTCCCGATCACCTCCCGTCTCCGCTGGGCCAAGCTCCGGCAGCTGCGGCCCGGGCATTTCGCCAAGGCGCTGAGGCGGATGGGCTTGATGGCACATCGTGGCGGTACATCCGGAGGGCAGGGGTAAGGCGGGAGACCCCCAAGACCAATAAACCAATGGGCGTCCCTTATTTGAACGGCCGGTACAGCGGGTCGCCCACCAGCACCATCTGCCACGACCAGAAGGGCACGCTCATGGCGTAGCACTCGGCCAGGGTCCAGCGTCCTTCCAGCAGAAGCCCGAAGAACATCTCCGGAATGGGAAAGGACTGCACGTACGGCTCCCCCACCGGTCCGATGGTGGCCGCCGCTCCCTCCTCCAGCATCCGCTTGCACCACACCTGGCTCTTCCCGGCCTTGAGCGTCCCGCACTCTGAGCTGGCGATGTGATACCCCACCGCCCCGGGCTCCCATTCAAAGGCGTCGACGTACTGATGGTGGCTGTACCACCCGCAGTAGAGAGCCGCGCCGGGGCAGTCCCCCGGCTGGAACAGGGCGTCCTCGGCATTC
>CAYVVQ010000240.1:0-2602 GCA_964454455.1 uncultured Desulfobacterales bacterium | reverse complement strand
GGCATCCGGATCATGCAGGCGGCCTATCAGCAGACCGGACCTTATGGAGCGGGGTCACCACGGCATCACTGAACCACGTCTCATGACCCGGCCCCGCGAGCTCGACTGCAGGATCATCTTGCCACCCCCCGTCCGTTGGGCTAGAATGGGGACGGAACCCGTCAAATCTGATGGCGTCGAAAAAGCCCTGAACCTTGAGATCTGCCCTGGAGATATCAATAGGTACTAACGTTTCCAGCGGCGGGTGAGCGGGTTTTTGCGAACCCGTCAATCCTCACCAGAAAGGAAAAACCCCATGACCTTCGAGCGCATCAGCGTGGACGGGCTGTCCCGGCTGCCCGCCTTTTGTCACGCGGTCCGGGCGGGAGACTTCATTTTCGTCTCCGGCACACTGGGGACCCGGACCGGCACCATGGAACTGGTGGCGGGAGGGACCGGACCGCAGACCCGGCAGACCCTGATGCACATCGAGACCATCCTGGAGGCTTGCGGGGCGACGTTGCGCGACCTGGTCAAGGTGAACGTCTTCCTCGCGGACATGGGGGCCTTCGCCGAGATGAACGACGCCTACCTCTCGATCATGGGCGAGGACCCGCCGGCACGCATCACCGTGGGAAGGGCCGACCTGGCCCTGGGAGCAGCCGTGGAGATCGACGGGGTGGCCTACCGTCCAACCGGCGCGGGGTGACCCAAAGCTGATGGCGTCGCAAAAAGCCCGAAACCTTGAGATCTGCCCCTGGGATTTCAATAGGGCGGATCGATCGGGCGGGTGCGGCCCCGTGGCACCAGCCATCCAGGGACGCTTGCAACTTCGTCCCACACACAGCGGAGAAGCAGCATGTCCGACATCACCCGCGTGGCCGTGCTGCTCGGGGGCCGGTCCGCCGAGCACGAGGTCTCGCTCCAGTCCGCAAAGAACGTGATCGAGGCGATGGACCGGGATCGATACGAACCCGTTCCCATCGGCATCGACAAGACCGGCGCTTGGTTCCTGTGCGACCCGGACCGCTGCCTGGTGCACCCGAACGATCCCAAGCGAGTTCGGCTCAAATGCCGCGAGGACGACCGGCTGGCCCTCGTGCCCGGCCGCCCCGGACACCCCCTGGCCCGGATGGCGGGAGGCGAGACCATCGGTCCCGTGGATGTGGTGTTTCCCGTCCTCCACGGTCCCATGGGGGAGGACGGCACCGTCCAGGGGCTTCTCGAGATGCTCGACATACCCTTCGTGGGCGCGGGCGTGCTGGGTTCTTCCGTGGGCATGGACAAGGTGGTGATGAAACGCCTCCTCCAGGACGCGGGCATCCCGGTGGCCCGGTATCGAACGTCGGCGTGGCACGAAGCGGACCACCTGGACTTCGACCGGGTCTCGGCGGATCTCGGCGTGCCTCTCTTCGTAAAGCCGGCCAACCTGGGCTCCTCGGTGGGTGTGAGCAAGGCGGGGAACCGCCTCGACTTCGAGCGCGCCGTGAAGGAAGCCTTCCGCTTCGACATCCGCATCCTGGTGGAGGAGTGCGTCCGGGGACGCGAGATCGAATGCTCGATTCTGGGAAACGAGAAGGTCTCGGCGTCGCTGCCGGGGGAGATCCTTCCCCGGCACGAGTTCTACTCCTACGAGGCCAAGTACATCGACGAAAACGGCGCCGGGCTGGTCATCCCCGCGGATCTACCGGGAGAGGCGGTGGAACGCATCCAGGCCCTCTCCATGGACGCCTTCAAGGCGCTCTGGTGCGAAGGCATGGCCCGCGTGGACTGCTTTCTCCTGGAGAGCGGAGAGGTGGTGATCAACGAGATCAACACGATCCCGGGGTTTACCCGGATCAGCATGTACCCCAAGCTGTGGGACGCGACCGGCGTTCCCTACCCCGAGCTGATCCACCGTCTGATCCAGCTCGCTCTCGAGCGGCACGAGAGGAAAGGCTCCCTGCAAACGAGCTACCCGCTCGAGTAGTGGAATGAAAAGGCAGCCTATGTCTTTGACATCGCTTGTCATCGAGGAAGCACGCCTCGTGGTGACTCGAGCCTCCGGGGTCCTGAGGCCTGAGGACCTGGGGGAAAACCGGGCGTCGCTCCTGGCGGACCCGGCCTTCGATCCAAGCTACGACCACCTGTTCGATCTTCGGGAGGTAGAGGGGATCGCCTTTCCGGCGGAGGACGTGGAGAAGGCGACCTGGGTCCGCGCCTTCTCCGAGACGAGCCGGAGGGCGGTCGTCGCCCCCCATGACCTTTCCTTCGGGCTGTCGCGCATGTACCAGTCCCACCGAATCGACCTCTCCGCCGGCATCCGCGTCTTCCGGGAGGTGGACCGGGCCCTCGAGTGGCTGGAGCTGGAACCGGAAGCCCCCTGCCTCCGCGAGGTCCGAAATCCCGCACCGCGGAAGACCTGAACGGCTACTCCCGCATCCACCCCACCCAGGGTCCGCCGTTGGGCCGTTTCCCCGTCTTCCCGGGCTTCGCGTCCGTTCGGTGAAGCAGCTTGAACCCGGTGGGGCCCGACAGACAGGTGAGCACCGCCAGGAGCACGATGGCGTCCTTGAACTCCACGGAGATGAACCCCGCCTCGAGCCCGATGGACGCGGCCACGATGATCAGGCTCAACCTCGAA
>CAYVVQ010000239.1:0-2602 GCA_964454455.1 uncultured Desulfobacterales bacterium | reverse complement strand
GGCGGTTGTTTCGAGGGTCTCGGACGTTGGGTCTCCCGCTGCGACGTTCTCTGGTAAAGAGACGCGGCGATCCCGACCGCTCGTACGGACGCCCATGGTCGTACTCGCCGTCCTCAGACCCGCCCCCTGTAAAAAGCCAGCCCGGCGGCCCGGGGCGTGAACAGCCGCTCCAGCTCGGTCCGTTCGTGATCCGGAAGCGGTCCCTGCTGCGCCGCCCGGACGAGGGTGCGGACCTCCTCCGGCGTGGAGCAGCCCACGATGATCAGGTGTGCGCCGGTCGCGTGGAGGGCGTAGCGGATCAGGCCGTCCGCGGTCACCCCCCTCTGCGGCTGGACGTACTGACCGCCTCCCAGGCATTTCATCCCGATCACCGCCATGCCCCGGTCCTCGGCCTCTCGAACCACCCGGTCCAGGAACCCCCCGATGACGGCTTCCGCGGGGTTGGCCGGAAGGAGAACCGAGTCCAGCGGCCAGTTCCGGAGGCAGGTCAGCAGGACGTCCGGGTCGTGGTGGCCGGTGACGCCGATCCGTCGGACCGTCCCCTCGTCCCGGGCCCGGGTGAAGGCGTTCAAGGCCCCCTCCGAGGCCTCGATCCGCCGGACGTCGTCCGGGGTCCGCACGTCGTGGATCTGCCAGAGGTCGAGGAAGTCCGTGTGGAGTGCCTTCAGCGTACCCTCCAGGTCCTGGAGGGCCTCGGCGTAGGAGCGGCCCGCGGACTTGCTGGTGTGGAAGATCCCCTCTCGGGCCTCGGGCCGCTCGGCCCAGACCGCCCCCAGGTAGGCCTGGCTCCCCGAGTAGGCCGGGGCCGTGTCGAAGTAAGTGACGCCCAGGGAGAGGGCCTCCCGGATCACCGCACGGGCCTCGGGCTCCCGGCCGAAGGTCCGGAGGACGCCCTCGCCTCCCAGCCCGATCCGGGTGACCTCGGGGCCCTGCGGTGTGAATGGTGTCGTGGGCAGGGCGTCCATGATTTCCTCCCCCGGTTTTCCGGTTACTCGACGACCCAGACCGTGCAGTTCCGGGCGTGGTTCACGATCTTGCTGGAGATGCTTCCGAACAGGAACTCCTCGCTGCGGGAGAGCCCCTGCCGGCCCACCACGATGGTGCTGTACTCGGTGTCGTCCCGCTCCTCCAGGATGCACTGCGCCATGGAGGGGCAGTAGCGCAGCGTGGAGCGCGTGGTGACCCGGTCCTCGTCGAAGCCCGCATCGATCAGCATCCGCCGGTAGTCGGAGAGCAGCTCCTCCACCTTCCGGCTGCGCTCCTCCAGCCACTGCTCCTTTTCGGCCCCGGTGCGGAAGAAGTCCTCGTCCGGCTCGGGGACGACGTGGAGGATCAGGACGTTGAACCCCTCCAGACCGCCGAGCAGCTGGCCCACGTACGAGACGGCGCGGCGGGCGTTTTCGGACTCATCCACCGCGATGAGAATGTTCCTGTTGAAGGTCTTCTCCTGATTCGTCATGGCTCACTCCTTCCTGAATGGGGCGTTCCGGGCGGGGAAGACGCGCCTCCAGCACTTCGCCCAGGTCCGACACCAGCTGAGAGGTGTGCTCGTAGAACACGTGGGTCCCCCTGGAGAAATAGAGGAGCACGCGGTTCAGGGCCTCCGGGATGTAGGGGTAGACCTTGCGGAGGTTCACCACCCGGTTTCGAAACACCAGGTTGAGATCCTCCTCCGAGAGACGGTCCAGCACCTCCGGGTTCCGGGCTGCCAGATCCCTCACGATCACATCACCCCCGCCCACGAGAAACGCCAGGATGTTCCCCAGGCCGAACAGGTCGTAGCCGTAGATGTTCTCCCTGTGGCGGTAGTTGTAGTCGAAATCGATCCAGCGGTACCGCCCGTCCTCCCGGTCCACGAGGATGTGATCGCGCCGGATGTCCCCGTGCTTTTCCCGGTTCTCGTGCAGGAACAGGATGCCCTCGACCGCCTCCTTGAACCGACGCAAGACACCCGGCAGCCGCTCGTGGAAGTAGGTCTCGTGATCCAGGTCCAGCCCGGTGATCAGCTTGGACAGGGGCCGGCCCCTGATGAAGTCGAGCACCCGGATCAGGTTGCCCTCCGTGTCCTCCACCGCGTGCCCCTGCATGAACCCCGGGTGGCCGGCCACCAGGTCCAGGATACGCGCCTCCTTGCGGGGGCTCCGGTAGCACTCGAACTCCAGGTCTCCGACGTGGGAGAGGAACTTCTCGTAGAAGACCAGCTTGAGGATCTTGAGCTCCCCGGTGCGCAGGTCCACGGCGCGCTTGACCCAGAACTTGACCTCGTCCTCCAGGCCGAAGCGCTGCTCCTTGGCGTTGTGCCGGACGAGATAGGGGGACCCGTCGAGGACCACGACGTCGTCGTACTCCACCCCAAAGAAGTCGGTGGTGTCCTCGTGAACCCGAAAGCGGGCGGGCACCTGGGACGGCGACAGCCAGCGCGAGGCCATCTCGCGAAGGTCCTCCTGGGAGCTCGATTCCGGTGCGGTTTGACTCATGTACGGTCCTCCGGACGGCACCATGGTTGAACGACACCGTCCATTTTCCTCGAATCCCGCTCCCGGCGCAAGGATTGACGGGTTCGCAAAAACCCGCTCACCCGCCGCTGGAAACGTCATAACCT
>CAYVVQ010000238.1:0-2625 GCA_964454455.1 uncultured Desulfobacterales bacterium | reverse complement strand
GGCATCAAGGATTCGATACTCAAGCTCGGCTGCGTCGCCACTGCAGGAAAACGACACCCTCGCTCCCCCATGATGCAGGCGTGGACGTGGATTCCGGGTGTTTGAGGCCGCGTCCTCTCAGAACCAGGCCCTGATCCCGATCAGGAAGGAGAAGGCGTCGATCGCCTCGTTCTCGGCCCCGGCCAGGTCGGCCGTCTCCCCCAGCTTTCGATGCGAGGAGACGCCTACATAGGGAGCCAGCTTCCGGTGGATCTCGTAGCGGAGCCTCGCGCCCAGCTCGATGTCGTTGACGCCCCGGCCCACCCCGTGCTCTTCGACCTCCTGCAGCGCCAGGGTGGTCTCGAACCGGGGCTGGAGGATCAATCGCTGGCTGAGGAGGATGTCGTACTCGGCCTCGATCCCGGCGGAGACGTCGCCGTCCTCGCTCAGGTAGAGGGTCGCGTCCAGCTCGAACCAGCAGGGGGCCAGGCCCAGTCCCCCTTCTCGATCGGCGTGATCAGCACCGAGAGCACCTCGCCGGGCTTGGTCAGGACGGTGTGCTTGAAGGGCAGGGGATCCGCACCGTTCTCCAGCTGCATCCACATGCCGTGGAGGTGGATGGGGTGGTCCATCATGGTGTGGTTCACCAGGAAGAGCCGCAGGCGCTCGTTGTGACGGAAGAGGTAGGGGCCGGGGTGCTCGCTGAACTTCTTGCCGTCGAACGAGAACATGTAGCGTTTCATGTTGGCGGTGATGTTGACGGTCATCTCCCGATCAACCGCGGCGGCGTAGGGCTGGGGTTCGTCGGAGACCAGGTCGTCGTAGGTCAGGACCCGCCATCCGTCGCCCCCCAGACCCAGCCCCGGCTCGTTCAGCCGGTACCTGGGGTTCATGATCACCATGGCCACGTTCGGGTCGGCCTTGTCCGGCGTGAAAGGGGCGGGCCCGTCGGGGCCGGGGATCCGGGGATCATGCCGCGCGGCCGGCTCGCCGTGGCCCATCTCCTCGCGGCCCATACCCTCCATGCCGCCGCCCGCTGAAGAGGCAAAAAATACAGGATTCCCTGTAGCCCTGGCGGAGAGGCTTGCGGGGGAAGGAAAATCCGTCTAAGCTTGGCTTCATGAGCGGGAGGGGTTCGAGGCGCCTTTCGAAGCCCGCCCCCTGTGGGTCATGCGGGAGGAACCAGCTTCGTGCCCGAAATCCATTCTCAAACCGACGACACGACCATCCCTGTGGCTGAAGGCGGCACCATCCTCCAGGCTACGCTCGAGGCGGGGATCGACCACACCCATGTCTGCGGGGGCCATGCGCGCTGCTCGACCTGCCGGGTCTATGTCCTCGAGGGCCTGGAGCACTGCCTGCCCAGGAACGAAAAGGAGCAGCGGATCGCCGACAAGCTCGGGTTTCCCGACCACATTCGCCTGGCCTGTCAGACCCGGATCAAGGGAGACGTCACCATCAAACGGGTGGTGATCGACGACCTGGACATCGAGATCATTTTCAAGCAGATCGGAGACGAGTCCGGCACGCAGTTCGGCAGGGAAGTCGAGCTTGCGATCCTGTTTTTGGACATCGAGAATTACACCCAGTTCGCGGACGCCTATCCCGCCTATGACGTCGTTCACGCGCTTCATCGCTACTATCAGACCATGAACGAGATCATCGAGCAGCACGACGGCGTCATCAGCGATGTGGCGGGAGACGGGATACTCGCGCTGTTCGGGGTCCTAAAGCCGAAGCCCAATCCCGTCTGGGATGCGGTCCGGGCCGTTCACGACATGAGAGCGGCGCTGGTTCGATTCAACGACTATCTCGAGAGGATGTACGGGTGCTCTCTCGGGTTCCGGGCGGGGATCAACTTCGGAAAGGCCATCATCGGAAACTTCGACACCGGTTTGATGAGCAAGATCTCCGCCATCGGGGATTCCGTCAACCTGGCCAGCCGGATCGAAGCTGCGAACAAGGAGTTCGGAACGCGGCTGCTCCTCTCGGAGGCCGCGCTCGAGCAGATCAAGGACAAGGTGACCCCCAAGGCCGTCCATCACACCGGGCTGAAAGGAAAGCCCGGAGAGTTCGCGCTGTACGAGGTCGAACCGTGAGCCGGTCTTCCCGCCCGCCCCGAAACTACCCTGCGGCCGTCACCCTGCTCCCGGGTCGGCTTCCTATTGATCATCCTTCCCGCCTTCCCTGTAGCCGCGTGAGAACTCGGTCTTGGCCCGATCCAGGCTTGTCTTGAGGATCTCCCACGAGTTCTCGAGCCCCTGCTTGAGATCGTTCCAGCTGCTCTCCCCGGCCTGCTGGACCTCCCCGAGCCGATCCTCCACCTCTTTTCGCTTTGCGCGAAGCTCGTCCAGTTGCTTATTGTACTCGATCTTCGACTCGGCATCGGCCTGATCGATCCTGGCCTGGATCCGGTCGATCTCCGCGTTCCACTCGTCCAGCTTGGCCTTCATCTTTTGCACGTAGGCGTCTCTCTGCTCGCTCATGGCGGCTCCTTTCTTTCGGGAAGGTCATGAATTCAGCCGGAGCGCGCGCTTCGAGGGGAGCACGCAATCCGTAATCGATATCAGCATATGGAACCCGCTGCCGAAGGGGAATGGGGTCCATCGCGTATTTTGGGCCCCTCAAGAACGGGAGGGCCTTGAC
>CAYVVQ010000237.1:0-2629 GCA_964454455.1 uncultured Desulfobacterales bacterium | reverse complement strand
CCGCATCCTCGACATCCGGGAGGAGGATTTCCAGGCGGACGTGGAGCCGGGGGTCGTCTACCAGGACCTCAACGACAAGCTGCGTCACAAGGGCCTGTTTTTTCCGCCGGACCCGGGCGCGCGCGCCACCCTCGGGGGGATGATCGCGAACAACGCGAGCGGCACCCGCACCGTGCGCTACGGCTCGACGCGCCACAACGTGCTCCGCCTCGAGCTGGTCACGGCGGACGGCGGGATCGTCCGGATCGGCACCCGCTCGAGCAAGACCTCGTCCGGTCTGGACCTGGTCAACCTGTTCGTGGGGTCGGAGGGGACCCTGGGCCTGGTGGTGGAGGCCACCGTGCGGCTCGTGGGTCTGCCGGCGGCGTTCTCCGCAGCCGTGGCCTCGCTCCCCACGGTGGAGGCGTGCAGCCGGGCGGTGTTCCAGATCATGCGCGCCGGCCTGAACCCGGCGGCCCTGGAGCTCATGAGCCCCGAGTGCATCGTGTTGATGAACCGGGAGCGGGACCTGGGCCTGCCCGTGTCCCCCACCCTGTTCATGGAGTTTCACGGTACCGCCGAGAGCCACCTGGCCGATGTCCTCGCCATGGCGCAGGAGCTATGCGAGGAGGAGGGGGGAACCGCCTTCCGGTCCGGGCTGGGCCGGGACGAGCGGGATCGCCTCTTCCGGGCCCGCCACGAGCTCAGCGAGATGATTCGGCGGGAGCACCCGGACCGCACCCACAGCACGGCGGACGTGGCCGTCCCCATCTCGGCCTACCCCGACATCATCGCCTGGAGCCGGCAGGCCCTGGAGGAGGCCGGCATCCCGGGCTACATCTTCAGTCACGCCGGGGACGGCAACCTCCACCTGGTGTTCATGGGAAAGACCGGGGACGAGGAGGAGTGGCGGCGGATCGCGCACATCTACGACCGCCTGGTGGAGCGGTCCCTGGCCGCCGGTGGCACGGCCACGGGAGAGCACGGCGTGGGGCTCGGCAAGCGGAAGTACATGGAGGCCGAGCACGGGACGAGCCTCGCCTGGATGCAGCGGGTCAAGGACCTGTTCGATCCGAAGCAGATCCTGAACCCGGGGAAGCTGCTTCCCTGAGCAGGATCAGGCGCCGCCGCGGAGCTCCTCCAGGAGCTCGGAGGCCGCGTTCCCGAGGAGCAAGGTGTCCACGCCGGCCACCACGAGCGTGTAGCCCCGTTCCACGTAGGGGCGCACGGCCCGGGCATCGACCCCGAAGACCCCCAGGCGGACGCCGGCGCCGCGGCAGACGGAGGTGACCCGTTCGATCGCCGCGACCACCTCCGGATGCGTCACCTCGCCCGGCCTGCCCAGGCTGGCGGAGAGATCGTAGGGGCCCACGAGCACCGCGTCGACCCCGTCCACCCGCACGATGGCCTCCATCTCCTCGACCGCCCGGATGTGCTCGGCCTGAATCACCACGGAGACGCCTTCGTTCGCCCGTTCCAGGTAGTCCCGGAACCGCAGGCCGTAGCCGTGGGCCCGGCCCAGGCCCACCCCCCGCGTCCCCCGCGGGGTGTAACGGGCCAGCCGGACCACGCGCTCGGCGTCCTCGGCCGAGTTCACCATGGGCACGATGATCCCTGCGGCCCCGATGTCCAGGGCCTTCTTGACAAACGCCTCGCCGGCCTCGGGAACGCGCACCAGGCAGGGCAGGTCGGGTCCGGCGGCCTGGAGCAACCGCTGGAGGCTCGCGGCCTCCAGCGGGGAGTGCTCGCCGTCCAGGAAGAGCCAGTCGAAACCGACGATGCGCATCAGCTCGGCGACCTCCGGCGCGTTGAGGGTCATCAGCGTCCCCAGCAGCCGCTCGCCGGCTCGCAACCTCTCGCGAAATCGCACGTCCATAAGGGACCTCCGCAGGGGTTCGTTCGACATTCAGGAGGATCCCCGGAGGGTCGGACCCTGTCAACCCTTTTCGAATCGTTTTTCGGGCGCCAAACGTCCATGACCGGCGTCCGGCCTCCGGTCACCCCCGCCTGATGAAAACCGGTGTTGTCACGAACCTTGCGGCGGCATGTCAAATGCCGCCCTACGCCCGGCCCACCGAGGAGCATTTTCACGGCAAAAGTACAGGATGGCCTGTATTGCCCCGAGGAGGAACCCGGTGTAGTCTGTCGTCCGAGCCTCAATCACCCCCCCTTCCAGGGGAGAAAGGAGACATGATGCAGCTGACCAGCAGCGCGTTCGAGCACGAGGGATCGATTCCCTCCAAGTACACGTGCGACGGAGAGAACGTCAACCCGCCGCTCGCCGTCGAGGGCGTGCCGGAGGGGGCGAAAAGCCTGGCCCTGATCGTGGAGGACCCGGACGTCCCCAGGAACCTGCGGGAGGACGGCATGTGGGACCACTGGATCGTGTTCAACATGGACCCCGCGACCCGCCGGATCGACGAGGCCCGCGAGCCCGAGGGTCGTCACGGCAAGGGCACCGGGGGCGGCAACAGCTACCAGGGCCCGTGTCCACCGGACCGGGAGCACCGGTACTTCTTCAAGCTCTACGCCCTGGACACCGAGCTGGATCTGCCCGACGGAACGGACAAGGCGACCGTGGAGCAGGCCATGGAAGGGCACATTCTGGATCAGGTCGTGCTGATGGGCCGGTACGAACGGCCCTGAACCT
>CAYVVQ010000236.1:0-2674 GCA_964454455.1 uncultured Desulfobacterales bacterium | reverse complement strand
TTTGGGAGCAGGGTGTCGGAGGTTCAAATCCTCTCGCCCCGACCAGTTTTCACCACTCCTGCCTCCCTTGGTATACGGCGCGGTATACGTTTTCCTTTCCCAGCGCCCGACCTCCGACCCCTTCTTAAACCTTCCCTCCTTCCTTGGTAGAGAATCTGGTCGATGTTTCTTGCATCATGCTGGGGTCCATGTTCGATACCCTTTCAACTGTGGATATTTTCACGGTAGACGGCTTCCGCTATCCTGCGGCGTTCCCGCGGGCGAGGATCTCCTGCGCGCACCGCATGGGAAGCCGCACGTCTCCCAGTCCCGCTCTGCCGTCTCCGTGAAAATCGGTTCCACCGGAAACCAGCAGGCCGTGCCTTTTTGCGATCGCGCCGTAGTGGCGCCAGGCCTCCTCTCGCAGGGACGCGGCATAAGGGTAGTGCACCTCTATGCCGTCCAGGCCCGCCTGAATGAGCGGCATGGTCACGGATCGATCAAACGTCTCCCGGTCCACGCACCCATGATCCACCGCGGGATGGGCCAGAACGGACACCGCCCCGGAGGCCTTCAGGAGATCCATCCCCTCGGAAATTCCTGCATAGGTGGGCGGCTGCGACCATTGGGCCAGGACGCCTGCGTTGCGCTCGGCCCGCTGCCGTGCTTCGCCTTGGGGCAAGCCGTCCGAATGGTACAACCGCGCCAGCCGATCCGTCCGCTCCGGGCTTTTTCGAAGGATAAACAGCTCGGCGCGCTCCCTGGAGGAATGGGGCAGGAGCTCTGTCCAGTGATCCAGAAGCACCTGGTAGGTTATGGGGACGGGATGCTGGATGATGTCCCTTTTCTTGCCGGCCTCCTCGAAATAACGCCGGCCCTGTTGTTCGGCCTTTGTGTGAAGCCGATCAAGGACCTCGCCGGCCGATGCATACCGGTCCCGAATGCCCTCCAGATTCTCCTGAAAAGCAATCCGCAGGCGCTCGTCCAGGTCCCTCACCCCTCGCTCCCTGCAACGGCTCCGGCAGTAGGGGCCCAGGATGGAATCCACGGCCCTGAGGATCTCCCGGTGGTTGGAGGAGGTCATATGAGGAAAGTAACCCAGAAGATGTACGGTTATACCCCGACCCTTCTCGAGGAGGCTCAGCTCCACGCCGGGGAGAAAGCGCAGTCCCTTGCCGGGGGCTCCGGGCCGGGCTCCCGCCAGGCACCTGAACACCGGCTCTATGCCCGAGAGAGAGTCGTGGTCGGTCAGGGCAAAGACCCTGAGCCCGGCCTGCCGGGCTGCTTCTTTGACGAGCCGGGCCGGGCTGGAGAGGCCGTCGGAGAAGAGCGTGTGGGTGTGGAGGTCGGCGAAACTCCTGATCCTCACTTGAGCCCGGCCACGAACTGTCGGAGCTTCAGCTCCAGCTCCATGGCCTTGGCGGATTCCCTGTCTACCAGGTTGTCCTGCTCTCCAGGGTCCGATGCCAGGTGGTAGAGCTCGGGTCCTTTTCCCTTGAGGAAATTAAGGATGAAGCACCACTCTTGATCCGAGATCCGCCACGCCTGCTTGAAGTACCCCATGTAGGCGTAATCGCGCACCCGATCCACCTCGTCGCGCATCAGGGGCAGCAGGGAACCGCCATGGATCCGGGGAGGCGATTTGACCCCCAGAAAATCCAGCACAGTCGGAAAGACCTCGGTGGTCTCGACCATGGCATCGAAACGCCGGCCTGCGCCGAGGCCGTCAGGGTGGCGCACCATGAGGGGAATGTGACAGAGCTCCTCGTAAAGACCGGGCTGGGACTTCTTGATGTAGCCGTGTTCGCCGAACGGCTCGCCATGGTCCGTGGTGAAAAGGATCAGGGTGTCTTCGTACATTCCCATGGCCTGAATCTCGTCCAGGAACCAGCCCACCCAACGGTCGCACAGGCTTACCTTGCCCGAGTAAAGGTTCTTGACGTGCTGCAGCTCTTCGGCCGTGAGGTAAGACCCGTCCCCTGGTATGGGCTGAATAATGTCCTTTCCCCTGTACTCGGGATCCACGTACCAGGAGCGGTAGGGTTCGGGCGGGTCCCAGGGCTCGTGGGGATCGAAGCAGTCCAGCCAGAGGAAGAGGTTGTCCCTTCGCGGCTGACGCTGGAGCCATGACAGGCCGGCCTTCATGACCCGGGCCACGAAGGTGTCTTCCTCGGATTGCCACCAGTGGACGTTCCGGAGGTACTGTTCGAGCTGCCTTCGCACCGCCGTGTCCTTGGGGGCGGATTTGTGTACGGCATCCACGTCCACCTCGATCTCCGGATCCACGATCCAGGGGTCCCCCTCGTGGCCTCGAATGTGCTCGGTGGTATCGAACCCCCGCTCAAAGGCCATGGAGGGCTTGTGTAGATGATAGACGTCGGTGATCATGGCTGAGGTAATCCCCTTGTTCCAGAGGATCTCGGCCAGAAGAACGTCCTTGGGTTCCAGCCGCTGCCAGCCCCGAAACGGAAAGGTGTACCGCCCCGTGAAAAACGTGGTCCGCGTGGGCACAGTAGGGAGCCCCTCAGCGTAGGCCCAGTCGAACACCGCCGCTTGCTCGGCGAACCGGTCCAGGTGCGGGGTGCGGATTTGGTTGTTCCCGTAAGCTCCCAGGTAATCCCACCGGAAGGAGTCGTTGACAATGACAATGACGTTCATGATTTTCTCCTGGTCATCGATTGACGGGTTCGCAACA
>CAYVVQ010000235.1:1308-2693 GCA_964454455.1 uncultured Desulfobacterales bacterium | reverse complement strand
GGGAGAGCACGTCCCGTTCCAGCCGCTCCAGGGCGTCGGCCGTGGTGTCCCCGGGAACCCCGGCGTTGATCACGGGAAGGCCGATCCGGCCCGCGAGCCGGGACGGGTAGTCGTTCCCCTCGGAGGCGCCGGTGCCGTAGGTGAGGCTGTCCCCGAAGCAGACGATGGTGCGGCCGGTGGAGTCAATGTTTCGAATGGACGGTCCCGGCGCGAACAGGACATACCCGGCCCAGACGGCCAGGAGGACCAGGAGGATGAGGGCGATCTTTTTCATGCATTCCCTTTCTCGTGCGCAAGAAAATGGTCGGGGTCAAGGCGGTCCGGGAGCTCTGCGGGGTCGTGACGTCGGAGCAGGCGGACCAGGGCATCCTGGTCACCTCTGCGGCCTTCAGTCCCCGATCCTCTTGAGCTCGTCAGGAGCTCTTTCGCCCTGGCAAGGTCCCTGGGCACGCCCTCTCCACGGAGATACTTCACCCCCAGGTTTCCGCAATGGACCGCTTTTCCCGCTTCACAGGCCTTCTCGAACAGGTTGACGGTCGATTCTCAGGATGACGTCGCCCTTTTCCAGGCCGACCCTCTCCGCCGGACTGTCCTCGTGGACCTTGACCACCAGCTCCCCCCCCTCCTGGGTCGAGCCCCGGCGCGTTTCGCTCGTCCGCGGGCTTCGTCCTTAACCCAATCCAGAGCTTGGCACCCTTGCCCGGAGCCACAGCTTTCTGTTCCCCGCCGCCTCCGGCCGCGCTCCTTCCCTCGTGCTCCAGGAGAACCCGGGCGTCCATGTCCAGGCTCGGCTCACCCAAGGGGTCGAGCGGCTCCGCTTCCACGGTGCCGTCTTCCTCCACACGGCTGACCCGCCAGGTGCCCACCGGAACGGCCTCCCCCCCTGCGGAAAAGCTCAGCTCCACGGTGTCGTAGCCTGCTGCCTCAGCGGACCCGGTACCAGTTGTGGGTCCCATACACTCCCTCGACGGAGAACTCGACCGCGGAGGTGTGGCTGTGGAAGGCAACGGAAAGACCGGTCCACCGGCTCGATCCATTCTTGTGGTAGTTCAGGTACCGGCCCTTGTATCGTTTCTCGGAGACCCGTTTGACCTCGCAGAGCAGGGACCCCCGGCGGATCCCGTCGCTTTGCCAGTCGCTGCTGACGCGGACCATGCTGCCGACGTAGTTCACGCCGTCCCGGCTGACGAACGCCACCACGTTTCCTCCCTGCTCCCAGCGTCCCGCCAGGTCGTAACGGTCCTTTTTCTTCTTCTGGGTCCGGCCGGTGGTGCCCGTGCCGCCCTGTGCCGCCCCCCCGGTCCCGCCGCCGCCTGAAGAGCGTTTGACGCATCTCTTCGAGGCCTTGTCGTAGACATGGTCCGCCGGGCATTTGCACCGATAGG
>CAYVVQ010000235.1:0-1208 GCA_964454455.1 uncultured Desulfobacterales bacterium | reverse complement strand
GAGCAGGCCTTTGGCGGCGTGTCGAAATCGTCGGGATGCCGGTAGGCAGGGACCGAGGAGATGTAGGGCTCCCCGACCCGCACCTGGCGATAGTGCAGGACCACCGGGCGAGACCCCCCGATCTCGAAGTACAGCTCCGCGCAGTCCAGGTCCCCGGGCCGGCAAAACCCGTCGGCATCCGCCGAGACGGCTTTGAACAGCGGCTCGCCGCCCTCGAAGCCCGAGGACGTCTTTCGGCCGCTGGCCCCTACGCCGGCTTTGAACGTGTAGACCCCGTCGGCCGGAACCTGGCTCGGCCTCAGATTCACGGTCATTCGCAGGCGGTCCTCGAGCTCGAAGGGCACCTGCTTTTGGTACCCGGCCTCCTCGTCCCAGAAGGTGGGGGCGTAATCGCAGAACCGGACAAACTCCTTGTCGCCCCAGCCCAGGGCGTGCTGGGGCGAGACCAGGTCTGCCGTGCCTGCGTACCACTCCGCCCAGCTCCGGCGAACCTTGAAATTTTCGTGGAGATCTTTGTCCAGCCCCCGGGCATAGGGCCGAAGAATGCGAAAGTCGAGCTGATCCGTCAGGCCGGCCCCTTGGAGCCAGAAGTAGACGCCCACGCCCCAGGGACAGAAGCTCGACAGCAGGTCACGCGCGGTCCTCGTGGTGGGTATCTGTGAGATCGGGGCGTCCAGGGCATCCAGGACCTCCCGGTCCTTCTCCAGGGTGTCGTACCCCTCGAGGGGGTCGTGGCTCACGTTGCGACGGATCACGCCCAGGGATCCTTCAAACCCGGTCCCGATGGTCTCGAAACCGGCATGGGGAAGGTAATCCATGCGCCCGCCCAGGAGCCCCGACCTGGTGCCGTCGCTGTAGGCGGGGAGGAGAACGGCCTCGGTCCGCCGGGAGGAAGACGTTCCGGCCCAGCTCGCCGGAGAGCTTCTCCCCCATTGTCTCCCACTCCTCCGGCAAGGAGGCGCGCATCACATGTCGGCGGCGATACAGGCGGTCAAACGAAAAAAACAGATCCAGAAAGCGCTTTTCCCCGACATCGGGCGGGTAATGGATCTTGACGGGCCGCATCTCCGGGGGGGCTGGTGTGTCGGCCCGGGCAGGCGAAATGGGGGGAAAAGCCGAGACTCACCAAAAAGAGCACAAAAGAGAAGATGAGGGCTTTCTTCACGGTTTGTATGCACTCCTTCCAAGCGGCGATCCGCCCCGGGGCG
>CAYVVQ010000234.1:0-2703 GCA_964454455.1 uncultured Desulfobacterales bacterium | reverse complement strand
CGACCACAAACCGCGGCAACCCGCACCGGCCCTTCGATCTGTGCAAGCTGGTCCTGGCGGCCGGGGCGGCCTGCGTGGCCCGCTACGCCGTGACCCAGCCCCTCGCGCTGATGGAGGGGATTCAGCGGGCCCTGGCGGTGAAGGGGTTCAGCTTCCTGGAGGTGCTCTCCCCCTGCCCCACACAGTTCGGGCGGAGAAACCGGTTCGATTCGCCGGCGGACATGCTCCGCTCGCTCATGGAACGCTGCGTGACGAGGGAGGAGGCCGGGCGGATGGACGACGAGGCGCTCGCCGGGAAAATCGTGACCGGCGAGTTTCACTGAATGGAGCTCGAAGGTCCGGGTGAACCGGCGGCGTCCCCGGGACGAAGGAGTCGCACGGAATGAATCGGGATCGGCGCATCACGCAGCTCAGGATCGGCGGCTTCGGGGGGCAGGGCGTGGTCCTGGCCGGCACGCTCCTGGGGCACGCCGCGGTGCGGGACGGCCTCCAGGTCTCCGGATCCAACGCTTACGGCGCCCGGGCCCGAGGCGGAGCCGCCCGGAGCGAGGTGGTCCTCTCGAAAGAGCCCATCGCCTTTCCCCACGTGCTCCGGGCCGATGTCCTGGTCGCCATGAGTCAGGGCGCTTACGATGCCTTCATCGACCGGATCTCCGAACCGGGGGGCCGGGTCCTCTACGACGACTCCCTGGTGGTCCCGCGATCGAAGGAGGGCGCCCGGCAGATCGCGGTTCCGGCCACGGAGACCGCGGTGTCCGATCTCCGCAGCAAGCAGGTGGCGAACATCGTCATGCTGGGCGCCGCAGCCGCCTGGTCCCGGACGGTGAGCAGGCAGGGCCTGGAAACGGCCGTCCGGGAGCAGGTGCCGGAGCGGTATCGGGACCTGAACCTGAGGGCCCTGGCCAGGGGGTGGGAGCTGGGGAGCGAAAGCGGGGGAAGGCGGCAGGAACCCCATGGCGATTGAGGGACGGACCCATCGGCCCATAGTGGACCACGACGCCTGCCGCGCCTGCGCGGTGTGCCGGCGTGGCTGTCCCGCGGAGCGGGTCGTCGAGATGCGGGCCGAGGCCGACAGCCTGCGTGGAAGGGTCTACCGGAACGGAGACGGCTTCGCCCTCCCCCGGGAAGAATCACCGCTGCAGCCCCCCCCCTGCCGCACCGCCTGCCCCCTGGACCAGGACGTGCCCGGGTACCTGCGCCTCCTCTCCACGGGGCGGATCCAGGAGGCACTGGACCTCATCCTCGAGGACAACCCCCTCCCGACGGTCTGCGGGCACGTCTGTACCCGGCCCTGCGAGGAGGCCTGCACGCGGAGAGGAGCTCACGGTGCAATGCCCATTCGGGCCCTCAAGGGGTTCGCGGCGCTCCGAGGCCGCAGGAAGACCTCCGCGAGGGTGGGAGGCTCTCCCGAGGTCGCCGTGATCGGTTCCGGACCCGCAGGGCTCACCGCCGCCCACGATCTCGCGCGAGAAGGGATCCGGCCGCTGCTCCTCGAGTCCCACGACCGAGCCGGCGGCATGCTCGCCTGGGCCGTTCCCGGGTTTCGGCTGCCGCGGGAGGCGCTGGAGGCCGACGTTCGGGCCGTCCTGGAGATGGGCGTTGCGCTTCGAACCGGGCACCGGTTCGGAAAGGACGTCGGCGTGGAGAACCTCAGGGAGGAAGGGGTTCGCGCCCTGATCCTGGCCACGGGTGCGACCAGAAGCCTCGCGCTGGACATCCCCGGCGAGGGCAGCCGTGGCGTCCTGGACAGCCTCGCATTCCTGCGCCGGTTCAATGACGGGGACGAACGTCCCCCGGGCAGGCGGACCCTGGTGGTCGGAGGCGGAAACGCCGCCATGGACGCGGCCCGCACCGCGCGCCGGCTCGGGAGCGAGGTTCTCGTGCTCTACCGCAGGGAACGCGGAGACATGCCTGCCGATCCCCTGGAGGTGGAGGCGGCGGAGAGGGAAGGCGTGGGCTTCCGTTTCCTCACCACCCCCGTGAGGGTGACCGCGGCCGGGGACGGTCGCATGCAGGGGGTCGAGTGCGTTCGGACCGAGCTCTCCTGTCCGGAAAGCGGCGCGGGTCCCAGGCCCGTCCCCGTAGCCGGAACCGAGCACGAGATCACGGCCGACGCCTTGATCACCGCGCTGGGACAAGCGCCCCACCTGCCCCCGATCCTGGAGGCGTTGGCCGGGGAGCAGGTCTCTCGCTTCCGACCCGATCCGGAGAGCGGGGAAACAGGCCTTGCCGGAATCTTCGCCGCCGGCGACCTCGTCCAGGGGCCCAGCTCCGTGGTGGAGGCCATGGCCGGCGGCCGGCATGCGGCCCGGAGCGTCCAGGCGTTTCTTCGAAGGGGAGGCTGCCTGTGAGCGGGACACTGCGAACGACGCCCATCCGTCCATGCCCGCCGGCGGACGATCACCGTTCCGGACCGGAGAATCCGTTTTCCAGCTGGACCGAGGCGGAAGCCGCGGAGGCGGCTTCACGCTGCCTGGCTCTGCGTGACTGCGAGAGCTGCGACCTCTGCCGCATGCTCTGCCCCGAGCTGTGCATCACGCGGGATCCCGAAAGCAATCGAATCGAGATCGACGACGCGTTCTGCAAGGGCTGCGGCATCTGCGCGTTCATCTGCCCGAAAGGGGCCATTCGCATGGAGCGAGAGTGAGCGTTCACCCGGCCCTGCGCATGTCACACGGCACGCCTCGAAGCCGGGCGTCCCCG
>CAYVVQ010000233.1:0-2772 GCA_964454455.1 uncultured Desulfobacterales bacterium | reverse complement strand
CCTGATTCTCCTGGTCGCCGGGACCCCCCTCGCCTATGTGGTGGGGGCCTCGGCCGTGCTCTCGTTCGTGGCCACGGACAACGTGCGGTACCTCGCCGTCCTGCCCCAGAGGATCTTCAGCCAGCTGGACGTGTTCGCCCTCATGGCCATGTCGCTCTTCATCCTCACCGGGGAGATCATGAACCGCACCGGGGTGACCCGTCCGCTGGTGGATTTTTCCACCTCTCTGGTGGGCCGGTTCCGGGGCGGCCTGGGCCACGTGAACATTGTGACGAGTCTGTTCTTCGCCGGGGTGTCGGGGTCGGCCGTGGCCGATGCCGCGGCCCTGGGGAACACCCTCATTCCGGCCATGAAGGAGAAGGGGTACACCGGTGCATACGGAGGCGCGATCACCGCGGCCTCGTCCATCATCGGGCCCATCATCCCGCCCAGCATCATCCTCATCTTCTACGGCGCACTCATGCAGGTCTCCATCGGCGGCCTGTTTGCCGCGGGTCTGGTGCCCGGCGTGCTCCTTGCCGCGGCCCTCTTGCTCATGAACAGCTTCTTCGCACGGCGGTACGGTCATCCCGGAGGACGGGGGGAGCCCGTGCCCCCCGTGCTGCCCAGCCTGCTCAAGGCCGGTCCGGCCCTGCTGCTTCCCGTGATCATCCTGGGCGGCATCGTGTTCGGGGTGGTTACGCCCACCGAGGCGGCCGGGCTCGCTGCGGTCTGCGCCCTGGGGGCCGGGATCTTTTACGGCGGGGTCAACCTGAACAGCCTGCGACTGAGCTTTCAGAACGCGGCCATGCTCACGGGGGTCATTTTCATCATCCTGACGGCGGCGGCCTGCTTCGGATGGATCGCCAGCCTGGAGCAGTGGCCTCAGAGGATCGGCGCCCTGGTCACGGAGTCGGGGCTGTCCGGGGTCTGGTTCCTGCTGCTGGCGAACGCGATTTTTCTTATGGCGGGCATGGTCATGGACGCACCCATGGCACTGGCCCTGCTGGTTCCCCTGTTCGGGCCGGTGGCGGCGGTCCAGGGCATCGACCCGATCCACTTCGGCATCGTGATATGCCTGAACATGACCATCGGCATGGTTACCCCGCCCATCGGGGCGTGTCTGATCGTGGTCTCGGCCATCAGCGGCGAGAGCTACCTGCGGGTGGCGCGCTCGGTCCTCCCGTTCGTGCTCGTGGAGGTGGGCGTGCTCTTGATCATCACCTTTTTCCCGGCCATCTGCCTGTTTCTGCCCGTGTTGCTGGGGTTCGGCTAGGCAGGGTGGGCATTCGAGGAGGTTGCGTCATGGACAGATTGAAACAATGGGGAACCCTGTGGACCGTGCTCTGCGTGCTCGCGCTGGCGTTTGCTCCGGGAGCGGGCGCCGCCGAAATCAAGCTGGCCCTGGACTGCCCGCCCGACGCGGAGAAGTGCGGGACCTATGTTTGGTCCAAGGCCTTTGCAGATCATCTCAGGGCCAACGGCATGGAGGTCAAGGAGTATCCCGCGGGGGCCCTGGGCACTGAGGACGAGAAGCTGGATCAGGTGAGCCAGGGACTGCTCGAGGTGAGCAACTCCATGCTCATGAAGCTGGGACAGCTCGAGGAGATGGTCAACGGGTTCTGGCTGTTCTTTCTCTGGGACTCCTACGATCACCTGTACCGGACCCTGGAGCAGAGCGACCTGCTCGACCGGGTGAACGCCAAGCTCTCGAAGAAGGGGGTGCGCATCCTGGCGCTGGTTCCGGTGGGGAGCTTCTTCGGCATCGCCAACTCAAAGCGTCCCATTCGGGTGCCCGTGGACCTGGAAGGTCTGCGCATCCGCGCCACGGACAAGGTCCAGGCCACGTACCTCGAGGCCTGGGGGGCCAACTCGGTGATCATCCCTTGGGGGGAGATCTACAACGCGCTGCAGACCGGCGTGGCGGACGGGTACATGAACCCGCCCATCGTGCCGGTCCTGTTCAAGCACACCGAGGTGCTGGACTACTACTCCAATCTCAAGGGCGGGGTCCCCCTGCGCGTGGCCCTCGCCTCGGAGGATTGGTACTCGGGACTTTCGGAGGAGGAGCGGGCTCTGGTGGACGAGGCCGTGGAGAAAGGAAACGAAGCCAACCGTGCCTGGGTGCCCAAGGTGACGGCCCGATCCATCGCCGCCCTCGAGGAGGCGGGCATGGAGGTCACGACGCCCACCGAGGAGGAGCGCACCCTGTTTGCCGACAAGGCTCGAGCGGTTTACGACCAGGTCCTCTCCGAGGACATCGTCGAGATATTCGTGAGCACGGCGGATCGGTACCGGTAGGCCGGCATGGTCCGAAAGACTCTGGTCGGGATCAGCCGGGTTCTGGATCGTGCCTGTTTGACGGCGGCGGTAACGTTTTTTGCAGCGGTGCTGGGGCTCGTGGTGTTCCAGGTTCTGGCCCGGTACGTGTTCCAGACCGTTCCCACCTGGACGGCCGAGGCCGCCCGATACTGCATGGTCTGGAGCGGCCTTCTGGGCGCAGCCTCGGCATTCAAGGCCGATCGGGACCCCCGTGTCCTGAAGCCCCCTGACAGGGGCCCCTTCGGATGGCCGACCGCCGCCGGCCTGCTGAGAGGACTTGCAGTCCTGGTCTTCCTGGGACCGGTGCTCTTTCACAGCCGTCGGTTCCTGATGCGTCACTGGGACCGAACCGCCGAGGCCCTGGGCATCTCCACCTTCTGGGTTACGGCGGCCGTGCCCGTGGCCGCCCTGTTGATCCTCATTCATCTGGCCGCCCGGATCGCGGTGCCGCGCGGGACCGGAGCGGACGAC
>CAYVVQ010000232.1:0-2795 GCA_964454455.1 uncultured Desulfobacterales bacterium | reverse complement strand
AAAAGCCGTTGTAGGGAGATGAAGACCTCGACGGGAGAGGTCTGCCTGATCACCCCCAAACCGGGAGAAGGGCCCATGGTGCGGACGGCCGGAATCCGGACCGGGCGGACTGGTGGGGATCACCCCCCGAGGCTCTGAGGAGCAAGATCGGATGGCTTCCGGAAAGCGCTTTTCAACGTTCCTGGTCCGTTTTCTCATGCTGTTCGAGGGGGTCTCCCTTCTCCTGGTCATGGGCCTTCTCTACGGCGTGCTGAGCCGCACCATGACGCAGGAGTTCGAGAGCCGGCTCCAGGTGGAGGCGGTCGAGGCGAGCATGGTGCTTCAGGACCGCTTCAACCACCTCGAGACCCAGCTGCGGGAGCTGAGTCTGAACAACGCCGTGCGGGTGAGCCTCACGCTCGGCGTCCGCGGACAGCTCGAGGGGATCCTGGAGAAACAGTTTTCCCCGGGCGACGGCGTCCTGTACCTGGTCTGGGACGCGGAGCGATCCGTGTTCATCCCCGAGCTGCCCGGTTCCCTGGAGCCTCTGGGCGGCTTTATCGAGGAGGCCCGAACCGGCCGGGAGCTCAACGCGGTCCGCTTCGCCGATCTCGGGGGTACGCCCCTCTCGGTCTCCACCGAGCCGATTCAGAGAAAGAGTGAGCTGCTCGGGTATGCGCACCTCATTTATGACATCTCCGGAGACGAGCGCATGTGGGCCAGGTTGGCGACAAGCGCGCCTCGAAAGCTGATCTTCCGGCACGATCGGGGTCCGGTGAACCTCCGGAACGGGGAACGGCTGCTGGCCGGTCAATGGCCGGAGCCTCAGGAGCTGAAGCGGGCAGGCGGCGGGGCCGTGCTGCACCAGGGAGATACCGCCTTCGTGCAGATCGAGGAGTTTCCCGGGCTCTACCTCGCGGCCTCCTTCTCCCCCCTCCGGGAGAAGAAGCGGGAGCTCATCCTCGTACTCGGGGGCCTGTGCGCCATCGTCTTCCTGGGCACGATCCTGGTGGGCATGGTGATCGGGAGAAAGGTAAACGGGCCCCTGGAGGACCTGGCAAACCAGGCCCTGGACGTGGCCCGGGAGCCGACGAACGTCTTGCTGCGAAGGGAGAAAGGGCGCTACCTCGAGTTCCAGAAGCTGGCGGATGCGTTCAACCAGGTCCTGCTGTTCCTGCTCGAGGCGCAGGAGAAGCTCCGCCAGAAGGCACGCCGCGAGCTTCACGCGAGCGAGGATCGATACCGGAAGACCTTCGAGGGAGCGCCTTACTCCATCAGTATCTCGAGGCGGGAGGACGGACGCTTCTTCCAGGTGAACGAGGCCTTCACCCGGCTTTCGGGGTACGCGCAGGAGGAGGCCGTGGGGCGGACCGTCGACGAGCTCGACCTGATCCCTGATCCCGACCAGAGGGAGCGGTTCATCCGGGTCCTGGAGGAGGAAGAGGAGGTCAACGACTTCGAGATCCAGTACCGGACCAAGGACGGGCGCCTTCTCGACACCCTGCTCTCGGCGAGGCCCTTGGACTACGGGGGCGAGTCCTGCGTGCTGGCCGTGGTGACCGACGTCACGGAGCGAAAGCGCGCCGAGGCGGAGAAGGAACGGCTGGAGCAGCAGCTGCGGCACTCCCAGAAAATGGAGGCCGTGGGCACCCTCGCCGGCGGCATCGCCCATGACTTCAACAACCTGCTCCAGGCGGTCCAGGGTTACGCCGATCTCCTCCTGCTGAAGAACGGGGAGGGGAAACCGGGATGGGCCGAGCTGAGCGAGATCTCCCAGGCCGCCCGGAGGGCGAGCGAGCTGACCCGCCAGCTCCTGACCTTCAGCCGGAAGGCGGAAAGCCGGCTTCGCCCGCTCGACCTCAACCGCGAGATCGAGCAGGTCCACAAGCTGCTCGAGCGCACCATTCCCAAGATGATCCGGATCGAGCTCGATCTCGGGGAGGATCTTCACACCGTGTTCGCCGATCCGGCCCAGGTCGAGCAGGCCATGATGAACGTGGGGCTCAACGCACGGGACGCCATGCCCGACGGCGGGCTCCTGCGGGTGACCACGCGGAACGTGACCCTGCGCCCGGGCGACCGGGGCTGTCCCGCGGAGCTGGAACCCGGGGACTACGTCCTGATCACGCTCTCGGACACGGGGTGCGGGATGGACCCCGGGATCCGGGAGCACATCTTCGAGCCTTTCTACACCACCAAGGCGGCGGGAAAGGGAACCGGGCTCGGGCTGTCCATGGTCTACGGGATCGTCAAGAACCACAATGGTGCCGTTTACTGCGACAGCGCGCCGGACGAGGGCACGACCTTCGAGATCTACCTCCCCGCCATTCGAAGGGAGAGTGACGAGCCCGCAAAAGGGTTGCGGCCTGGAAAGCTGGTCGGGGGAGGCGAGACCATCCTGGTCGTGGACGACGAGAAGCCCGTTCGGGATCTGGCCGTTCGCGTGCTCCAGCACGTCGGATACCGGGTGCTGGAGGTGCCGGACGGCGAGGCGGCCATCAGTCTCTACGGCGAGAAGCGCGGCTCCATCGATCTGGTTCTCCTGGATCTCATCATGCCGGGCATGGGCGGGGAGCGCTGCATGGAGGAGATCCTTCGAATCGACGCCGATGCGCGCATCCTCCTCTCGAGCGGATTCTCCAGACAGGGACAGCCGCCGGTGGGCCCGGAATGCCGGGCCAAGGGGTTCCTGCCGAAGCCCTATGACGCCGCCAGCATGCTTCGAGCGGTGCGAAAGGCGCTGGACGCCTCCACGGGCGATTCAAGCCTCCGGCATGCCCCCCTGCGATGATTTCCCATTTCCAGCGCGGGTCGGG
>CAYVVQ010000231.1:0-2821 GCA_964454455.1 uncultured Desulfobacterales bacterium | reverse complement strand
AAAATCTTCAAAGGACACCCCGGTTCCATGCAACCATCCCCTCCCAGACTGATGGTCGCCGCCCTCAGGGGCGGATCGGGCAAGACCATCCTTTCCCTCGGCCTGACCGCCGCCTGGACGGCCGAGGGAAAACGGGTCGCCGCCTTCAAGAAGGGGCCGGATTTCATCGATCCCGGCTGGCTCTCCCTGGCGGCCGGCAGACCCTGCCGCAACCTCGACCCCTTCATGATGGACGAGAGCCAGAACCTGGAGACCTTTTTCCGGCATACCATGGGAGCTGACGCGGCCCTGATCGAGGGCAACCGGGGACTGTTCGACGGGCTGGACCTGGAGGGCTGCTGCAGCTCGGCGGAGCTCGCACGGTGCCTTCGATGCCCGACGGTCCTGATCGTGGACGTGACCATGACCACCCGCACCATCGCGGCCCTGGTGATGGGCTGTCAGGCCTTCGATCCCCACCTGGACCTTCGTGGGGTGATCCTCAACCGGGTCGGCGGCCCCAGGCAGGAGTCGGTCGTTCGGAGCGCCGTGGAGCATTACTGCGGGGTGCCGGTGCTGGGATCCGTGCGCCGGCTCCGGAACAACCGGTTTCCGGAACGCCACATGGGGCTCATCCCCCACCAGGAACGGGCCCGGGCCGAGGAGGCGATCACCTGGGCGCGGGACGTCGCGAGGGAAAGCCTGGACCTCGACGCGCTCTGGGCCGCCGCGCTGGATGCTCCAACCCTCGAGGCTCCCGCCGGGAGGAGTTCCTCCACCGCGGAGAAGGCTCGACCTGCTCACGACGCACCTCCCCGCATCGGCTTTCTCCTGGACAGCGCCTTCTGGTTCTACTACCCTGAGAACCTTTCCGCCCTGGAGGAAGCCGGTGCGGTGCTGGTGAAGGTCAACGCCCTCGACGATCCCCGGCTTCCCGAGCTGGACGGTCTCTACATCGGCGGCGGCTTTCCCGAGACCCAGGCCGAAGGGCTCGCCGCCAACCGGGGCTTCCGGGAGGACCTGCGGGAGCGGATCGAGGCGGGCCTTCCGGTCTACGCGGAGTGCGGGGGGCTCATGTACCTGGGGGAGCACCTCGTGGTGGAGGGCAACGCATACCCCATGGTGGGCGCCCTGCCCGTGGACTTCGTGCTGGAGCGAAAGCCCCAGGGCCACGGGTACACGCGGCTCGAGGTGACCGGTGAGAACCCGTTCTACGAGCGCGGCGCCTGCCTCAAGGGGCACGAGTTTCACTACTCGCGTCCCGTGTTCCGTTCCAGAGAGAACGTGCGATCGGTCTTCCGGCTGGACCGGGGCCGGGGAATCGACGGTGAGACGGACGGGCTGTGCAGGTACAACCTGCTGGGCACCTACACCCACATCCACGCCGTGGGTACCCCCTCCTGGGCGGAAAGCCTGGCCCGAAAGGCGGCCGAGCACCGGGACATCCATGGGTCGAAAATTTCATCGGATTTTCAAAAGAGGGATTGACAACCCCGGTTTTATGCGTTATACAAGAGAATCCGCCTAAACGTAAGTGCTTAAAAATATTGAGTATTATACATCAAAAGAGGAGGTTTTAGGTTATGCCGACAATTGAATTCGAGGGAAACACCTTCAACGTGGACGAAGACGGCTTCATCGACGATTTCAACAACTGGAACGAGTCCTGGGTGCAGCACGTCAAGAAGGAAGAGGGCATCGAGGAGCTCACCGACGAGCACTGGAAGGTCATCAACGTCCTTCAGGACTACTACAAGAAGAACGGCATCGCTCCCATGGTCCGGATCCTCTCCAAGGTGACCGGATTCAAGCTGAAGTACATCTACGAGCTGTTCCCCTCCGGCCCGGGCAAGGGCGCCTGTAAGATGGCCGGCCTGCCCAAGCCGACCGGTTGCGTCTAAGAGCCTGGAAACAGACGGATCGCGCAAAGCGAAAAAGCGCGGGAAGGTGTCTCTCCCTCCCGCGCTTTTTTGCTGTTCCTATTCGGTGACCGGCCCGTACAGGTCCGGCCTGCGGTGGGGCAGGAAGTAGCGCATCCGGTGGCCTCGAATCTCCTCCAGGAGCGGCAGGTCCAGGTCGGCCACGAGGACCTGCTCCTCCTCTCCGAGCCGCCGGTCGAGGACCCGTCCGTCCGGCCCGAGAAAGAGGATGACGCCCGGGAACGGGAAGCCCGCCGGGCTCGTGCCGATGGGATTGCACGCCACGATGAAGACCGCGTTGTCGAACGCCCTCCCGGTCAGGTGGCGGAGCCAGCTCTCCAGCTTCTCCTCGGGCGTGCCCCGGGGGGAGGCGTGGGGCATGAAGAGGACGTCCGCCCCCTCGAGGGCCATGAGGGTGCTGATCTCGGGGAAGTGGCTCTCGTAGCAGAGCTGGATGCCGAACCTGGCCGTCTGCCACGGAAAGGTGGAAATCCGGCCGCCGGGGCGAAAGCCCTCCTTCTCCGGCGGGGCGAGGTGGGTCTTCCGGTAGAGGCCGACCATCCCGTTCGGCCCCGCGGCCAGGTGAGTGATGAACGGACGACCGCTCCCGGAGGGCTCCACCAGGCCGGCCAGCAACAGGAGGCTTTGCGTCTCAGCGATGCGACACACGCGCTCCCGGACCCGCTCGAAGGGGAGACCGTCGTAGACGGCCTCCGGGGTTTTCAGTACGTAGCCGGTGACCGAGAGCTCGGGAAAGCAGACGACTCGGGCGCCCTCGGCCGCGGCCCGTTCCGCGAGGGTCTCCATTCGATCCAGGTTCTCCTCGACCCGGCCCGGCTCCGAGCGCATGCTGACGGCTGCAACGCGAACGGCCTTCATGCGATCCGCTCCCCGCTTCCGCCCCCGGCGAATCCAGGGGCTTT
>CAYVVQ010000230.1:0-2892 GCA_964454455.1 uncultured Desulfobacterales bacterium | reverse complement strand
TCCATCAGGTTTGCTTCGTCCTCGTCTCCGCGAAGCAGGATAGCCCAGGCGTCTCGAATCTCAATCCGGCCGCCTCGGCCAGCCCCGCCCGCACTGAAACCTCTCCGAATGCCCTCACGCCCCCTCGGCCGGGACGAAGTCGCCGGCCTCCCCGCTGTAGACCCGTTCGCCCACGAGGCCCCTTCCCTCCAGATCCAGGATGCCCGCCCGCAGCGTGGCGAGCCGCTCCCTGTAGTTGCTGAGCCCGATGGAGAGGAGGGCGTCGAAGGGATCCCCCTCCCTCAACGCGCTCCGGATGGCCCGGTAGCCGGCGCGTCCCTGGTGCAGGATGTCGAGCACCGCGATGCAGAGCTTGTCGGAGAGGCCCTCCAGGGGGAGCTTGCGCGCGTGCCACCGGAGCTTGGCCTGCTGGTCCCTTACGGAGAAGCCCACCAGGGTCTCGGCCACGGCTCGATCCCGCGCGCACCAGTCCATGAACCTCGCCGCAACCTCCACCTCCCGCTCATCCACCCGATCCGATCCGGGGTTCAGGTAGTCCTGGAGGGGCGCCGTGGTGTTCCGGTCCTCCAGCCGCACCAGCCCCTGATCGGTCCTCCGGTGAACCCGGCCTTCGTGGAGCTGGAGGTCCGGGAAGCGGGTCCCGGCCGTGGGCAGGGCCAGCAGCTCCCGGAGGAGCTTGACGAAGTTGGCGTCCGGCGTGTGTGCTGCGAACTGCAGGTGCCCGTAGGTAAAGCGCGCCCGATCGTAAGTGTTGATGCAGTTGAAGGCCCCCCGGCTCTCGCACTGGATGGTGGGCCAGAGGCAAACGGCCCAGAAGCCGAACGCTTCCATGTAGGCCTCGGGCACATAGCGCGGCCCGTAAGGGTTCTGGCTGTTCATGAGCCCCCGCCTCGAGCCGTACCGGACATCCGTGCCGACGTAGAAACGGGGCTCCCCGTTCACCGAGGCGTAAAAGCGCCGGCCCTCCCGCTCGACCGCCACCTGCATCGGGGTCGGGGACGGGGCGGCCGTCAGGGCCGCCACCTCGGTCCGTACGGAGATGCGGCGGGTGGCCGAGTTCATGTAGGGCATCACGAAGAGCGTCTCCCCGGCCCAGCTCTCGGGGACGTTCACGCTCCAAACCGGCCCCGCCGCGCGGACGTTGGTGAGCGCCGTTCCCCCCTCGGTCTTGACCAGCCAGCTCACCCGGCCGGCTTCGGCCGCGGGCGGGCCCTCCCGGTTGTACCGGGTGACCCGATATGTCGCCTCCTCCCCGGCTCTCACCCGTGCGGGCCCTTCCGCCTCTCTCACCAGCAGCATGGCGTCCTCCTGTACGTGTCCGCCTCAACCCCCCCTCCTTGCCGCCCGTCTTCACGGAGACGGGCTGGATGCGGTCGCCCTCGAGGTTCAGGCTGAACGGCTCGGCCGACTCCTGCTCGCGCTTGAAACCGAGACCGAACCCGCTGCCCGGCTGAGTCGTTCGGCCCTGGGCGCGGATCCTCTCCTCTCCCTGTCCTCAGGCCAACAGAGCGGCGAGGCTCGGGATGCGCCGGGCGATGGCCACGGCGATCTCCCCGAGCGCCTCGACCCTGGCCTTGAGCAGGGCCTGAGAGTCGTTCCTCCTCGAGGCCTCCTTGACCGCCTCGATCAAGGCGTCGTAGGTGGCCAGGTCCTCCGTCCCCGGCACCATGGCGTCCACGTCCGCACGCGAGAGGCCCAGGAGCTCGTCGATCTCCTTCTTGTAGGTTCCCTCGAACGCCTCCCGGTTCTTCCTCATGATTTCTTCCAGCTCCCGCCGCATTTCCTCCAGCTCGGTTGGATCCGGCATGGGCGCCCTCCTTACGGTTGGATGGTCTTGACCAGTTCCTTCAGCCTTCGGATGGTTTCCTCCAGTTCGCCGGCTTTTTCGTCGGCCTTCCGCCCCTTCTCCACCAGATCGGCCACCCGCTCGGACAGGTACACGGTCTCTTCCACGAAGCGGCCCCTCAGGTTTTCCATCCCCGCCTTCTCGAGAAGCTCCTCCTGGGCGTCGTGGACCTTGCGGATGGAGGCCAGGTGGCCGGTCACGATGGCGTTGGCGTTCTGGAGCTTCTGGTAGGCGTCGTCGATGCCCGTCAGCACCTCCCGCTCGTACGCCTCGATGGGGTCCAGGAGCTCCTGCCGGTACGCCTCGATCTCCTCCGAGACCATGGTGACGTAGAGCTCCATTACGGAGAGGGCGTCCACCTTGGCTCCCGGGGCCTGGGCAGCGACGATGCGGTCGATCAGGCCGAACTGCCGCATGCTGTTCTCGATGGTGTAGGGCCGGTACACCTCGTCGACGAACGCGTCGATGTCGCCCTTGATCTGATCGAAGTAACGCACGGCCAGCTCCCGGTGGGCCCGGTGCACCTCGGCGAGATCCCGGCCCACCGTGACGGAGAGCTCGACCGACTCCCTGGGCACCTGGGCGCAGGCGAAGGACGAAAGCAGAAGACCGACCAGCAAGGTGAAACGGATTCTTCTCATGCAGACCTCCAGTCTCTTCGTCGGCGGAGAAACGGTTTTGCACGGCCACGTCGGATATCGAACCCAGGTAAGCTTTTTCGCTCTGCTGCAGCTCCGATGCAGTACGGCGAAAAGAGAAGATTGACGGGTTCGCAAAAACCCGCTCACCCGCCGCTGGAAACGCCATAACCTAATGATATTTCAAGGGCAGATCTCAAGGCTCAGGGCCTTTCACGACTCCATCAAGATTGGACCGCGGTACAAAGAGGAGAAGAGGATGTGCTCCTCATTTGAAGATCGATTCTATCAAAAGCCGAGCGAAAAGGGTACAAGCCTTCAAAAAAATTGCAACCACCTGTCGGTTTCTGCGGGCATGCCTCCCCCGGAATCCGATCCGGAGGGGTTGTCCCTTTGCCGTCCTCTTTG
>CAYVVQ010000229.1:0-2937 GCA_964454455.1 uncultured Desulfobacterales bacterium | reverse complement strand
TATTGATATTCCCTGGGCAGATCTCAAGGTTAAGGGCTTTTTGCGACTCCATCACACATTCACCCACACTCTCACTGCCCTACTTCGCCCTACTTCGTCAACCGGCAGACCCCGTCCTCCTTCTCCATCCCGCTGGTCACCACGAGGTTGTCCCGGTGGACCACCTCGTCATCGTGCCTGAACCCCAGGGCGGCCTCGATCTCGCCGCTCCGGAGGCCCATGATCTTTCGGATGTCCCCGGAGTGGTAGTTCACCATGCCCACCGCCAGCTCCCGGCCGCCGCCGTCCACGAGGAGCACCTTGTCCCCCCCGCTGAACCGGCCCTTCACCTCCAGGATCCCCGAAGGAAGCAGGCTCTTCCCGTTGCCGAGAATGGCCCTCTGCGCCCCTTCGTCGATGACCAGCTCTCCTCTCGGGGCCTTGGTGAAGGCGATCCAGTGCTTTCGGCTGCAGAGCGGGATGTCCCGCGGCAGAAACAGCGTCCCCACCTCCGCGCCCTCGAAGATCCTTCCCAGGATGCCGGGCTCGAGCCCGTTGGCGATGATCGTGGGAACCCCCCCGTGGGCGACCTTCTCGGCCGCCCTGATCTTGCTCGCCATCCCCCCCGTCCCCAGGAACCCCGGGATGGAGCTCGCATGCTCCATGATCTCGCGGCTCACCTCGTCCACGACGGTGATGAGCCTGGCGTCCTCGTTCCTCCTCGGATCCTTGTCGAAGAGGCCGTTGATGTCCGTCAGGTTGACGAGCAGGTGGCTCTCGGTGAGGTTCGTGACCATGGCGCTCAGGTTGTCGTTGTCGCCGAACTTGAGCTCGTCCACCACCACGGTGTCGTTCTCGTTGATGATGGGCAGGACGTCCCAGCCCAGCAGGGAAAAGATGGTGTTCCTGGCGTTCAGGTAGCGCCGCCGGTGGGTCAGGTCGTCCCGGGTGAGCAGGATCTGCGCGACCTTCTGCGCGTGGCGATCGAACGAGCTCTCCCAGGCCCGCATCAGGCTGCTCTGGCCGACGGCGGCCATGGCCTGCTGCTGGGAGATCGAGCTCGGCCGCCGGCGCATGCCCACCTTGCGGAGCCCCGAGGCGATGGCCCCCGAGGAGACCAGGATGACCTCCCTCCCGGACCGCCTGAGGGCGATGATCTCGTCGGCGAGGTCGGACATGACCCGGGCGTTCAGCCCGTCTTTCAAGGTCAGGACCCCGCTCCCGACCTTGACCACCAACCGCTTGACCGGCCCCAGGACGGCCTGTCTCGTCTTCGATTCAGTCGCTTTCTTCTTCATGCCGAACCTTCCTTCTCAGCAGGGCCCTCAGCTCCTCCAGGCCTTCCGCCTCGAGGGCCGAGATCGCCATGCAGCCCACCCCCCGCGCCTCGAACGCCCCCTGAAGCTCGTCCAGCACGGACGCCCGCTCGGGCGGGAGGGCGTCGATCTTGTTCAGCAGGACCCAGTGCTCCTTCTCCAGAAGCACGGGATCGAACAGCTCGAGCTCCGCCCGGACGGAGAGGTACGCCTCCATGGGGTCGGGCGACCCTGCGGATGCGTCGATGAGATGGAGGAGCAGCCGCGTCCGCTCGATGTGCTTGAGAAAGCGGATCCCGAGCCCCTTTCCCGTGCTGGCCCCCTCGATCAGGCCGGGGATGTCCGCAAGGGTCAGGGACTCCCCTGCCTCCCAGGAGAGAACGCCGAGGTTGGGCGTCAGTGTGGTGAACGGGTAGTCGGCGATCTGCGGTTCCGCCGCCGTGAGGCGGGAGAGGAGGGTGGACTTTCCGGCGTTCGGGAGTCCGACGAGTCCGACCTCGGCGAGGTGCTTGAGGGAGAGCCTGAGCCTGCGCGTCTCCCCGGGAAGGCCCGGCTGGGCGAACTTCGGCGCGCGGTGGGTGGAGGTGGCGAAGTGCCGGTTTCCCTTGCCTCCCCGTCCCCCGGCCGCGATGGCGACCCGCTCCCCGTCCCGCACGAGATCGGCGAGAAGCTCTCCGCTCTCCTCGTCCAGGATGAGCGTTCCGAGGGGGACCTGGATCACCACGTCCCGCCCGTCCTTCCCGGTCCGGTCCCGGCCCGCGCCGGGCCGCCCGCTCTCCGCCTTGAACAGCCTGCGGGAGCTGAAGTCCGCCAGGGTGTGCAGCCGTCCCGTGGCCTGGGCGTACACGTCCCCGCCCCGGCCGCCGTCTCCGCCGTCGGGTCCGCCCCGGGGGATGAACCGCTCCCTTCGGAAGCTGACGCACCCCCGGCCGCCGTCACCGGAACGGACCGTAATGACCGCTTCATCCAGGAACCGCATGGGCTGTGTTCACCTGAACCGGGCGTTCGGGCAAGAGATGACCTGTGTCGGGTCATGTGGGAAATCGGGATGGGCCGCAGCCCGGGCGGGATCGCACACCGAGACGTTCGAGGGAGGCATCAGGCCGCGTAGACGCTGACCTTCTTCTTGGTCTTTCCCAGCCGCTCGAAGGCCACCACGCCGTCGATTTTGGAGAAGATGGTGTAGTCCTTCCCCAAGCCGACATTCTGACCGGGATGGACCTTGGTTCCCTTCTGGCGAACCAGAATGTTTCCCGCACGAACCGCCTGACCCGCGTACCGCTTGATGCCGTACCGCTGGCCGGCGCTGTCCCTGCCGTTTCTGGAGCTTCCGCCTGCTTTCTTGTGTGCCATGGCTTGATTTCACCTCGAGCTTCTGTGGTCCTCTTCCAGGACGGACTCAGCCCACCTGCACGCCCTCGATCCGCACCAGGGTGTAGGGCTGCCGGTGGCCCCGCGTGTTCCGGTACCCCTTTCGCTTCTTGTACTTGAAGACCACGATCTTCTTGCTCTTGTCGTGCCGGGCGATCTTGCCCGCCACGCGCGCATTGCCGAGAAAGGGGCTCCCGACCTGGACGTTCTCCCCGTCCGAGGCCAGCAGGACCTTGTCGAACACCACGTCCTCGCCGATCTCCCCGGGGAG
>CAYVVQ010000228.1:0-2968 GCA_964454455.1 uncultured Desulfobacterales bacterium | reverse complement strand
GAGTAGCGGGTTGCACCCGACCCGACCTGACGGGAGCTTCTCGCCCTCGCCCTCGTAATCGTACTCGTACTCGTACTCGTACTCGGGTTTTTTCGTGACCTCGTGGCCGAAGGTCATTTCTCGAGTACGAGTACGAGTACCGTCCCTCCGGGACTGAGTACGAGTACGAAAGTCTGGATCCGTTCGAGGAAGTGAAGATTTCGATATCTCGTGACGGGGGGCGGTAAGCTGTCGAGTACGAGTACGAGTACCGTCCCTCCGGGACTGAGTACGAGTACGAAGGTCTGGATCCGTCGAGGGAGTGAAGATTTCGATATCTCGTGACGGGGGACGGTATCCTGTCGGGTACGAGTACGAGTACGAAGGGAAACGGAGCCTCGTGCAGCCGAAGCTCGCCATGATCAACCTGTTCGAGGAACCCGAGGAGCTCCGGTCCTTCGCCCGGGAGCAGGGTTTCCACGGGGTCGAGTGGTCGTTCAGGCTGGACGGGATCCCGGAGACCCCCGCCGCCCAGTCGGCCTGGGTGCGGCGGATTCACAACCTCCAGCCCCTGGAGGTGAGGTTTCACTGCCCGTTCTATCGGATCGACCTGGGACACGACGACCCGGAGCGGGCAGCCGGGGCCGCAGTCATCTTCCGGCGCATCGTCCGTCTCGTCTCCAAGGCCGGGGGCGGGGTCCTCTCCATCCACATCGGCCTGGGCCGGGACTCCACGGAGCCCCTGTCCTGGGAGGCCACCGTGAGCAGCCTGCGGGACCTGGTCCAGTTCGGGGCCCGCAACCGGGTGCGGGTCTCCCTGGAGAACCTGGCCTGGGGCTGGACCAGCCGCCCGAACCTCTTCGAAAAGCTCGTCCGCATGAGCGGGGCGGGGGTGACCCTGGACATCGGCCACGCCCTGGTCTGCGAGTCGGTCCAGAGCGGCCAGTACGCGGTGGAGGACTTCGTGACGCCGCACCCGGAGAAGATCACGGGGGCCCACGTCTACCACGAGGAGGTGGAAGGCCGGGGCCACACCCCTCCCGGGCATTGCAGGGACATCGCATCCCGCCTCCGAATGCTCCTGGAAACGGGCTGTGACTGGTGGACCCTGGAGCTTCACGACCCGGAGAGGCTCCGGCAGACCCGCGACGTGGTGCTCCGCTGCCTCGACGAACTCCGGCAGGAAGGCTCGGAGGGAAACGAAAACCGGCGGGCGCGTTCCCGGGAGACGGGGGCTTCATGAAGACCGTGCTGGTCCTTCTCGACGGCCTGGGAGACCGGTCCTACCCGTCGCTGGGGGACCGGACCCCTCTCGAAGCGGCCCCGACCCCCAACCTGGACCGCCTGGCCGCCCTCGGCTGCAGCGGCCTGTACCATGCCTCCCTGCCCGGCTGCTGTCTTCCCAGCGAGAGCGCACACTACCTCCTGTTCGGCTACGGCACGAACGAGTTCCCGGGCCGCGGCCTCCTGGAGGCCTCCGGCTTCGGGCTCCCATTTGGGGACGCGGACGTCCTCTGCCTGGCGCACCTGTTCCACGCCGATTCCGTCGATGAGGACGGCCCCCTGATCTGCCGCGAGGTCTGGAAACGGCTCCGCGCCGACGAGGTCGAGCTCCGATCGCTCTACGAGGGGCTGACGCCGTTCGAGGCCCACGGGGTCGCCTTCCGGCTCCACAGGGTGCGCGGAAACGAGGGCATCCTCGCCATGAGCGGAGCGGTCTCCCCGTTCGTGTCGGACTCGGACCCCATGGCGGCCGGGAAACCCATGGCCAGGCCGGTGGCCATGGTTCCGAACCCCGAGCCCGAGGGCGCGGAGCGAACCGCCGGGGCCCTGAACCGGTTTCTCGCCCACTGCCGCCGCAGGCTTCAAACCCATCCAGTGAACCGGGACCGGGAGGCGTCGGGCCGCCCGCCCCTGAACTTCCTGGCCACCCAGCGGTGCGGCCGTCGGATCCGGGTCGAGTCGTTCGCGGACCGCTGGGGCGTTCCGGGCCTCCTGATCGCGTCGGGGCCCCTGTTTGGCGGGATCGCTGCGGAGCTGGGCATGACCTTTCGGTCCGTTTCGGACGGGGACGACCCCGGAAGTGACCTGGCGGAACGGGTACGCACGGCCCTGGAGGACACCCGACACGGGTTCGTCCACGTTCACACCAAGGCCCCGGACGAGGCCGCTCATCGCGGGGACCCCGAGGGCAAGGTCGAGGCGATCCGGTCCCTGGACCACGGTCTTGAACCCCTGGTGGAGGCCCTGGACGGATCCGGGGACTTGCTCGCAGCGATCACTGCGGATCACGCCACTCCCTGCGGCTCGCCCCTGGTTCACTCGGGGGAGACCGTTCCCCTGGTGATGGCGGGTCCCACGGTGCGGCGGGACCGGGTGACCCGCTTCGACGAGATCTCGGCGGCCGCCGGCGGGCTGGGCCTCCTCCGGGGAAAGGAGCTGATGCTCCTGCTGCTCAACCACGCGGACCGCTCCGTGCTCTGCGGCCACCGCCTCGGCCCGGCGGAGCGCGCGTACGTCCCGGCGGACTATCCGACGTTCGGGAAGCGGGAGATGGAGGAGGAGTGAGGGGCCGTCGAACCCCGTCCAGGAAGAGCCCTCAGGCGAGGAAGGCGAGACCGGCCAGGAACGCCCCCGCCACCAGGGCCAGGCTGAGCAGGCGGAACACCTGGCTCGCCGCCATGAGCCCGAGGCCCAGCTTCGGCGTGAAGATGCCCATGTAGTAAGGAAGCTGGTGCCTGAGCGCCCGGACCGGCGCGGCCAGGATGTTCCCGAGCAGGAGGGCCAGCACAGTCTGGCTCACGGTCAGCGCCCCGGACTCCAGCATGGCCCCCGCCGCGGCGTACCCGGACGTGAACTCGGCCACCAGGCTGAACAGGACCACGGAGAAGGCCTCGATGGGGATGGGGAACGCCGTGACCCGCTCGGCCAGCAGGCCACGGAGCCAGGCGAAGAGCCCGGCGTCCGACGCCGCCACCACGATGATGTA
>CAYVVQ010000227.1:0-3036 GCA_964454455.1 uncultured Desulfobacterales bacterium | reverse complement strand
TTTGGAGAGCGTTGAACGAATGGAACAGGAGATCGAATGAACGGCGACAACCCGGCCGCCATCGCGGTCAAAGGCCTCGCAAAACGGTTCGGCGACCTGCAGGCCGTAGCGCAGATCGATTTCGTCGTCGGCTCCGGTGAGCTGTTCGGCTTTCTCGGGCCCAACGGCGCGGGCAAGACGACCACCATCAACATGCTCACCGGGCTGGCCCGTCCGGACTCGGGATCGATTCACATCGGCGGCATCGACTGCACAAGCCGCCCCAGGGCGGCCCAGCACCTGGTGGGCGTGGTCCCGGACGAGAGCAACCTGTATCCCGAGCTCACCGGTGTCCAAAACCTCCGCTTCTGCGGCGCGCTGTACGGCATGGGGAAGGCCGAAAGACGAGCCAGGGCGCAGGAGCTTCTGGACGCCTTCGACCTGACCGGGGCGGCGGACCGCAAGTTCGCCGACTACTCCAAGGGCATGAAGCGGAAGCTCACCATCGCCGCCGGGATCATCCACCGGCCGTCCATCCTCTTTCTGGACGAGCCGACCACGGGCATCGACGTGGCCAGCGCCCGGCAGCTGCGCCAGCTCGTTGCGGACCTGAATTCGTCCGGGACCACCGTCTTCCTGACCACCCACTACATCGAGGAAGCGGAGCGCCTCTGCGACCGCATCGCGTTCATCGTGTCCGGTCGCATTGTCCGCATCGACACGGTGGAGCAGCTGGTCCAGCCCATGAGAGAGAAGCACGTCGTGCGGTTTGCCTGCACCGGCCTGCCGGACGGGATGTCCGACAGTCTCAGCGATGCGTTCCCGGAGCTGACCTTCTCGATATCGGAGGGCGGCTTCCTTCGAGTGGAATCCAAGAGCCCCGTTCGCGTAGGTCCCCTGGTCCGTTTCCTGGAGGACAACGGGGCCGAGGTCACCGAGGCGCGCCGGATGCGGCCGTCCCTCGAGGATGTCTTCGTCAACATCACCGGCATCGAAGCAGGCGCCATGCACAAGGAAAACAAGGGGGAAAGTGCATGAAACTCGGAATCGCATTCTGGAGCATCCTGGCCAAGGACATGCGAACGTACTACCTGAAGCCGCCCAATATCAGCTGGGGGTTGATCTTTCCCCTGGCGTGGACCGGGATGTTTTTCATCAAGTCCGGCAGCGGGTTGGAGAGCATTTCCACGGTGCTTCCAGGCGTGGTCGCGTTGTCCGTTCTGTTCGGGACCACGTCGCTCCTGGCGGTGACCGTGACGTTCGAGAAGAAGAACCGCTCTTTCGAGCGGCTGTTGCTCGCCCCCATCCCCCTCGAGCTGCTGATGCTGGCCAAGACCAGCGGGGCGATCCTGTTCGGGATCATCAACGCCTTTGTCCCGGTTCTCGTGGCCTCCATTTTTCTCGACATCTCTCAGATTGCATGGATCGTGTTCGTGGTGGCGATATTTCTGATTTCCATCGCTTCGACGTTCCTGGGTCTCTTTATTGCCGTCGCGGTGAGCGAGGTCTTCGAAGCCCAGACCTTTTCGAATTTTTTCAGGTTTCCGATGATCTTCCTCTGCGGGCTGTTTTTCCCCGTCGAGCATCTTCCCTTTTTTCTGAGGCCGCTGTCCTATATGCTTCCCTTGACTTATGGCGCCGATCTCCTTCACGGCGCCGTCCAGGGCCGTCACGGCATGCCTCTTCTCCTGGACGTGTCCGTGCTCGGCGCATTTTGCGTCCTTCTCTTCGCAGCGAGCCTCTGGAACATCAAGCGGCGATGGATTCTCTGATCGATCATCCAGGCTCTGCCGTCGCGGCGGGGAATACCGCCGCCTCGTCGAAACGCTGAAACGAAGTGTCGTGCCCGGAGCCTCCTCGCTCCGTCCGCCCACCCCCCCGGGAAAGGAGAAGACATGTTCTTTGAGACCGCCGGCGTCGAGGTGCAGGTCTGGGTGCCCCCGCTGGTCGCCTTCGGGATCTCGTTCTTCACGTCCATGGGCGGCGTGTCGGGGGCCTTCCTCCTGCTGCCCTTTCAAATGTCCTTTCTCGGATACACCGCCCCTTCGGTGAGCGCGACCAACCAGCTGTTCAACATTGTGGCCATCCCTTCCGGAGTGTACCGGTACTACAGGGAGGGGCGCATGGTGTGGCCGCTGACCTGGGTGGTGGTCGCCGGCACCCTGCCCGGGGTGCTGATCGGGGCCGTCGTCCGGGTGACCTACCTGCCGGACGCGAAGAACTTCAAGCTCTTTGCCGGGATCGTCCTGCTCTACATCGGGTTCAGGCTGGTTCGGGACCTGCTGAGAAGCCGGGCGCACAGCAAGGATCCGTCCTCAGGGGAGAACCGGTTCCAGCAGGGGGTGCGTCGCAGCCGCGGCGAAAAGGCCGGCGGCTCCGCTTTACCCCGGGTCCGAGTGACCCACTTCAACTGGAGGCGTCTCGGGTACGCCTTCAACGATGAGACCTTTGACGTACCCTTCTGGGGGATCCTGGTCCTCAGCCTCCTGGTGGGCATCGTGGGAGGCGTCTACGGCATTGGCGGAGGGGCCATCATTGCTCCCTTTTTTGTCACGTTCTTCGGGTTGCCGGTCTACACCGTGGCCGGCGCCGCCCTGATGGGGACCTTCGTGACCTCGTTGGCCGGGGTCGCCTTCTATCAGGCCATCGCTCCGTTCTACCCGGGGATGTCCATCGCGCCCGACTGGCTCCTGGGCCTCTTGTTCGGGGTCGGGGGAATGGCGGGGATGTATGCAGGGGCTCGATGCCAGAAATTCGTTCCATCCAGGCTGATCAAATGGATGCTGGGCTTCATCATCGTTGGGACGGCTGTCAAGTACATTTGGGCGTTCTTTCAGTAGGCCCCCCGCTGCCGGCCGTAACCCGCACCCCGCCATGTCATCTATTTCACAGCACCGTTTCGAGAACCGTTCCAAAGAAGCAACATCCCGACAGCTGCCATGACCAGGCAAAGGGACTGACCCATGGTGAGAGTGTGAAAGACAAAACCGATCTGTCTGTCGGGTTCCCTGAAAAACTCGAGGAAAAAGCGAAGCAGCCCGTATCCCAACAGAAATG
>CAYVVQ010000226.1:0-3062 GCA_964454455.1 uncultured Desulfobacterales bacterium | reverse complement strand
ATCGGAGACCGTCGTGTTCCGGGCTTCGGTCAGCAGGTTCCGGGCTTCGGCGGCCCCGTCTTTCGCCTCCCGGACCCGCGCCCGGGTGTACCCGCCCTGAAAGATGTTGTAGGAGAGGGTCAGCCCCACGCTGGCGTCGAAATCGTCCGACTCGAAGTCAAGGTCCTCGGCCCGTTCCCCTTCGTAGGCGGCCGACAGATCCAGACGGGGGAGATACCCCGCCCTGGCCTGACCGATCCCGGCTTCGGCCCGCTTCAGGGCCGATTCGCCCTGGTGGATGTCGGGACGGTGGGTCAGGGCGTAGTCGATGGCCCCGGCCGGGTCGGGCAGGTCCAGCATGGCCTCGGATTCCGAGGGCAGGAGGGCTAACGACATGCCGGCGGGGAGCCGTCCGTCGGGGTTCCCCATGAGGACCGCCAACCCGTAAAGGGCGGATTCATAGGTCTCCCGGGCCCGGATCACGTCGGCCCGGGCCGAGTTGATCCCCACATCGAAGTTAAGGACGTCGCTCAGGGACCCGGTCCCCACCCGGCGGCGGGCCCGGGCATCCTCGGCCAGCCGCCCGTTGAACCGCTCGTCGGCCCGGGCGATGGCGATGTTCTCCCGCGCGAGCTGGGCATTGTGATAGGCGTCGGCCACCGACGCCAGAAGCAGCCGGGCCGCATCCAACCGGGCGGCCTCGCTTCCCTTAACGCCGTGCTGGGCCGCCAGGGTCCGAAATTTCCGCTCCAACCCGTCGAACAGGGTCCAGGAGACCCTGAGCCCGGCGGTATAGATGTCCTGGGAATCGTCCGCGGCCGGAACCTGGAGGGGAGCCTCTCCATACCAGACCTGGGCCCCCGAGGCGGAGGCGTCCAGCCGGGGCCAGTACTCCGACCGGGCCTGATCCACCCGGGACCGGGCCTGCCGGACCCGGTCCAGGGCCGCATCCAGGGTCGGATTCTCCGCCAGGGCCATCCGCTGGGCCTCGGCCAGTTCGAGGACCGGGGCCGACTTTTCTTCCGCCGTCCCCTGGGCCATGGAGACCGTCGTCGCCGCCAGGGCCAAAAGGCCCATCCACATCATCCATCCGATCGCTTTTTTCATCGTTCTATCTTCTCGATTCAGTCTGTTTCGGTTATGTGAATGCCCATCAACCCGTGCCGGTTTTCGACAGGGCTGTGACTGCGGGCCGGTCGATGGGAAAGACCGTCGCATCGGATCCCCCCGCTTCCACGGCCGCGTCGTAGTCGCCGTCCTCTCGCCGGGTCCGGGCCGGCTCCACCGCTTCGGGGGTCGGCCACCGGTCGTTTCGCAGACGGAAGAACAGCCGCCGCAGGTCATTGAGGATCACCAGCAGGCTGGGGGCCAGCACCAGCGTCAGCAGGGTGGCGAAGGCGACTCCGGCGGCCAGGGAGAGGGCCATGGAGATCAGGAACCGGGCCTGGAGATCCTGCTCGACGATAAGCGGGGCCAGTCCGCCGACGGTGGAGAGGGTGGTGAGGATGATGGCCCGGAACCGCCTCGCCCCGCCGTTGACGATGGCGTCCACGAAATCCATGCCTTCGGCCAGGTTCTCGTTGATCCGCTCGATGAGCACGATGGCGTCGTTAACCACCACCCCGGTCAGGGCCACCATGCCGAAGACCGACAGCAGCGAGAGGTTGTACCCCAGCAGCAGGTGGCCCAGGATCGCACCGATAATGCCGAAGGGGACGGTGAAGAGGATCACGAAGGGCTGGAGGTACGACCGGAACATGGTGGCGATGATGATGTAGATGCCGATGATCGCCAGGGGAAACCCCACCAGCAGGCTGGAAAAAGACGCCCGCATCTTCTTCTTTTCCCCCTGGAGGGCGATGTAAAGCCCCGGATGGTCGGCCTGGAGCTTGGGAAAATAATCCGCGGCCAGCCGGTTGTGGATCTCGTTGGCGTTGGCCTTGTTGGCATCCACCGCGGCGCTCACCGCCACCCGGCGCAGGCCGTCGGTGCGGGTGATGGTGGCGTAGCCGGGGGGCGAACGTCACGTCCGCCACCGACAAGAGCGGCACGGCCTGCCCGTCGGGGGTCCGGACCCGCATGGACTGGAAGTCCGACAGCCGGCGCCGCTCTGCCTGGGTATACCGGACCTTGACCCGGATATCGTCCCGTCCCCGCTGGAGGCGCACCGCCTCCTGGCCGTAGTAGCCGGCATAGACCTGCCGGGCCAGGTCCTCCACGGTCAGCCCCAGGGGCCGGGCCTCGGGCTTCAGGGAGAGCTGGAGTTCGTTCTTGCCGGGCGAAAAGTCGGACCGCACCTGGTAGACGCCGTCAAAGTCCCGCAGCCGGTCCTGGACGGCGTCGGAAGCGGCCAGGATCTCCTCCATGTCGCGGCCCTGGATCCAGACCTCGATGGGCGCGCCCGGCGGGCCGGTGGACATCCCCTGGAAGGTGAGGGATTTGACGCCCGGAATGGCCCCCACCTCTTTCTCCCACATGACCAGGATGTCCTGGGAGTGGATCCCGCGTTCCTCCGACGGCAGGAGCACGGCGTGCATGCCCCCCAGATGGGGGCCCGACGCCGGAATCTCGCCCAGGCTCTGCCCCACCAGGGAGAGGCGGTTGACCACCAGGGGCTTGCCGGAGGCGGTCTCCACCCGGTCCGAGAGGCGGATCATGGCCGCGTCGATCCGGTTCACCGCCGCCTCCGTCAGCGCCGGCGGCGTGCCGTTGGGAAACTCCACGTTGGCCGTGACGATGAACCCGTCCACCTCGCCGAACACCTCGAATTTGAGGATCCCGCCCTTCATAAAACCGAGGGTGATCATCAGCACGGCGATGGCCGTGCAGAAGGAGACGTACCGCCAGTGGACCGCCTTTCGCAGAAAGGGTCTGTAAACATGGGCGACGACCCATTCCAGTCCCCGTCCCGTCAGCGTGTTGGCGGCTCCCAGGGACCAGCGTCGGCGCGGTTTCCGCTTCCGGTTCGGGTCGGGGAGGTCGCTCAGGTGCGCCGGCAGCAGAATGAGGCACTCCACCAGGGAAATAAGGAGACAGGCGATGACCACCACCGGCAGGATTTCGATAAACTTGCCCATGACCCC
>CAYVVQ010000225.1:0-3062 GCA_964454455.1 uncultured Desulfobacterales bacterium | reverse complement strand
CGGCGGCCCCGAAGTTTTGCTGCAGCCGGTTGATCAGCGCGCGCTCGGCCCAGTGAACGATGGTGCCGAAGGAGCCGTCGATGTCATACTTGGGGTAGTTGTTCACTGTTGGATGAATGCGCAACGTTTATTCAAGGAGAATATGCCGCCGGGTTCGCCCGTGAAAGACCAGGGGGAGGTCGCCCTCGTAGCGCTGTCCGACCTGCAAGCTGCCTGGGGTTGGTAATGCATCCGTGCCCGGCCGTGCAAACCGCTCGGCGCCCCGACTCCCTCTCAGGGGCCCCCATCTTTCTTGTTTGCGGAATTCATTGTATATGCAACTGTATAGGACGTCAATCCCTTTTTCGACCGCCGCTTCAGACCCCCGTCGTCTCACCCTGCACCCCATCCCGCGGGGCCAGGAACCCCAGAACCTTCTCTGCAAAGGCCTCGGGCATCTGGTCCACCATGGGGACCATGCCCCCTTCCAGCACGGCGGTGCGGCTGCCGGAAACGGCCTCTGCAAGGGCCTCCAGCCTGGGGAACGAGAACGGGTCCTCACTCCCGGCGAGGACCAGCGTGGGGGCCCGAACCAGGACCGCCTTCAACTCCATCGCGTAGGCACTCACCGCCCGATGTCCATCGGCAAGCCGCTCCCCCGCCTTCAGGGCGTCCAGCACGAAGCGACGGGCCAGGTCGAGCCGATCCGGCGGGTAGTAGGAGCGCCTCCCGGCCCAGAGCTCCGGCAGGTGGCCCCCGTCCGGCCGGAAGGGAACGTCGTCCACCAGAGCACGGCTCTTCCGCCTGGCGCGCTCCGCGGCATCCACGTAGGGGCAGGAGGAGAGCACCAGCCGCTCCACCCGCTCGGGGTGGACCGCGGCCACCTCCAGGGCGATCACTCCTCCCGTGTGGTGCCCGACCAGACTGGTTCGCCCAATCTGCATGGCGTCCAGGAACCGGACCACGGCGCGCGCGTACCCTTCGATGGAGGCGGGCTCCGCCGGCCGGTAGGAGTCGCCGTAGCCCACGGTGTCCATGGCCAGGGCCCGAAACCGACGCCCCAGCCGGGGGAGCACGTCCCGGAACTCGTCCCAGGACCGGGGGGTCTGGTGCAGGCAGAGCACCGGCGGGCCGCTCCCGGCCTCTGCGTAGTGAATCGGCCCTTCCGGGGTGTCTGCGAACCCCCGCCGCAGCTCGCGCTCTTCCATGGCACGCCCTCCCTGCCCTCGACACGCGTTTATCTCAGGGATCCGATCACCGCCCGAACGGTCGCATGGCCCCGCTCCCGCAGGAACGTTTCCAGGCCTTCCACCACGTCCAGGGTGATCCGCGGGTTCACGAAGTTCCAGGTCCCCACCTGGACGGCCGTGGCCCCCACGATCAGGAACTCGAGGGCGTCCTCGGCCGAGGAGATGCCGCCGATGCCCACCACCGGGATGTCCACCACCCGCACCACCTGGTCCACCAGGTGGAGGGCGAGGGGCCGGATGGCCGGGCCGGCCAGGCCCCCGCTCCGGTTGGCCCCCAGCCGGGAGCGCCCGGTCCGGACGTCGACGGCCATGCCCGGTGGGCCGTTGATCAGGCTCACCGCGTCCGCCCCGGCCCGCTGGGCCGCCTCGGCCACGGCCCGAATGTCCGCCGCCATGGGCGCGAGCTTCACCACGAGGGGCTTCCGCGTCCGGTCCCGGAGCTGTCCCACGAGCGACTCCACCATGAAGGGATCGGTGCCGAACTGCATCCCCCCGCGCGCCACGTTCGGGCAGGAGACGTTCACCTCCATCGCGTCCACCCGTTCTTCCCGCTCCAGCCGGTCCGCCACCTGCCCGTACTCGTCGACCGTCTCCCCGCCGATGCTGACGATCAGCTTGGTGTCCACCCCCTCGAAGAAGGGGAGCTTGTCCCGGACGAACGCGTCCACCCCCACGTTCTGAAGACCGATGCTGGCCAGCATGCCGGACGGGACCTCGGCGGACCGGTGGGGAGGGCTTCCCAGGCGCGGCCTCGGCGTCAGGGTCTTGACCACCACCGCGCCCAGCCGGCTCAGGTCGAGAAACGGCGCGAGCTCCTCTCCGTACCCGATGGTCCCCGAGGCGGGCATCACCGGGTTCTCGAGTCGGAGCCCCCCGATTCGAACGGAGAGATCAGGCGCACCAGGCATCCCAGTCCACCTCCCGAAGGTCGTACACCGGGCCGTCCCGGCAGATGAGCGAGTGAACGGCCGCTCCGGCCTCGTCGAACTGAAGCGCCGGCTTGGGCCACGCGCCTCCCCGCCGCACGGCCTGCGGTCGCAGCGGCACCGCGCAGGAGAGACAGGCGCCGAACCCGCACCCCATGTGGTCCTCCAATGCGGCCTGACCGTCGAAGCCCAGCCTCGCCTGAAGACCTGCGAGCTCCCGGAGCATCGGGGCCGGCCCGCAGGCATAAACGGCAAAACGATCGCCCAGCACCCCGGCCTCCGCGAGACGGACCAGCAGATCCGGAGCAAGACCCCGGAACCCCTCGCTCCCGTCGTCCGTGTAGAGGTGCAGCACCCCGAGATCGGAGAGCCGTTCCCGGAGAAAGATCCGCTCCCTGTACCGGGCCCCCATGAGGATGTGGAGCCGCTCCCGGGGGAGGGTTTCCCGCAGGGCCTCTCCCAGGGCGAAGAGCGGGGCGATGCCGATGCCCCGGGCCACCAGGACGGCCGTGGCTCCCGGATCGGGGTCGAAGCCGTTCCCCAGGGGACCGATCAGGTCCAGTCGGTCGCCCGCGGACCTCGACCCCAGCCAGCGGGTCCCCGGCCCGACGACCCGGACCAGGAGGTCGAGCCGCCAGCCTCCCTGGACCTCCCGGACCCGGTGGACACTGAAGGGGCGTCGGAGCAGGGGAGCCGTGGACGACCCGCACCGCACCGAGTAGAACTGGCCCGGGCGGGGTGCCGTCGCCCCCGGGGACGGTACGAGGCTGATCCGCAAGATGTCCTTTTCCACCCACTCAGTCCCCTCCACGCAAAGGACCGGCCGGATCGTCTCCGCGCAAAGCATCAACGCCCCCCTTCCACGAACGGGCCTGCGGTTCCCCGGTTGTTCCACACCACCCGATCC
>CAYVVQ010000224.1:0-3065 GCA_964454455.1 uncultured Desulfobacterales bacterium | reverse complement strand
TTGGAGACCGCCGTGAACCTTTCGAACGTCATTCTTCAGGGATCCCGTTACATCCCGGACCAGGAGGCGATCGTCTTCGAGGACCGCCGCCTGACCTACCGCGACCTCAACCGGGCCGTGGACCTCGCAGCCCATCGTCTCCGGGACCTGGGAGTGGGGCCGCTGGACCGCGTGGCACTTTACTGCGAGAACCGGCCCGAGTGGGTCATGCTCTACTACGGGATCATTCGCCTGGGCGCCGCCGTGGTCTGCGTAAGCTCGGCCTACCGGAGCACGGAGCTGGCCTACCTGCTGGAGGACACTCAACCCTCCAGCGTGATCACCTCGGAGGCCATCGCCCCGCACCTCCCGTCTGCGGGGATGCCGGCCCACATCCGGGACCTGGTCGTCATCGAGCGGGACGAGGCGCTCTCCGACCTCGCCGGGAAGGCGGGGCAGGGTTCGCTCACCCCCTTTCCCGTTCGGGACTGCGATGGGGACGACCCCTGCGTGATCCTCTACACGGGCGGCACCACGGGCGTTCCCAAGGGGGCCGTGCTCACCCACAAGAACATCCTCTACACCGCGCAGAACGTCTGCTACCACGAGCGCACCGGCTCCAGGGACCGGGGGCTCTGCTTCCTACCCCTGAACCACGTCTTTGCGGGCAACCACATCATGAACTCCCTGTTCTACGCCATGGGGACCCTGGTCCTTCACGCGGGCTTCGACATGGACGAGATTGTCTCGTCCATCGAGGCGAACGCGGTGACCCGTCTCTACGCCGTTCCCACGGTCTACATCCGGTTTCTCAACAACCCCGACTGCCACGCCCGCCTCCGGTCCGTGGGCTACTCCTTTTCCGCGGCCACCAACATGCCCGAAGAGATCGTCCGGCAGTGGAAGCGGACCTTCGGGCTCCACATCCACGAGGCCTACGGCATGACCGAGAGCGCCTCCCTGGTGACCTTCAACCACCGCCACCGCCACAAGGTCGGCTCGGTGGGTACGCCCGCCGGGATCGTGGAGGTGCGCATCGCGGACGCGGAGGGGAGGCCCGTGCCGGAGGGCGGGGAGGGAGAGATCCTGATCCGCGGCCCCAATGTCATGAAGGGGTACTTCAACCGTCCCGAGGAGACGGCCAAGGCACTGGCGGGCGGGTGGCTCCACTCCGGGGACGTGGGCCGCGTGGACGAGGAGGGCTATCTCCACATCGTGGACCGGCTCAAGGACATGATCATCAGTGGGGGCCTGAACATCTACCCGACCGAGGTGGAGAACGTCCTCTACCTCCACGAAGCCGTGGAGGAGTGCGCCGTGGTCGGGCAGGCGCACGACGAGTACGGCGAGGCGGTGTCCGCCTTCGTCCGTCTGAAGCAGGGGGCCGCGGCCACCGAGGACGAGCTGACCCGGTTCTGCAAGGAGCACATAGCCTCCTACAAGGCCCCCAAGAAGATCGTCTTCGTGGAGGTCTTTCCCAGGACGCCCCAGGGAAAGCTCCTCAAACGCGAGCTGAGGCACCACTCCGTCTGACACCCGGGCGGCGCAGCGCGGCGCCGGGACGCAAAGGGGACGAGGGAACATGCAGATCGGGGAGGTGAAGGTCCTCCTCTACGCCCTGACCTTGATCGGGGCCACGGGCCTGGTCCATTGGGTGGGGATCACCCCGGAGGCGGAAACGCTCGAGAAGCCTGGCAGACGGGTTGGTTTGCGAAGTTTTCTATCAAGGTTGCTTCTCTGGCGTTGCTCGATCATTTGGTATGGATTCCTGCTTCTCGGCATTCCACTGATTTTTTACTGTGGGGCTGCGTTGAAGGGAACCCTTTTCGAGGACCCCTTTCCTTTTGACTCCATTCTGTCCCTTTTTTCGGCATTGGCATTCGCTGCCATCAAAGGGCCAGTCGAGGATTCGGTTGGCGGGGACTCGCACTTCCCCCGCTGCAAAGGAAGCTTGCCCCCTTCTGGGCGAGCACTCCCCTCTGTCTAAATCAATGCAATGCAGCTTGAAGCAGTCAGTGCCACTCAAGACAGTTGATCATCCAAACAGCGTGTGATAAAATGCTGGGCATCCGCAACTGTAATCGTAAAGTGGAGGCGATAATGCAGCAACACAGACTCGTTTTTGTGGTCTCTATACTCTTGTTTGTATTCGGCTGCACGGGTAGAGCCTATACCCCGAATTACATTGCTGACAATCCAGTATCCCGGGAACAGGCAATGGTCGTTTTGGGGGCTGAGGCTGGCGGCAATGTTCAATCCTATCTGGTGGCTCTCTATCTGAACAAGGAACTGGCGGGCATGCAGGGCCCGATCAAAGGCAAGTCAAAGAAGTTTTGGACTGCCCACCACCACTTCAAGTACACACAAGTTGATAGCAAAGGGCACGTCTTCCTTGTGTGGCATATTCCTCAAGAGGCCTTTGCCCGCCGGGGGCCGAATGCAATGGCCTACGTAGCCTGCATCAGCAATGAGTCCGTCAACTTTTTTTACTTCGACGCCTACAAAGACCTTGGCGTGTTCTCCAGGCCGCCGGCGATGGGACTTTTTCCTTTGGTCGGAACCCGCAACAATGACTTTAAGGTGGGCAGGCCAGCCCAGTTCAATGATGGCGCGCCGCTTCTGGATTTTCAAAGCTGCACATTTTCCGTCGAAAAGCCGGCCCTATATTACTTGGGTGACCTAGCGCTCGAAGCAACGCTTTCCAAAGTTGAGGACAATGCGGACTTCACACTTCATTCAGCGAGTATTCAAGCCAAGATCCACAAGGAAAAAGAACGCTTTGAAGACTTTTTGAAGTCCAACGGTCTTTCCGATCGAAACGTCATTGATTTGTCGAAAAGCTGGCAGGTTCAGCCTATGAGCCATTATTTCGAGATGACACGCAAGCCCGTTCCCTAATATCCATATTCAATATCTCCAGCACCGCATCATGATCATAAATCACCCACCAGAGTTAGCCCTCGCCATGGACTGATTCACCCTCGAGGCTTCGAGCATACGCTTCTCGTACCAGCAACGTTATAGAGAGCGGATCGCCTACGGTGGCCCCATGTACCAGTGCCGGCAGGAGCACAGGTGCGGTCTGG
>CAYVVQ010000223.1:0-3081 GCA_964454455.1 uncultured Desulfobacterales bacterium | reverse complement strand
CGTTTGAATTCCTCAAATACATTCATGTTGTTCATCCCATGTGCCAACATTGACGGGTTCGCAAAAACCCGCTCACCCGCCGCTGGAAACGCCATAACCTGTTGATATTCCCAGGGCAGATCTCAAGGTTCAGGGCTTTTTGCGCCTCCATCAACATTGAGCTGAGCAGCAGGCGGAACCCTCACAGCCCGGCTTCTGGAAGAGCTCCCCGTTCAGGTGCCCGGGGTTTTGCTCAAAATCCAGGCAGCTTGAACTTCATGGTGACCTCGCCGGTCTCGGGGTCCAGGCGGATCATGCGCTCCCGGTCACTGGCCTCGCCCAGCTTCCGGCCGGTGGCCATCTCCATCAGGCCGCTGATGAAGGCCATGCCCGAGTTGAGGACGGCCTCCACCTTTTCCGCGGGCTGCCCCGCCCATGGCGAGCCGCCCTCCTCAACGGCTTCCTGCGCCCATGCCGCTTCGGCCGGGGCCCCATCCGGGGCCGATTCCCCGGCTCCTTCGTCCGAGGCCGGGATCCGGTCCTCATCCTCTTCTCCGGCCAGGGCCCGGGGGTTGAGGAAGTGGGGCGTATCCTCGGGAATGCTCTCGCCTGGCATTGCCTCCTCGTCGGAGAGATCCTCGGTGACCTCCTCTCCCATCATCTTTCTCAACTGGTAGAGCATCTCGTTCCGCCTCTCGCGAGAGAACTCCACCGTATCCACGCCGCCGTCGAACACCCCTGTAAAGAGCTCGGTCTTGAGCTGGATACCCGCCAGGATCTTTTCCTCGATGCTGTTCTTGGCGATCAGGTTGACGACGTTCACCTTGTTGCTGATCTGCCCGATACGGTTCACCCGACCTATGCGCTGGTTCAGCCGTGCCGGGTTCCAGGGCGGTTCAACGTTGATGACGCAGTCCGCGGCCTGAAGGTTGAGCCCTGTCCCGCCCGAGTCCGTGGACAGGAACACCTTGCACTCGGGGTTGTTGGAGAACTCGTCGATCAGGGCCTGGCGCTTGTTCACGGGGACCTTGCCGCTCAGCTCCACGAACGGGACGCCCTTTCTGGAGAGGCGGCGTGCGATCAGGTAGGTCATGGTGGTCCACTCGCTGAAGACCACGGCCTTGCGGCGGCCCTGCACCACCAGCTCGTCCAGGATGTTCTCCAGCTCCTCCAGCTTGGGGGAGATGTTGGTCTGCCGGTCGATCAGGTAGGTGGAGTCGCACACCGAGCGCATCCGGAGGAGAAGCACCTGAATCTGGCGCACGTCCATGGGGGTCAGGAACTTCTTGTTCAGGATGGGCAGCAGCGACTGCATGTACCCGCTGTGGATCTTGGCCTGCTGCTCCGTCAGCTCGATGTAGTAGTTGTTTACGATCTCTTCGGGGAGGTCGGAAAGGACCTCCTCCTTCCTCCGCCTCATCACGATGTCCTTGAGCTTCTCGTGCAGGAGGTCGAGGTTGCGGTAGCCCATGATCCGGTCCTTCTTGTGGCGGCTCAAGAGGAAGTGCTCTGCGGCAAATCGCCACAGGGGAGAAAGCATGTAGGGGTCCAGGAACTGGACGATGGAGTAGACGTCCTCCAGGCGGTTCTCGAGCGGGGTGCCGGTCAGGACCAGGGCGTGCTTGCGGGGCAGGCGTTTGACCGCGTCGGCTGTCTTGGTGGAGAAGTTCTTGATGCGCTGGGCCTCGTCCAGGATGATCAGATCCGGCTTGAACCGCGAGAGCGCAAGGCCGTCCCTCAGGACCGCCTCGTAGTTGGTGATCTTGAACAGGGAGGGGTCCTCCCGGTAGATCCGCTGCCTGGCCTTTGCACTTCCCGCCACCACCACGGCGTCCTCGTCGGTGAACCGCTCCACCTCCCGCCTCCATTGCTCCTTCAAGGAGGCGAGGGTGATGACCAGGACCCGCTTGAACCCGAAAAGCTCCTTCTTCAGTAGGGCCAGGGCGATGCCTTGCAGGGTCTTTCCCAGGCCCATCTCGTCCCCGATCAAGGCGGCCTTCCGGTAAAGGGCGAACCGGACCCCTTCTTCCTGGTAGGGGTAGAGCTCGGCCTTCAATGCGGTGAGAGACGGGAGCGGCTCCAGGGAGCGCTCCTCCGCCTCCCGCTCCAGGAGATGGGCGTCCACCCTCCTGAGCACCTCCTCGCGCACGCACACCCTTTTGTGACCGTCGACTTCAGAAAGAAAATGGAGCATCTCCCCGAGATCCGGCCTCACGAAACCGCCTTGCCGGTCGAAGTAGGCGTCCAGGATCGGCTGCAGATCGGCGATCTCCCTTTCGGGCCGTTCCGAGAAGAGCCGGGGCGCACCACGGGGCGCATCCCAGTAGACATCCACAAAGGGGAACCTCTCTCCGTCTCGCCCGCTGAAAGCCCCCGCCTTATGGAGGTGATCCATCAAGAACAACAGATGCTTGCAGGTGCCCAGTCCGTTGGTGTTGAAGTCCGGGCACGAGCAGTGCCCCAGGCCCCGGTCGGGGTCGTGGAGGGTGACGACGTACTGCCGGCCGTCCTTGCTCTCCAGGAGATGGTCGCCTTTCAGCATCTCGCCCGGGGTCACCGTGAACCCCTCATTCCTGGCACGGCTGCGGCGGTCCTCGAGGGCCTTCTCCCGGATCTCGTCAGGGGTCAGGAAGTCCCCCGCCGCTTCGACGTCGACCTTGTCCAAGCCTCTCGAACCGGTTTCCAGGCGGTCCAGGGCATCCAGCATGACCGCCACCACGTGCTTGCACCCCGTTCCGGGGTAAGGGCAGTCACAGGTGTAGGTCGCTCCCTCTTCCTGAATCTCCACCGCGCTGATGTAGTCCCCGTGGGCACCGTCCACCTCGTAGGAAAACCGGCCGGCCTTCAGATCAGCCTCGCGGCACACGAAGGCACCGCCTTCGTAAATCCTCCTGCCCCGGGAAAAGATCACCTCCGTATCCGCCACGTCCCGCCGAATATACTCAAAGTCCACTACCGCCATCGATCATCCTCCTCGAGATTCCCGGATCCGCCCACCGCCCACTTCGGCGACGCGAGGCGGGATTGTCTGAACCGCTCTGTCCAAGGGAATATAGTCGAGAAGCACAAACCAGGTCAACCCGCCCTCCCCTTGGGCACGAG
>CAYVVQ010000222.1:0-3202 GCA_964454455.1 uncultured Desulfobacterales bacterium | reverse complement strand
CGCGGCAATTCAAGATGTGCTGGTTGTCGGTAAAGGCCTGGATAAGATGGAAAGCTGGAGTCGCAAGGATGAACTCGACCGCTGGCCGCGATGCTCAGCCGTGGACGCTCATTCTTCGCGCCAGTGATCCTTGGCGTTATGACGTTTCCAGCGGCGCGTGAGCGGGTTTTTGCGAGCCCGTCAAGAATCGGACGGGTGCGCGAAGTGGACCGGGGGGTTGTGGTCGAAGAGGTCTTTGCATTATCCTCTCGAGTGCCCTTGTCGGCCAGTGGCGGACAGACGGAGGAGGGGGAGGAGAGCCGGGTGTCGGAAAAGGATTCAGGGGATACCCCCAAGACGGTGGCTCGCGTGCTGCTGGAGCATATGGGGCTGCGGGGATTGAAGGTGTTTCTCGGGAACGCCGGCACCGATTTCTGCAGCCTGATCGAGGCGTTCGTGGCGGGGGAGAAGGAAGGCGCCGAAATGCCCGTTCCCCTAGCGGCGGCCCACGAGTCCGTCCTGATGAGCGTGGCTCAGGGGTACTTCTTCGCCACCGGGCGCCCCGCGGTGGCCATGGTGCACGTCGGGGTGGGCACGGCAAACGCCTTGGCCTCCTTGATGGCCGCCTCCCGCTCTCGGATCCCGGTCCTCCTTCTGGCGGGCCGGACCCCGGTCACCCAGGAAGGCTCCCCGGCCTCGAGGTCTGCGGTGATCCACTGGCACCAGGAGATGTTCGATCAGGCCGCCATGGTCAGGGAGTGGGTCAAATGGGAGTACGAGCTGAGGAGGCCGGACGAGGTGTTCGCTGTGTTCGACCGGGCGCTGGCCATGGCCAGGGCGGAACCCGCGGGCCCGGTCTATTTGACCCTGCCCCGCGAACTCCTCTCGGAGCCTTACCGCGGTGGACCTCCCCCGGCATCGCTACGGCAGGATCTCCCCGAATACCCGCCCGACCCGGCGCAGGTCCGAAGGGCGGCGGATTGGATCGCTGGTGCCAGGCGCCCGCTCGTGGTGACCTCTGCAGCCGGGCGAACGGCAGCGGGAGCCCGACGGCTCGCGTCCTTTGCAGAGGCGGCGGGGGCGGCGGTGATTTCGGTGATGCCCGAGTTCATGAACCTGCCCTGCTCGCACCCCTGTCACCAGGGTTTTCAAGTCGCCGAATCCCTGTCCGGGGCGGACCTGGTCCTGGTGGTCGAATGCCCGGTTCCCTGGATTCCCCGGCAGGTGCGCCCGAGAGAAGACGCGAAGGTGATCCAAATCGGGATGGACCCATTGTGCGGGCGCCTTCCCGTTCGTTCTTTCCCGTCGGACCTGACCCTTCAGGCGGACCCGGGGAGGGCGATGAAAGCGATCCGGGAAGCGATCCTGCGTCATCCCGAGAGGCGGGAAGACGCCGTGGCCCGAAGGCTCGAAACGCTGAGGAGGAGGAACCGGGAGCTCCGGGAGGGGTGGGCCGGCCGGGCAAGGGATCGGTCCCGTCGCGTCCCGCTGAGCCCGACCTGGGTTTCCTCTGTTGTCGGGCGAATCCTGGGGGACGAGGCGGTCGTGTTCAACGAGTACGACAACGCCCTCCTGCCCTTCGCCCCCGGGGAGGTCGGACGGTATTTCGGGGTGTCCCAGGCCGGGTTTCTGGGCTGGGGCCTCGGCGCGGCCCTGGGATACAAGCTCGGGCATCCTGAAGCCTTGGTGGTCGCCACGGTGGGGGATGGGAGCTATCTTTTCGGGGTGCCGTCCGCGGCGCACCAGTTCAGCACGGCCAACCGCCTCCCGTTTCTGACCGTGATCTACAACAACCAGGGCTGGGCCGCGGTCAGGCGTGCCACCCGGGACGTGCACCCGGACGGCCTGGCCGCCGCCGGCGACCGCTTTCCGCTCACCCGCTTGTCCGGGCTGGAGGGGCTGCACGGCATCGCGCAGGCCTTTGGAGGACACGGGGAGCGGGTCCGCAGGCCGGAGGAGCTGGAACCGGCCCTTCTGCGAGCCCGAAAGGCGGTCCTGGAGGAGAAGCGGCAGGCGGTGGTGAATGTGATGGTCGGCGAGGACGGATGATGGAAATGGGGGGAGGATCCATGCCGGCGAGCGGCGACGGAAACTCGTTTGCCCGGATCGATTTGAGCTCCGGAAAGATCGATTCATTGGACCTCGGGCCGGATGCCATGAGGCGGTGGGTCGGCGGCAAGCCCTTGGCCGCCCGCCTCCTGAAAGAGGTGTTGCCCCCGGGGGCGGACCCCCTGGGAGAGGACAATGTTCTCGTACTGCTGGCGGGTCCGCTGACCGGAACGGGGTTCCCCGCCGCTTCCAGGGCATGTCTGGCCACCCGATCCCCGCTCACCGGCACGTTCTCGGACTCTTACTGCGGTGGGAAGGTGGGCCCCTACTTGAGGCGGGCCGGCTGGGATGCGGTGCTGATCCGGGGCCGCGCCGGGAGCCCGGTGTATCTCCTGATCGAGCCGGGGCGCATCACCTTGCAGCCGGCCGGGCACATGCGCGGCATGACCACCCGGGAAACGGCGAGGCAGGTCCGGTCGGAGTGGCCTGATCGCAGGCGCCTGACCGTCGCAACCATCGGTCCGGCCGGGGAGAACCTGGTGTCCATGGCCAACGTGATCAACGGGGGGCGTGCGTTCGGCCGCGGAGGAATCGGAGCCGTCTTCGGCGCCAAGAACCTCAAGGCCGTGGCGGTGGTGGACGGCGAGCGGATCGAGCCGAAGCAAAAGGATCGCTTCGAAGCGGTCGTTAAGGACCTGCGCCGCCGGTTGCGTGAGCACCCGTCCACGAGGCCGGGAGGGGACTGGAACCGTTACGGCACCCGAATGACCCTCGCCCTGACCCGCATCACGGGCACGCTGCCCACCTTGAACTGGCAGGAGAACGGGCTGGAGGCGTCGGCCGCCATGGAGGCCGAGGGGTTCGAGCCGCTGATCCTTCGGTCGAGGGCTTGCCTGGGGTGCCCCATCGCCTGCAGCCGGGTCTCCCGGGCGGAGGTCGGGGGCAGGCGGTTCGAGACCGAAGGACCGGAGTATGAGACCATCTATGCGTTCGGCCCCAACCTGGGCATTGATCAGCCCGAGGTCGTCGTGGCGGCCGACCATCTGTGCAGCGATTACGGTCTCGACACCATCTCCACCGGGGTGACCATCGGGATGGCCATGGAGTGCCGTCAGCGGGGGCTGCTCCCGGAAAGCGGGATCGAAGGGGTCGATCTCACCTTCGGCGACGGGGC
>CAYVVQ010000221.1:0-3231 GCA_964454455.1 uncultured Desulfobacterales bacterium | reverse complement strand
AAATCCGGAAAGACCTGGTCCGACCGGTTTATAAACGGCTCTCGGCTGGACCGGGAGACCTTCAACTCCATCAAGTCCATGGTCCACTTCCGGCTCGTGGAGCAGCTGGACCTGGCCACCATCACGGACCTTCCCCGGGACGCCCTGGCCGCCTCGGTGCGCGAGGCCCTGGAGGAGATCACCACTGCGGAGAAGGTCCCCCTGAACCAGAAGGAACGGACCCTCCTCATCTCGGATCTCATGAACGAGATCCTCGGCCTCGGCCCGATCGAGCCCCTGGTGAACGACCCGGACATCCAGGACATCCTGGTCAACGGCGCGGACCAGGTCTATATCGAGAAGGAGGGATTTCTTCACCTTACCTCCATCCAGTTCCGGGATCCGGATCACTTGATGCAGATCATCGACAAGATCGTATCCCTGGTGGGGCGACGCATCGACGAGTCTTCACCCATGGTGGACGCCCGGCTCTCGGACGGCTCCCGGGTGAACGTCATTATCCCGCCCCTGGCCCTGAACGGCCCGGTCCTCTCCATCCGCAAGTTCCGGGAGAACCCCCTCACCGAGGACGACCTCCTCGGCACCCTGGCCCTGGTGCCGGAGATGCTGGCCTTTCTCAAGGGCGCGGTCCGGACCAAGCTCAACATCCTGATCTCCGGGGGGACCGGCGCGGGCAAGACCACGCTCCTGAACGTGCTCTCCGGCTTCATCCCGCACAGCGAGCGGATCATCACCATCGAGGACAGCGCCGAGCTCCAGCTCGAGCAGCCCCACGTGGTCAAGCTGGAGTCGCGCCCGGCCAACGTGGAGGGCCGGGGCGAGGTCACCCTCACGGACCTGGTCAAGAACAGCCTGCGGATGCGCCCGGATCGCATCATCGTGGGCGAGGCGCGCGGGGCCGAGGTCATGGACATGCTCCAGGCCATGAACACGGGCCACCCCGGGTCCATGAGCACGGTCCACGCCAATACCCCCAAGGATGCCCTTTCCCGCATGGAGGTCATGTCCAGCATGGGGACCTCGTTCTTCTCGGAACGCGCCCTTCGCGGTCTCCTGGCAAGCGCCATTCACATCGTGGTCCAGCTGGCCCGGCTGCCGGACGGGAAGCGCCGCATCGTCTCCATCTCCGAGGTCTCGGGCATGGAGGGGGACGACATCGCGATTCACCCGGTGTTCGTGTTCCGGCAGAAGGGCGTGGACGAGGACGGAAACATCTACGGGACGTTTTGCGGGACCGATCGCGCGCCCCTGTTCCTGGAGCACATTCGAACCCACGGCGTGGACCTGGACCCGGGCATCTTCAACTGCGTCCACGAGGTCTGCTGAGGAGGGAAACCATGCCGCTTTTCATCGCCCTGCTGGCCGGTCTGGTGGTCCTGTTCTTCGGGATCTCCCTCTACTACCTTCAGAAGGACCGGGCCGCCCTCGAAAGAGAGAAGCGCCTCAAAAAGCTGGGCGCCGATACAAAGGACGAGGAGCCGGGGAAGGCAAGGGGCCGAAAGGAGCCGGCCCAAAGCGGGCTCGAGCGGCTCCTGGCCCGTTTCCTGGACCTGGCGGCCCTGGAGTCCCTGCTCATCTCCTCGAACGTGCCCCTGTCCCTGGAGCGGCTCCTCACCCTGAGCCTGGGCACGGGCGTCCTCTTTGTCATCCCCATCCTGGTGATCCTCAAGAGCGCGCTCGCCGTGCTCCTGGCCCTGGCCGTGGGCGTGTCCCTGCCCGTCTTCTACCTCCTCTACCGAAAGCGCAAGCGCGAGGAGGCCCTGGTGGAGCAGCTTCCCGACACCCTGGACATGATCGTACGGGCCCTCAAGGTGGGCCAGTCCGTGGACGGCGCGCTCCAGGAGGTGGCCCGGAGCTTTCCCCCGCCCATCGGCACGGAGGTCAAGACCATCTACGACGAGATGGCCGTGGGGCTTCCCTTTGAAACGGCCTTTCGAAACTTCGAGAAACGGTTCCCCCGGCTCCCGGACGTGAAGATCCTGGTAACGGCCTTCATCATTCAGCGGGAGACCGGCGGCAACCTCACCGCGGTGCTCGAGGGGGTGGCCCACACCGTGCGGGAGCGCTTTCAGCTCAAGCGCCAGGTCCGGGTCCTCACCGCCGAAGGGCGGTCCTCGGCCGTCATCCTGGGGCTCCTGCCGGCCGCGTTCCTGGTGGTGGCGTGGATCTTCAACCCCAAGTACATCGGGCTCCTGTTTCACGACCCCCTGGGCAAGAAGCTCCTGCTCATCGCCGTGCTCTTCGAGTGCGCCGGGTTTGCGATCATGCGCATCATGTCGAGGATCAACGTCTGATGAACGCCACCCTCCTCATCGTGAGCCTGACCTTTGTCCTGGTGACCGGCGGCACCCTGGCGCTTTACGCCTACCTGGAGGAGCGCTACCGCCGCTTTATGGTCACCAAGCGGATCTTCGGCTCGGAAAAGGAGGCCAAAGCCTTTGAAAAGGAACGGATGGAGGAGTCCGGGTGGTTCCAGACGGTCCGCTCCCTGGGGCTCATGGCCACGCCTAAGAGCGAAAAGGAGCTGATCACGATCCGCCGGCTCCTCTCCCACGCGGGGTACCGGTCCCCGCATGCGGTGATGCTCTACTTCGGGCTCAAGCTCGGCTTGGCCCTGGCTTTCGGCGGCTTCTACCTCCTCGCAATCTTCGCCTCGGGGACCCTGGGCATTCGGCCCTTTCTCTTTTCCTTCTTTTTCCTGGGCGCGGGCTACTACCTCCCCGGCGCGCTCCTGAAAATGCGGATCGCCTCGCGGCAGCAGGCCATCCTGAAGGAGCTTCCGGACGCCCTGGACCTCCTCCTCATCTGCATCGAGGCCGGGCTGAGCTTTGACATGGCCCTCCACCGGGTGAGCCGCGAGATGGGGAACGTCTCGCCCATCCTCTCCCGGGAGTTCAGCCAGTACTTCCTGGAGACCCAGAGCGGGCTCCCCCGAAAGCAGGTCCTCAAGAACCTGGCCGACCGGAACGGCGTGAACAGCCTGAGCAGCATCGTGAACGTCCTGATCCAGTCGTCCACCTTCGGGACCGACATGGCCGAGGCCCTCCGGGTCTACTCCGAGTCCATGCGCCGGGAGCGGCAGAAAAAGGCCGAGGAAAAGGGGGCCAAGATCGCCACCAAGCTCACCTTTCCCATGATCATGCTCATCATGCCCGCGCTCCTGCTCGTGGTCCTGGGCCCGGCCCTGATCAACTTTTTAAACAACTTTCAGGGAAATTTCTGACGGTGATG
>CAYVVQ010000220.1:0-3284 GCA_964454455.1 uncultured Desulfobacterales bacterium | reverse complement strand
GGGGAATGGGGTCCATCGCGTATTTTGGGCCCCTCAAGAACGGGAGGGCCTTGACACGCCCTCAAGAATATATTAGGAATATATCATAGCATTCCAGGAGTCAGCCATGCAGGCCGCGAGGAAACGGAAAATCTCACTCAACGAGACTGCTTATCGCCAGATCAACGAGCTGATCATCTCGCTGGAGCTCGCGCCCGGAAGCCAGGTAGACGAGCGCTCCCTGGCGGAGCGGCTGGGCATCGGGCGGACCCCCATTCGTGAGGCCCTGTTCAGGCTGGCGGCAGAAGGGCTGGTGGAGACGGTGCCGAAACGGGGGTTCTTCATCAAGCCCGTCACGGTGGAGGACATTCGGGCCCTGTTCGAGGCCATGATCTTCCTCGAGAGGGACGCCTTGTTCCTGGCGGCGCGCCGGATCACGGAGGAGAGGATCGGGCGTCTGAGAGAGACCCACGACTCCCTCCAGCGGGCCATGGAGGCCAGGGACTACCTGAGGGTCACCCTGGAGAACAGCCGATTCCATCGGCTGGTGTACGAGGCCGTGGAGAACCGGTTCGTCACCTCCTACTTGAACCACCTTCAAGACCAGGCCCAGCGGCTGGCCTATCTGTCCTACAGCCGGGACATGGCGCCCGACGACCTGGAGTCCCATTTCCACAGGGTGCTCGGGGATCACGCGAAGATCATCGAGCTGCTCTCCGCGCGTGATCAGAAGGGGCTCGTGCAGAAGATCACCGAGCACGTGCAGCTCTTTCACTCCAGGGTTATCCGGTACATGAGCCCGCCCCTGGAAGACATGGAACCGCTGACCATGCCGGGCGACATCGCGCTGGGCGGCTGAGGTCCACGGGCGCGTGCGCTTTTCGCTGAGAAGCCGTTTCGAGAGGAATTGAGCATGGACAATCGGTATCGGCTGGCGGTGGACACCGGGGGGACCTTCACCGACCTGTGCGTGGTGGACCTGCATCAGGGTGGCCTGGCCGTCGCCAAGGTGCCGTCCACCCCGTCCAACCCCGCGCTCGCGGTGATCGAAGGCATCGAGAAGCTGGTGGCGGAGGGAAAGATCGCCGCAGATGCGATTCAGTTTCTTCTGCACGGCACCACCGTGGCCACCAACGCCCTCCTGGAGCACAAGGGCGCCCGCTCCGCGCTTCTCACCACTGAGGGGTTCGAGGACATCCTCCAGATCGGTCGGCAGAACCGCCCCGATCTGTACGACTTCTGGGCCCGGCGCCCCCCCCCTATCGTGCCGAGGCATCTCTGCTACGGCGTGCCGGAGCGGATTTTCTACACGGGGGAGGTGTCCGTGCCCCTGGACACGGCCGAGGCCGAGCGGATCGTCGGCGACATCAAGGAGAAGGGGATCCGCTCCATCGCGGTCTCCCTGCTCCACTCCTACGCCAACCCGGTGCACGAGAGACAGCTGTTCGACCTCATCGAACGATTGTACCCCGGGGCCTACGTGACGCTCTCCTCGGAGGTGCTTCCGGAGTTTCGCGAGTACGAGCGGACCAGCACCATCTGCATCAACTCCTTTGTCATGCCCAAGGTCAACGACTACGTGGCGTTCCTCGAGGAACGCCTCCGTGAGGTCGGCGTGGCCTCGGAGCTCTACATCATGCAGTCCAACGGCGGTGTCATCACGGCGGGCATGGCCCGCGAGATGAGCGCCAGGACCGTGCTCTCCGGGCCCGCCGGGGGTGTGCTCACCGGCGTGCTCCTGTCCCAGGCCACGGAGCACCGGAACATCATCACCATCGACATCGGCGGAACGAGCTCCGACATCTCGCTGATCGAGAACGGCCGGCCCCGGTTGACCACCGAAAGCCAGATCGGCGGCCACCCCATCAAGCTTCCCATGATCGACATCAACACCATCGGCGCGGGTGGAGGGAGCATCGCCTGGATCGACTCCGGCGGCGCCCTTCGGGTGGGCCCCCACAGCGCGGGGGCCGATCCCGGACCCGTCTGTTACGGCCGCGGCGGGACCGAGCCCACCGCCACGGACGCCAATGCCATCCTGGGCCGGATCAACCCTTCCTACCTGCTGGGAGGCGAGATGGAGATGCATTTGGAGGACGCCTTCCGGGCCGTGGAGGAGAAGATCGCCCGGCCCCTGGGCATGGACGTGCAACGGGCGGCCGAGGGGATCATCGCCGTGATGAACGCCAACATGGTCCGAGGGATCCGGAGGGTGTCGGTGGAAAAAGGCTACGACCCGCGGGAGTTCACCCTGGTGCCTTTCGGAGGCGCCGGCCCGCTCCACGGGGTGGAGCTGGCCCAGGCTCTGAACATGCTCAAGATCGTGGTGCCTCCGCACCCTGGCATCGCATCGGCCTTCGGCATGCTGTCCGCGGACGTGCGGCACGACTACGTGCAGACGCACATCACCACCATCGACAGGGCGGACGTGGGGGTCATGCAGTCCATCTTCGAGTCCCTGGAGCGGGAAGGGGAGACACAGCTGCGCCAGGAAGGGTTCGAGGGCGCCGCCATCCAGTTGGAGCGGTACGCCGACATCCGCTACGCCCGGCAGGCCTACGAGCTTCGAGTGGCCGTGGCCGGCGGAGACCTCTCCCGGGAACGGCTGGACGCGACGGCCGAGTCCTTCCACCTCGAGCACGAGCGGACGTACGGCCATGCACGCCGGGACGAGCAGGTGGAGTTCGTGAACCTGCGCGTGGTGGCCTGGGGAAGGCTTCCCGAGGCGAGCCTGGACGCCGGCGTGGGTGCGGAAGGCGCCTCTCCCGAGCCCATTTCCAGAAGGGACGTGGTCTTTTCGGACGGCGAATCCAGGGACACCCCCGTTTATGAGCGGGACACGCTGCCCGCGGGCAGGACGGTCGGGGGCCCGGCGGTCTTCGAGCAGCTCGACTCCACCATCCTGGTCTTTCCCGGGTACGATGCGGTCGCGGACCCCTATGGAAACCTGCTGATCACGCACCGAGGAGGGAACCCATGAGCACCGTGGATCCCATCACCCTGGAGGTCATGCGGAACGCCTGCCAGTCCGTGGCCGAGGAGATGGGGGCGGCGTTGATCCGCACCGCCCTCTCGCCCAACATCAAGGACCGGCGGGACTGCTCAACGGCCATCTACACGGGGGACGGCGAGCTGGTGGCCCAGGCCGAGCACATCCCCCTGCATCTGGGCCTAATGGTGTCCGTGGTGCGAAAGACCCTGGAGAAGTACCCGGTCGACCGCATGGAGCCGGGGGACGCCATCATCACGAACGACCCCTACATCAGCGGCTCGCACCTCCCGGACATCGTCATGATCACACCCGT
>CAYVVQ010000219.1:0-3484 GCA_964454455.1 uncultured Desulfobacterales bacterium | reverse complement strand
GTCATTCCCCACCGCCCGCCCATGCAGCTGGTGGATCGGCTGACGGCGTGCGACCCCGACGCGGGGAGCGGCACCGTGGAGACGCGGGTCCCGGAGGACGGCCTCTTCACGGCGCCCGGCGACCGGCTGGATCCGACGGCCCTGTTCGAGATGATCGCCCAGGCCTATGCGGCCGTGAAGGGCTACGGGAACCTGGTCCGCGGGCGGCCGGTGCGCGGGGGGTACCTGGTGGGGATCCGGGCGGGACGGGTGCGGGAGAGCGCCGCCGCCGGCGACCGGTTGGAGATCGGGGTGGTGACGGAGAGGACCCTCGGAGACTTCTCCGTGGCCCGGGGCACGGCGGCCCGGGCAGGCCGAGAGATCGCCTCGGCCGTCATCAAGGTCTGGAGCCCCCCATGACGAGACGTTCCTCCTGCACGGTCCGCCGTTTCCTTCTCCTCGGTTTGCTGGTTCTCCTCTGCCTGACTCCGCGTCCGGGGCGGGATCCTTCCGCCGCCTCCGACCCCGCGTCCGGCCGCAAGGCCGAGGTCCTGGAACGGATCCGGGATGCTTCCCGGGGCATCGTCTCCATCGAGAGCCGGTTCGTCCAGGAGAGCCGCTCGTCCATGCTCGAGGAGCCGCTCCGCTCCCGCGGGCGGTTCGAGTACCGGGCCCCGGACCGCCTCCTGTGGGAGGTGGCGTCGCCCGAGCGGTTCGGCTTCTCGGTGGACGGGGACCGGGTGACCACCTGGCGGGGCGGGGGCGAGGTCCGGGAGGGCGCGCCGCCCGGCGCCGAGGCGGGCATCCGGCAGTTCGCCCGGCAGCTCTTCGCCTGGGTGCGGGCGGACTTCGCGTGGCTCGAGGAGCGGTTCGGGATCTCCGTGGAGAGCGAGTCGCCCGCGGTCCTCCTGCTGGAGCCCCTCTCCGGGGAGACGGCCGAACGGCTGGACCGGATCCGGGTGACCTTCGCCGGGGACCTCGACCACGTGGAGACCATCGAGATCCGGGAGGCGGGCGGCGACCGCACGGTCATCACCTTCGAGGACACCTGCGTGGTCAGGGACCGGTGTATGTGACGGTGCCGGTGTGTGTGACGAACTTCAGGACGGCCGCCTCCCGTGGGCGGCGTGGTGTCTCATGAGTCCCCCCCTCAACACCTCAACACCTCAACACCTCAACATGTTTTTCTCCTTCTTCTCCACCCGTCGCCGGCTGCTGGCCTTGCTGGTCGCCCTTCTCTGGATCGTTTCCCTGGCGGGCCTCGCGACCCTGGAGGTCGACGAGGACATCCGGTCCATGATCCCCCGGGATCCCCCGGAGCTGGCCCGGCAGTTCGAGTTCCTCCAGCAGTCCCCGCTCTCCGGCAAGGTCCTGGTCCAGGTGAGCGCGCGGGAGGGGGCGGGCACGGACGGGCTGCTGCGGGCCGCGGACCGGCTGGCCCGAGGCATGGGTCCGCCCCTGTTCAGCCGGGTGATGACCGGTCCCCCGGTGGAGCGGGGGCGGGAATTCGTGCCCTTCCTGATCCGGACGCTCCCCGCTCTTTTCACGGAGCGGGACCGCGAGCGCGCGGTCGAGCTCCTGGCCCCGGACCAGGTGCGGGACCGGCTGGAGGGGATCCTCCGGAGCCTTCGGGCGCCGGAGGGGTGGGCGAACCGGGCGGTCCACGGCCGGGACCCGCTCGGCCTGAGGCTCCTGGCGCTCCGGAAGCTGCGGCACGTGAGCCCGATCCCGGAAGTTCGCGTCGAGAAAGGGCACTTCCTGAGCCCGGACGGCCGGCACGTGCTCCTGGTCGCCGAGACGCCCGTGCCCATGACCGACGCGGAGGGCGGAAAGGCGCTGATCGCCCGGTTCCGGGAGCTGTCCTCGGACCTGCCCCCCTCGGTGGGGGCGTTTCTCTACAGCGGGCACCTCTACACCGTGGCCAATGCGGAGACGGTCCGTGAAGACCTGCTCCTGGTCCTCTCGGTCTCGTCCGCGGCCCTGGTCCTGCTTTTCCTGGTGTTCGTCCGGTCCTGGAACGGGCTCCTGATCCTGCTGGTGCCCGCCTCCACGCTGCTCGTCGCCTCGGCCGGCACGGGCCTGGTCTACGAGCCCGTGTCCGCGATCACCCTGGGGTTCGGGGCCGTGCTCCTGGGGATCTCCGTCGACTTCGGGATCCACGTCTACTTCGCCCTCCGGCGGGCCGCCCCGGAGCGGGCCGCGGAGGCCGCCGGCCGGGTGGCCGTCCCCGTCCTGTTCGGCGGTCTCACCAGCATGGCGGCCTTCGGCGTGCTCCTCCTGAGCCGTATCCCGGGCCAGCAGCAGCTGGGTCTGTTCTCTCTCATCGGCCTGGCCTGCGCCCTGGTCCTCTCCCTGGTCGCCCTGCCGCACGGGATCCGCCCCGGCCGGGGCACTCCGGGCCGGGGCTCGGGCCCGCAGGCCTTCCGGCCCCGGTGGGTGGTCTGGATCTGGGTCCTCTTTCTCCTGGCCGCGGGGTGGCAGGCGACCCGCCTCGGGTTCGAGGGGGACCTGCGCGAGCTGAACCGGGCCCCGGCCGAGATCCGGGAGCGGGAGGCCCGACTGACCCGGGCCTGGGGAGGGCTCCTGGGGAGGGCCCTGGTGACGACCGGAGGCCGGGACATCGCGTCGGCGCTCCCCGCGAACGACCGGGTGTTCGACCGCCTCGCGGCGACGTTTCCACCGTCCGCCGTCATGAGCCTCGCGCCCCTTCTGCCCTCCCGGGCGGCGCAGCGGGAGAACCGGGCCCGGTGGCGGGCGTTCTGGTCCGAGGATCGCGTTCGGGCGACCCGGAGGGCGCTCCTGGACGCGGGGCGGGGTCTGGGCTTCTCCCCGGACGCCTTCGACCCGTTCTTCGACTGGATCGAGGCCGACGCGCCCCTGGTGGCGCCGGAGGATCTGGCCCGGGCCGGCCTGGGGGAGATCCTGGAGAGCTTCGTGGTCCGCTCGGGGTCGGGGGTCCGTCTCCTCAGCATGGCGCCCGACGCCCCGGAGGTGAGGGCGGCCCTCGGGGGCCTGCTCCAGGGGCCGGGCGACGTGGAGGTGATCTCCCCGTCCGGGTTCGGGGACGCCCTGGGACGGGCCCTGTCGAGGGACTTCCTCTTTTTCGTGCTGGGCGCCGTGGGCGCGGTGCTGCTGCTCCTGGGGCTGCTGCACCGGAGCGCGGCGCGGCTGTGCCTCTCCCTCGTTCCCGTGGTGACGGGGCTCGCCGCCGCGTTCGGCGGCATGTCCCTCCTGGGGGTTTCCTTGAACGCGTTCAACATGGTGGCCGTTGTCTTGATTATCGGGCTGGGTGTGGACTATGGTGTGTTCATGACCATGCGCGGGACCGGAGCGGAGGGGCGGGGCACGGAAAGAGCGGTGCTCGTCTCGGGGCTCACCACCCTCGCGGGGTTCGGCGCGCTGGCCCTGGCCTCCCACCCGGCCCTCCACGCCATGGGGGTGACGGTGCTGCTGGGCGTCGGCGCGGCCGTGCCCGCGGCTTTGCTGGTGATCCCGGCGCTCAGGG
>CAYVVQ010000218.1:0-3552 GCA_964454455.1 uncultured Desulfobacterales bacterium | reverse complement strand
ATACGCCAATATATTTCAGAGGTTTATAGGAGCATTAATCGATCTAGCAATCACTTTTCCTGTTGCGCTACTTATTCATATTTCTTTTGTAGGGGTAAATTCATTAGCTTCTCAGCTAATTTTCATGCTAATTGAAGGTTTTTATTACATTATATTTTGGCGTACCAAAAGTTCAACGATCGGTATGATGGCAATGAAAGTGCGTATTTATTCCGAAAATGGGGCGCTTACCATTAAGCGAGCTCTATATAGATATTTAGGGATATACCTTTCAGCTATTTCTCTTGGCATAGGGGCAATCTGGATGCTATGGGATAGAAATAAACAGACTTGGCAAGATAAGATTGCTAAGACATATGTGATAAAGGTTTAATTGGGCTATGCACTTGTCTCCTGATTCCCAGTGCAGTGAACCCCGGTTGCGATCACTGCGGCATTGCCTTAGGTGTGGCTGCGGTCGAGGGGACCCCCATCGACGCGCTCAGGCACGCGGTAGAAGGGCGGACGGCTCCGCTGAGTGCTCAGTGGACGCAGGTGGCGGCAAGTGAAGAGGTATCGGTCTCCCCGGATTCCCGGTGCCGGTCCAGGAACGCCAGGATCTCCCGGACGTAGGCCTCGGGCTTCTGGTCGTAGGTATTGTGCCCGCACTTGGGGAGCACGGCCAGCTCGCCTCGGGGGAGCAGCCGGTAGAAGGTGACGCCCTGCTCCACGTCGAAGAGGAAGCTCCGGTCCGGGTAGAGCACCAGGCCCGGGCAGGAGACCGAGGGGAGGAGCGGCCGCAGGTCGAAGACGCCGGTCCCGTAGGCCCCGCCGAGGGTCCGGAACATGTCGAAGAAGCGCTCGGCGTGGTCCGCACCGTGCCACTCTCCGAGTTTCTTCTGGAGGCCCGGGTCCAGCTCGTGGAAGGCCTTGGGGAACTTCTCCCGGTTGAACTCGGCCATGCCCTTCCCGCTGTAGCACTGGGTGCTGGAGATGGAGAGGGTCCGCACCCGCTCCGGGTGGTCCAGGGCATAGTCCACGGCGAGCACACCCCCTTCGCACTGGCCCACCAGGTGAGCCGCGTCCAGGCCCAGGGCCCTCTTCAATCCGGCGAGCTCCCGGACACCCGCGGCCCGGAAGCCGTCGCTCACGTAAAACGCCTCGAAATCCTCTCCCCGGTCCGAGCGGCCGTACCCCCGGCGGTCGTACATGACGACGCGGTAGCCCCGCTCCACCAGGGGCGGGTAGATCTCCTCCCACATGCGGGTGCAGCCGAAACCGTGGTGCAGGAGGATGATGGTTTCCCCCTCGCCGTGGTCCTCGTAGTAGAGGCGGACTCCCTGGATCGATTCGAAAGGCATGATCCCCTCGCGCTTGGGGTTGATTTTGGCAACCGACGTTCGTGACGTTATCGCTTGTAGCACAGACCGGGGGGCGGTGCAATCCGCCCCTCCAACCGCGGTTGTCTCCGGGCTCCTTTTCCTGTATGAAGGGATGGTTGGTCCGCTGGCGGTTCGTGCGGCGAGACCCTGCATCTCCCTGCGATCATTCGGAGGCCGCCGACATGCCCGGAAGCCAGGAGCCTTCGCTTTCCCATCGAAGACGCATCTTCCTGGGGTTCTATCTCCGGAACCTGGGCGCCAATGTGCTGGGGTTCGCGACGATCGCCGTCCTCAACGCGCTCACCCCGCTGGAGTTCTTCCGGGAGCAGCGGGCGACCCTTCTCTACGAAGGGGAATGGCGCGAGTTCTTCCTGTTCTATCCCCTCGTCCTCTGCCTGGTGGCGCTTCTCCAGCACTGGGTCCAGCGGCCCGTGGCCGACGTGGCCGGGGAGCTCGAGCGGGGAAAAGAACCCCAGGAGCCCCTGGCGACCCGGGCCCGCCGCAGGCTGATCAACCTGCCCTACTACATGGGGTTCGTCAACCTCTGCGTCTACCTGGCGGTGCCTGCGGCCATCGCCGCCGCCTTTCATCTCTGGCTGGGGGCCCCGCTGAGGATCTCGCTGTTCGTCTTCTTCCGGGCCTTCATGATCGGGGTCATCGCCGCCGGCCTGTCCTTCTTCCTGGTGGAGGACCATGCGAGAAGGACGCTGATCCCGGCGTTCTTTCCCGATGGCCGGCTCACCGAGGTGCCCGGTACCATCCGCATCCCCATCGCCCGGCGAATCCACGTGCTCTACGCATGGGGAACGTCCATTCCCATGATCATCCTGCTGGTCACGCTGTTCTACTCGGCGTGGGAGGCGGGGCGTTCCGGAGGGATCGGGGCGGACGCCTTTGCCCGGGGGGTTTTCGCCTTCACCGTGGCCCTCTGCCTGATCTTTCTGGTCATCGCCCTCCGCCTGAACCTCCTGGTCCGGCGCTCCATCGAGGAGCCCCTCGGGGAGATGCTCTCGGCGGTGAAGCGCATTCGCGCCGGGGACCACAGCCGCAAGATCCGGGTGCTTTCCAACGACGAGCTGGGCAGGCTGGGGGATGCGGGCAACCAGATGATCGATGCGCTGGAGGAGCAGCAGAGGGTTCGCGAGGCCTTCGGCCGGTGCGTGACCCCCGAGATCCGGGACGAGATTCTGGCGGGAAAGATCCCCCTGGACGGGGCCCGCAGGGAGGCCACGCTCCTCTTCGTGGATTTGCGGGGATTCACCTCCTATGTGGAGGCCCACGAGCCCGAGGAGGTCGTTCGAAGCATGCGCGACTACTTCACGGCCATGGAGAAGGCGGTGCGCAGCCACGAGGGCGTCGTGCTCCAGTACGTGGGAGACGAGATGGAGTCGGTCTTCGGCGTGCCCCTGCACGATCCGGAGCACGCGGACCAGGCCGTGCGCGCGGCTCTGGAGATGCGCTGGAATCTGGAGGCGCTGAACCGGGACCGGGAAGGCGAGGGCAAGACGCCGTTCAGGCACGGGGTCGGCATTCACACGGGCATGGTGCTGGCCGGCTTCACGGGGAGCGAAGAGCGGCTCTCTTATGCACTCATCGGGGACACCGTCAACCTGGCGGCCCGGATCGAGGATCTGGCCCGCGATTTCCAGACCGACATCCTCGTCAGCGAGGAGACGGTCCGGAAGCTCGAAGGCGCCTACGACCTGGAGCCCCTGCCCCCGCGAAACGTCAAGGGGTACTCCAAGCCCGTCAAGGTCTTCCGAGTGAAATGAACGTCGAAGCCGCCGGCCCCTTCGGGCTGGCGCGGGCAAAGAGAGGGAAAGAGGATTTGGAGGCGGGCGTGACCTACACGAAGCTGAACGAGACCCACCTGAAGCATCTCGGGGCCATGGTGGCCCCGGATCGAATCTCCACCGGCGTCTCCAACCTGGAGCTCCACGGCAGGGACGAGTCCCACCACGAGGCCTGCCTGCCCGAGGTGGTGGTCTGGCCGGAGCGAAAGGAGGAGGTGGCCGGGATCGTCCGTTACGCCGACGAGCACCGGATCCCGGTGACGGGCTGGGGGTCCGGGAGCAGCCTGGAGGGGAACCCCATCCCGGTCTGCGGCGGCGTGGTCCTGAACTTCAACCTCATGAACCGCATCCTCGACATCCGGGAGGAGGATTTCCAGGCGGACGTGGAGCCGGGGGTC
>CAYVVQ010000217.1:0-3567 GCA_964454455.1 uncultured Desulfobacterales bacterium | reverse complement strand
TGAAATACCGCACGCTTCCCGGATGGAAGGGGAGCGTGTTGGCGTTCCGGACCATGTTCTGGAGTGTGAACTGCTTCAACCAGGGGTGGGTCCCCTTGAAGATGTCGTATCCCTCGGATATGGCCTTCAGTGTGTGGTAGACGACCTCCTCGCCGACCCAGGGATAGCAGTAGAGCGAGTAGGTGATCCCGAAGAGCTCCACCGGTTCTTCGAGCCCGGGGACCTTTGCCTGGGTAGCCGGGAACATGGCCGGGAGCTTGGCCTGGACGCGTTTCCAGCCATCCTCATCTGCCGCGGGCATCCCCAGGAAGCGACACCCGTGGGGTCCGCTGGCCAGTTCCTTGACCTTCGGGGAAAAGATGGACGCCATGGCCGCGTCCACGTCCCCGTCGAGCATGGCCTGCATGGAGGCGCCGAATCCGGAGACCGGGATCTTCCGCACATCGTTCCAGCTCAGGCCCGCGAAGGCCAGGATGGCCTCGATTTCGCGCATGACCGTCGGATTGCCCTTGATATCGGGGAGTCGTTTCCCCTTGAGGTCCGCGATGGTCTGAATGTCCGAGTCCGCCCGGACGTACATGCCCGGCTTGACCACGGCGCCCATGCACGCAATGCGCAAAGGTTGGGGCCCCCAGCCCTCGGCGCTGAACTCGTCGAACCCCTGGGATGCGAGGTATGCGGTGACGCTGGTGATCAGGGTGAACTCCGTTTCTTTGTACTTCAGCGGCGCCAGACGTTCGATTCCTGTGCCGTAGGGCTCCACGCGCCAGCTCATGGGCGATCGCTGAGTGACCGCTTCACCCAAGCCGCTCGCCACCGTGTGTCCCGCTACCCCCACGCCGTAGGACGTACAGGCGATCACTTTGGGAAGCTGCTTTGCATGGGCGTGAAAAGCCGCAAGGGCTCCACAGATGGCAAAGACAGCCGCCACGCATCCGATTCCGCTCCATCGTCTCATAGCCGCAATACCTCCTCTTGATTGGTTGGCGTCAATGACCGGCAGCTCCGGCATACCGGGGGCTGCTTCCTTTCCTCGAGTGTTTCTCGCAAGGACCGTTGCAGGCAGTTGTGGAGATCACCAGCAGTTCGTGAGGCGGCCACACTAGCATCGCATGCCCCGCTTCTTGGGCCCCAGGTTCGGCCTCTCCGCCTCGTAGGCGGCCTCTACCCACTCGCACAGAAGCGGGCGGGTTTCGCGGGGGTCGATGATGTCCTCGATGCCGAAGGCCTCGGCCGTTCGGAAAGGCGAGGCGATCTTTCCGTACTCCTCGTGGAGTTCCCTAAGGCGGGTCTCCGGATCGGAAGCCTCCTCGATCTCCCTGCGGTGGGCGGCGTACACGCCGCCCTCCACCGGGATGTTGCCCCATCGAGCCGAAGGCCAGGCCATCTGCCAGCAGAAGCCTTGGGCGGGCCGCTGGGCGGCGCCGGCCACGCCGAAGCACTTTCGGACGTAAACCACCGCCACCGGCACGGTGGCCTGGACCATGGCGAAGCTGGCGCGAACCCCCTTGCGAATGGTGCCGAACCGCTCGCTCCTGCGCCCGATGCTGAACCCGGGCTGGTCGGAGAAGTTCACCAGGGGCAGGTGGAAAGTGTCGCACATGTCGATGAATCGCTGGTACTTTTCCGCCACGTCGAAGGTAAACGCGCCGCCCAGAAACCGGGGGTCGTTTGCCAGGATTCCAACGGGAAAACCGTGAAGTCGCCCCAGGGCCGTGATCTGGGATCGTCCTTGCTCTCTGCCGATCTCGAAGAGGGATCCCCGGTCGAGGACCATCTCCAGGATGCGGCGCATGTCGTAGGTCTTTCTGGGGCTTTCGGGCACGATGGAGGCGAGGCCCTCCTCCACCCGCCCGGGATCGTCCGAAGGCGTTTCTCGCGAAGGCATCCCCCAGACGTTCTGGGGGAGATAGGAGAGAAAGGCCTTCACCTGGGATAAGGCGTCGCGTTCGTCCTCGGCCTCGTTGTCCACCACCCCGGACTCGCGGGCGTGCACGCGGTATCCTCCCAACTCCTCCTTGGTGACCTTCTCCCCGAAGGCCGACTTCACCAGGGGCGGGCCGCCCACAAAGATCTGGGCCTGCTTCCGGACCATGACCGAGAAGTGGCTCTTGACCATGAACAGGGCCCCGAGGCCGGCCATGGGACCCAGGCCCACGGCGGCCACGGGCACTTCGGAGAGGGCCTCGGCCTCGTTTTGCGTCCCGCCCGGGTTGCCCGAGGGAAGCTCCGTGAACCCGATTTCCAGGATCTCACGGATCGAGCCGCCGGCCCCTTCGACGAGCCGGACGATGGGAACGCGCAGGGCCCGGGCCATGTGGGCGAAGGATTCACGTTTCGCCTTGTACATCCGCCCCACGGAAGCCCCTCGGACGGTGAAGTCGTCGGCGTGCACCGCGACCCGTCTTCCCCGAATCCGTCCGAGTCCCATGATGAAGGGGCAGGGGGTGAACGCCTTGATCCGCTTGGCGTCCTGATCATCGTACACGGCGATGCCGCTCAGGAGACCTCGTTCCAGAAAGGAGTCCGGATCGCATAGCGCACGAATCCGCTCCCTGGCGGTCATCTTCCCCTGGGCGTGCTGGTGTGCGACGTTTTCCCCGCCGCCCATGCCTTCCGCCAGACGCCTCCTCTCGTATAGCTCTGCGATTTTCGGGTTCTCCATGGCTCTACCGTGGCTGTCCGGTTTTCGGTGACTTGAATACAGACTGCCGCTTGGACTTCTCCACGATGCGCTTGCTCACGCTTCGAATGTGGTCGCGACAAAGCGTGCCGGCCTGGTCGTACTTGCCGTGTCGGAGGAGGTCCACGACCTTGCGGTGTTCCTTGAGGGTGTTCTCAATCATCGAGGACGTGGGCTCGACGTTTTCGAAAAAGGTCAGCGACAGGTTCACGATGAGCTTATGCATGAGGATGAGGATGGGGTTCCGGGTTCGCTCCACGATCAGGGTGTGGAATCGGAAGTTCGTGATGAGGCGCTCTTTGTTCTCCCCGTTTCGGAAGTGGATCTCGGCATCGTCCACGTTTCTTTCGAGGGCTTCGAGGTCTTCTTCGCGGAAGGCCGAGAGCTTCATTTTGGTGAGGGTGGCCTCCTCCAGCATTGCCCTGGCCTCGGCCAGGTGCGTGAAGGTGACGTTGGTCATGCGCAGGGCGCTGCTGACCTGGAGTACCACTGCGTCCAGATCCATCTTCTTGATGTACGCTCCCCCGCGGCTCCCCTGCCTCACTTCGACGAGCCCCTGCTGCTCCAGCGACAGGATCGCCTCCCGCACGGTGACGCGGCTCACGCCGAACATCTCGGAGAGCTTCTTCTCCGGCGGCAGCTTGTCCCCGGGCGCGAGATCCCCGCGGAGGATGCTCTCCACGATCTGCTCGGCAATCTCCTCATACATGCGGTTCTGCTTCACCTTCTTGAACATGGGGCCTCCAGAAATGACTTACATATATATGTTAAGCAAATCTTGTCAACGTTTTTTTGCTTCCCCAGCTCGAAGGAGAGTATCTTCCCATCTCGTTGACACCGCCCAGCCGTCTGTCCTAAGTTGGTACGGAGTCCGTTTCGTTCCC
>CAYVVQ010000216.1:0-3572 GCA_964454455.1 uncultured Desulfobacterales bacterium | reverse complement strand
CGCAATCCACGCCTGCCCCGGTGACCACACACTGTTCAAGGGAGGTTTGATCATGCCGGTGAAAGTCGCAATCAACGGGTTCGGAAGGATCGGGCGCATGGTCTTCCGTGCGGGGTTTGCACGGGACGATATCGAGTTCGTGGCCGTCAACGACCTCACGGATGCGGGAACCCTGGCCCATCTCCTCAAGTACGACTCGAGCCAGGGGGTGCTGGATGCGGACGTCTCGAGCAGCGAAGGCGCCATCCAGGTGAACGGGAAGGAGTTCAAGCTGTTCGTCGAGCGGGACCCGGCCCGGATCCCGTGGCGGGACGCGGGCGCGGAGATCGTTCTCGAGTGCACCGGGCTGTTCCGGACACGGGAGATGGCCGCGGCGCATCTGGAGGGCGGGGCGAAGAAGGTGATCATCTCCGCTCCCTCGCCCGACCCGGACGTCACCATCGTCATGGGGGTGAACGAGAACGACTACAACCCCGAGAAGCACCACGTTCTGTCCAACGCCTCCTGCACCACCAACTGCCTGGCGCCGCCCTGCAAGGTCCTGCTCGATCACTTCGGGATCCAGAAAGGGCTCATGACCACGACCCACGCCTACACCGGCGACCAGAGGCTCCTTGACTTTCCGCACAAGGACCTCCGGCGGGCGAGGGCGGCCGCCCTCTCCATGATTCCGACCACCACGGGCGCGGCCAAGGCCGTGGCCCTCGTGCTCCCCCAGCTCGAGGGAAGGCTGAACGGTATGGCTATCCGCGTCCCCACGCCCAACGTGTCCGTCGTGGACCTGGTGGTCCAACTGGTCAAGCCGGCCGCGGCGGAGGAGGTGAACCGGGCGCTCAGGGCCGCCGCCGACGGACCCATGAAAGGGATCCTCGCCTACTCGGAGGATCCGCTGGTCTCCATCGACTACAACGGCACGACCGTTTCCTCCACCGTGGATGCGCTGAGCACCATGGTGGTGGAGGACATGGTCAAGGTGATCTGCTGGTACGACAACGAGTTCGGGTACTCCAACCGAATGGTCGATCTGGCCCGGTACGTGGCCGGGAACTGAATCGGCGGATCTTAGCAACATCACGGCGAGAGCGAGGTCGAGATGGATGAGCGCAAACCGCTCATGGCGGGCAACTGGAAGATGAACCTGAAGCTGGACGAGGCCGACGCCCTCGTCCGGACGCTGGGCGAGCACGCGAAGGATCTCGAAGGGGTCGAGGTGATGGTGGCGCCCCCCTTCACGAGCCTCCACGCCGTTCGAAAGGCCGCCCGGGGTACCCGCATCATGATGGCCGGTCAAAACATGCACTGGGAGGCCAGCGGGGCCTACACGGGGGAGATCTCCCCGCGAATGCTCCTGGAGGCGGGCTGCACCCACGTCATCCTCGGGCACTCGGAGCGGAGGACCCTCTTCGGCGAGGGGAACGAGACGGTCAACCGAAAGGCCCGGGCCGCCGACCTCATGGGCCTGATCCCCATCGTCTGCATCGGGGAGACCCTGGAGGAGCGGGAGGCCGACCGGACCTACGACGTGATCCGGACCCAGCTCCAGGGCTCGCTGGCCAACTTCATCGACGACGGCAAGCTCCCCTACAGCACCATCCTCGCCTACGAGCCGGTCTGGGCCATCGGCACCGGACGCACCGCCACGCCAGACCAGGCCCAGGAGGTGCACCGGTTCATTCGAACGTGGATCGAGGGCGCCTTCAACCCCGGGACGGCGGGCCTCCTCCGCATTCTTTACGGCGGCAGCGTGAAGCCGGACAACGTGCGCGATCTCATGGCCCAGCCCGACATCGACGGGGCCCTCGTCGGCGGGGCGAGCCTGAAGGCCGAGACCTTCGTGCCCATCATCCGGTTCCACGACGAAAGCTAAAAAACGGTTGCAAATCCAAGTCGGCATGCTACAATCAGCGTTTGCAAATCGAACGCTTGCTCGAATCCGATGGGAATGCCATGAGACTCGTACTGACCATCATCCACATCACCGTGTGCCTCGCCCTGATCCTGATCGTCCTCCTGCAGCGGGGGAAGGGCGCCAGCATGGGCGCCGCCTTCGGCGGCTCCAGCCAGACCGTCTTCGGAAGCACAGGGGCCACGACGTTTCTCTCCAAGATCACGGCGGCCGCGGCTGTCGTGTTCATGCTGACCTCCCTGGCCCTCGCTTTCCTCTTCGGGCAGGGCGCCTCCACCTCGATCATGGAGGGCGTTGCTCCGACGCAGCAGCAGGCGCCGGCTCCCCAGGCCGGCGGGGGGCAGGCCCCCGCGGAGCCGACCCAGGGGAACTAGGGAGAGACATTGTGCCGAAGTGGTGGAACCTGGTAGACACGCTATCTTGAGGGGGTAGTGGGCGAAAGCCCGTGCGGGTTCAAGTCCCGCCTTCGGCACCATTTATAAGACAAGAAAATCCAACGATTACAGGGGATTGGGCTTCGGCGTCCATCCCCTGTTCTTGTCTTGGGCCTCTTTTGGGCCTCCTTTTTCACCTGAAGCTCCGCCGTTCTCCCCGTCCAGGGGCTGGTAGACCTTCTCCATGAACGCACTCCCGTCGTTCCTCTGGTAGTTCTTGATGTAGGAGTAATACCGGTCGTGGATCATCTGAAGGGTCTCATGCCCCATCATCTTCTGAACCCAACCCGGCAATTCCCCGGCATCCAACATCAGGGTGGCGAACGTGTGTCGGGTCTCGTAAAGTCTTCGCTTCTCCAACCTGGCTTTCTCAAGAGCGCATTTCCAGACATGGGTGTTCACGGAGACCGGAAGCACGGGTCGATGGTATTGGTTCAGGAAGACGTATTCGGATTCACCGGCTGTGACCCCGCGCTGGTTTTGTAAGGCGTCCACCACAGGCGGCAGCATGTCGATGTCTCGAACGGACCTCTTGGTCTTGGGTGGGGTCTCTTCGCCTTCCACCCTCGTCTCACGGACCTTGATGATTCCCATTCGGAAATCGACGTTCTTCCACTTCAAAACCGACATTTCACCAAAGCGCATCCCTGTGAAGAAGGCCACAATGAAGAAGTTCCGGTATCTCGGACTCACCACCTCGAGGAAGCGGTTGACCTCTTCCATGGATAAGGGGTGGATGTCGGGCTTGGCGACCTTGGGGTTGGCAACCAGCGCCATTGGGTTCTTGTCGATGAACTCGGCGAGTTGAGCGAACTTGAAGACCTCCCGTAAAGGAACCATGACGTTCTTGAGCCTCTTTCCGGAGCAACTGAGATTGGCGATCAGGCGTTTGATTTCCAGGTAGCCGAGGTCTTCGATGGGGGTATTCCCGATCTTGGGAAGGATGTGGTAGTTCATGGAGCAGCGGTATTCACGCAGCGTAGAGGAACGGATTTCCGTCGCCTTGATGGCAATCCATTCCTGCGCTACTTCCCCGAACAGCCGATGGCCATTGTCTTCGGGTTTCAGATGTTGAATATCGCCATTCAACATGATTTCCCTCAGATGCTCCTCCCTTTTCCGCCTCGCCTCTGTCACGGATGTAGAGAGCGCCTTCTTGATCCACTTCCCATTCACCCGCTTTTTCAGATACCAGGTATCTCCTCTCTTGAACAGATGGTGATTCTTGTTCT
>CAYVVQ010000215.1:0-3592 GCA_964454455.1 uncultured Desulfobacterales bacterium | reverse complement strand
ACGACCCCTACATCAGCGGCTCGCACCTCCCGGACATCGTCATGATCACACCCGTCTTCATGGAAGGTGAGTGCGTCGCCCTCCTGGCGAACCTGGCGCACCACGTGGACATCGGGGGCATCGTCCCCGGCGGCATGCCCACCATCTCCACCGAGATCTTCCAGGAGGGGATCCGCATCCCGCCCGTCAAGCTTCGCAAGCGGGGAACCGTGGACGAGGAGATGATGTCCGTCATCACGAACAACGTGCGCACGGGCTACGAGATGCGGGGCGACTTCCAGGCCCAGCTCGCGGCGAACAACGTGGGTGAGCGCCGGATCCGCGAGGTGATCTCCAAGTACGGCGTGGAGACCACGCGCTTCTACATGCAGGCCATCATGGACTATGCGGAACGACGCATGGTCTCCGCCATCGAGGAGATCCCCCGGGGAACCTACGCCTTCGAGGACTTTCTCGAGGGGGACGGGCTGACCGACGACCTCCTGAAAGTCCGGGTGAGCCTCGCCGTGGAGGAGGGACGGATCCGGGTCGACTTCACGGGGACCTCCCCGCAGGCCCGTGGCTCCGTCAACTGCACCCGCGCGGTCACCCTGGCCTGCGTCTACTACGGGCTCAAGTCGGCCATCGGTCCGGGGCTCCCGTCCAGCGGCGGCACCTTCCGTCCCGTGGAGGTGATCACGCCCGCAGGCTCCCTGGTAAACCCCCGGTTCCCGGCGCCCGTGTCCAACGCCAACATCAACACCAGCCAGCGGATCACCGAGGTCATCCTGGGGGCCCTGGCCCAGGTGATTCAGGAGCGCGTGCCGGCCGCCTCCACGGGCAGCATGAGCATCTTCACCGTGGGCGGCGTGGACCCGCGGAGCGAGGGATACTACTCCTACGTGGAGACCTACGGCGGAGGTCAGGGCGCCCTGATCAACGAGGACGGCATGGACGGGGTTCACGTCCACATGACCAACACCATGAACACCCCCACCGAGGTGATCGAGATCGCCTATCCTTTGAGGGTGGAGCGCTACGGGCTGGTGCCCGGCTCGGAAGGTCCTGGACGTTGCCGGGGCGGGCTCGGCCTCACGCGGGAGGTGACCACCGTGGGCCACCGGGCCACCATCTCCATCGGCACGGAGCGGCGGCGCATCCGGCCCTGGGGGCTCATGGGCGGAAAGGAAGGGGGCCCCTCCGACGCCTGGATCGTGGACCCGAACGGCGAGAAGCGGGGCCTGCCCGCCAAGACCACCACCGAGGTCGAGGCCGGGACCCGGATCGTGCTCCGAACCGCCGGCGGCGGCGGGTTCGGGGATCCCCTGGAACGGGACCCGGAGAGCGTGGCCTGGGACGTCCTGGAGGGCTTCATCGGTGAGGAGCGGGCGCGCGAAGCTTACGGGGTGGTGCTGGACGAATCGGGCCGGCCCGATCGGGAGGCGACAGATCGGCTCCGGAAGCGCAGAGAAGGGTAACGGCCTCGATCGGCGCCGAAGCGTTCATCTCATCAAAGCACAAGGGGACATGCCATGAAGATCCTGGTCTTATCGCCCTTCGGCAAGACCGAGCCGTTCGGAAGGGAAAATCTGGAGCGGGTGGCCCGCGACGACACCACCTTCGACTTCGAGTGCCTGGAGGATGTCTTTCCGCTCACCTACAACACCTACGTCTACAACACCCTGAAGTGCATCAACGCCGCCGTGGAGCGGGTATCCCTGGCGGAGAAACAGGGCTACGACGCGGCGGTGCTCTCCTGCATGCTGGACCCGGGGCTTCTGGAGGCGCGCTCCATCGTGGACATTCCGGTGACCGCCACCTTCGAGTCCTCCGCCCACCTGGCGAGCATGATGGGGAAGCGGTTCAGCGTGGTCTCCACCGATCCCATGACCGTGGGAGGCATCGACATGCGGCTGGTGGACCTCTACGGCGTCCGACCCAAGGTGGCGTCGCTTCGTTGGATCGGCATCACGGCCTGTAATCTGTACCCGGAGATCACTCCTCCGGAGGAGATCGCACGCCGTGTGGTGGAGGTCAGCCGCAAGTGCGTGGAGGAGGACCAGGCCGAGGTGATCATCCCGGGGTGCACCATCATCGGATCCATCTTCAGCAAGGTGTTCGACAAGGACCCCGTGGAGGTCATCGGGGTCCCTGTGATCGACCCCATGGTGGCCGCCTTCAAGCAGGCGGAGATGATGGTGGACCTCTGCCAGAAGGCCGGCTACCCGGCGGTGAGCCGGGCCGGGCTGTGGCGCAAGCCCCCGGCGGAGGAGACCCGCGAGCTCCGCAGGTTCATGAAGGAGCACCCGTCTCCGGAGCAGGCGTTTTCGGTGGACGAGACAAGGTGAGTGAAATGGAAGGACGAGGGGAGGTGGTAGAGCGAGGTCGGGCAATGGCGTATCTCTGGGAAGGTCTTGACGGCTCCGGAGAATGAATCCATCACCTCAGTGAAGGGGAGGAAATCGATATGGCTGGCAGAAATGGAAAGCATTGGAGAAGGACGATCTGTGCACTGCTCATGGCGGGCGCCCTGATCGTACCGGGACTGGCGGCGGCAAAGACTCTGAAGATCGGCCACATCCTCGCACCCGGCTCCAACCAGAACCAGGCCCTGGAGCAGGTCTTCAAGCCCTACGTGGAGGAAAAGACCAACGGGGAGATCAAGATCCAGGTCTTTCCCAACGAGCAGCTCGGACACGCGCCGGACCAGGTCGAGGGCGTGAAGCTGGGAAGCCAGGACATGTTTCTGGGCAGCCAGACCTGGTTCGCCGCCCACGTGGAAGAGATCGGCGTGGCCACCATCCCCTTCATCTTCGATGATCGGAACCATCTGCATGGCTGGGTGGACGAGGTGCTCGGCAAGGAGCTCCAGGACGACCTCATCCGGAAGGCCAACCAGCGGTTCATCAACCTGGAGAACAAGTGGCACCGCGGACCGTTCCGGGTCATCTGCGCCACCAAGCCCATCTTCACCCCCGAGGACGTGAAGGGACTCAAGCTGCGGCTCTGGCCGGCCAAGATGATCCAGAAGTCCTGGGCCGGCCTGGGTGCCGAGATCCACACCATCGACTTCGCAGAGGCCTACCTGGCTCTGCAGCAGGGCGTGGTGGACGCGATCACCTCGCCCTTCGACCTGGTCTTCCCTCAGAAGTTCTCCGAGGTGGCCCGGTACATCACCGAGCTCCAGCAGTTTCCTCAGCTCGAGCTCATCACCATCAACGAGAACGTGTGGCAGGATCTGAGCCCCGAGCACCGGCAGGTGCTGTTGGACGGGGCGGCCGCGGCCGGAAGCTGGTACAATGAGCAGGCTCAGAACCGCGTGGAGGAGACCATCGAGAACAATCTCCTCAAGATCCACAACGCGGTCTACATCCGCGTCAACCGGCAGCCCTTCGTGGACGCCTTTCGAAAGGACATCCTTCCGGGGCTGATCAAGGACGGCCTCGTCAAGAAGGACTGGGTCGAGAAGGTCGAGCGGGTGAAATAGCATTTCGTCCCGGATGTCTCCGGGGAGCCGTACCGAGGCTCCCCGGATTCTCCGGTGCGACGTGAAGGGGTAGAGCATGATCGGCTTCCTGGTGCTCGGGCTCTTTGTCCTGTTCATGTTCGCCAA
>CAYVVQ010000214.1:0-3735 GCA_964454455.1 uncultured Desulfobacterales bacterium | reverse complement strand
CCAGGTAGCGGCCGTTGTACCCGACCTGCATCTCGGTGACGGTCCCCCGGGACACGCCCATCTCCCGAAAGAAGGCGAGCTGAGCCTCCCCCATCAGGGAAGCGAACCGTTTGGCCTCCGCGTTCAGGTTCTTCGGCGGGAACACCACGTCGTGGACGAAGGGCTCCCGATCGGGATCGAAGCCCGGGACCTCCTCGGGGTCCAGATCCGTCATCCGGGCGAAATGGGCGGCAAAGCCCCCCGGCGTGCAGCGGTTGGTGCACCGGAAGTACCCGGTGAAGAGCCCCGCGGGGTCCAGTGCCACGGAGATCGTGCCCGAGACGCCCGGATCGCGCCGGGCGCAGATGGGACAGGGCGCCTGGATCGTCCCCTCCCCCTGCCGGGCCCCGGGAAGGTGCTTCAGATAGAACTCGCGTACGGCCTCGCCTAGATCCATGGGATATCCCCTTTGACGGCCTGGTGTTGCCTTTCTATACCACACCCGGCCGTTCGGAAAAAGCGCAACGATTGCAGTTCCTCCCCTGCTCTGGTACAACTGGATGGGGCAAGGGGAAGCCCTTTTACCCGGGTCCGGCTGAAACGTGATGGCGTCGTAAGAAGCCCTGAACCTCGAGATCTGCCATCGGAATATCAATAGGTTATAGCGTTTCCAGCGCCGGGTGCGCGGCTCGACGCTTCCATTGGAACCACACATGAAACGCTTTCTGCTCTCGGTGATCCTGATTCATCTCCTGTGGTCCCCGGCGGCCGCCGTTCCCGCAGCCGGGGACGCCTCCGTCCGCGTGGAGGTCGTCCAGTCGCGCGACCGGTACCCCGCCGGCGGGACCTACCCGATCCTGCTGGAGCTCCGCATCCCGGACGGCTGGTACATCCACGCCCCCCCCGGAAAGGAGCATGGGGACAACCTCATCCCCACGGAGATCGCCTTCGAGGAGGCTTCCGGCCTGGAGGTCCGACTCGTCCGATTTGCCGAACCCAGGCCCGTCTCCCTGCCCTTCGAGGCCGAGCCCGTGCCCCTGTTCGAGGGGGCCGTGCCGGTCCGCGTTCAGATCGGCGTGGCGTCGGACGCCTCTCCCGGGAACCGCACCGTCAAGGGAAAGCTCTCCTACCAGGCCTGCTCGACCAGCGCCTGCCTCCCGCCGGAGACGGTCCCCGTCGACATTCCCGTGACCGTGGCCCCGCCGGGCGCCTCGGTCTCCCTTCGCAACCAGGAGATGTTCCAGGCCTCCCTGCCGGAGCCCGCTTCTCCCGGCTCTCCCTCCGGGTCCTTCCTGGGCGCCGGCACCCTGCTCACCCTCATCGGCCTCTTCCTGGGCGGGCTGGCCCTGAACCTCACCCCCTGCATCTACCCCCTGATCCCCATCACGGTCTCCTACTTCGGGGGACGCGGCCGCTCGTCCCGCGGCCGGACCCTGGTCCACGGCGGGCTCTACCTCGCCGGGCTGGCCTCCACCAACTCGGCCCTGGGCGTCGCCGCCGCCCTCTCCGGCGGCATGCTGGGGTCCGTGCTCCAGAGCCCCTGGGTCCTGGGAGGCGTGGCCGCCGTGCTCCTCGTGATGGCGTCCAGCTTCTTCGGCCTGTGGGAGCTCCGCCCGCCCGCGGCCCTCAACCGCCTCGCCTCCAGGCGGGTGGGCGGGTACCTGGGGACCCTGTTCATGGGCCTGACCCTGGGCGTGGTGGCGGCCCCCTGCATCGGACCGTTCATCCTGGGGCTCCTCGCCTACGTGGGGCAGACGGGCGACCCGGTCCTGGGGTTCGCCTACTTCTTCTTGCTGAGCCTGGGCATGGGGCTTCCCCTGGCCCTGCTGGGCGTCTTCTCCGGGGCCATCGACCGGCTCCCGGGCTCGGGCGACTGGATGGTCTGGGTGCGGAAGCTCCTGGGCTGGATCCTGGTGGGGGTGGCCGCCTACATGGTGCTGCCGATCCTGCCCGACCGGTTTCCCGGAGCCTGGCTTCTCGCCGGGCTGGCCGGGGCCGCGGGCCTGCACCTGGGATGGCTCGAGCGGACCGGACGGTCGAGCACCCGGTTCCGCCGGACGCGCCGGCTCGCGGGGATCCTGCTCGTCGCAGGAGGTCTGTCCATGCTCTGGCAGGCGGAGGAGACAAGGGAGGGCATCTCCTGGACGCCCTACCGGCCGGGCATGCTCGTCGAGGCAAAGGCGGAGGGCACGCCGGTGCTCCTGGACTTCTCGGCCGACTGGTGCGCGCCGTGCAGGGAGCTGGAGGAGCGGGTCTTCTCGGACCCGCGGGTCGTCCGGGCGGCGGAGGCCTTCACCCCGATCAACGTGGATCTCACAAAGCAGCACCCGGAGCACGAGGCCGTTCGGAAACGCTTCGACGTCCGGGGGGTGCCCACGGTGGTCTTCCTGGATGCGCAGGGACGCGAGATCCGCAGCCTGCGGGTGGAGTCCTACGTGGAGCCCTCCGACTTCCTGAACCGCATGAGGCGGGCACTGGACGAGCCCGCCCCCGCCGAGGCGCAGCCTCGCCTGCGGCTGTTCGAGGGAACCGGGGGCGGGACCGCGGCGCCCTGACGCCGGGGCCCGGGAGCCGCGAACCCCACCGGCCTTGGAAAGGGGCGCGAAAACCTACCAGCGGATGAGGGCCGCGCCCCAGGTCAGCCCCCCGCCGAAGACGGGCATGCAGACGATCTGGCCCTCCCGAATGCTGCCGTCCCGGACCGCCTCGTCCAGAGCGATGGCGCAGGAGGCCGAAGAGATGTTCCCGTACTTGTGGAGCGTGAGGTAGAACCGGTCCATGGAGACCCCCATGGTCTTGGCCATGGACTGGAACATCCGCAGGTTGGCCTGGTGCGGGATGAACCAGTCGATCTCCTCCACCGGCACGTCGTTGTAGGCGGCCGCCTCCTTGACGGAGTCGATGAAGTGGCGGACGGCCACGCGGAAGCTCGCGTTGGCCTCGATCATGTTCAGTGTGTGGAGCTTCCTGTCCACGCTCTCGTGGGTGATGGGCGTGGTCCTGGAGCCGCCCCCGGGCATGAGGAGGTCGCGGCCGTGCTCCCCGTCCGTGTGGATGTGGGTGGAGAGGAGCTCCGGTCCCTCGTCCCCGAGGGAGAGCACCGCCGCGCCGGCCCCGTCCCCCCAGAGGATGCAGGTCTTCCGGTCGGTCCAGTCCAGGGTGCGGGTCATCACTTCGGCCCCGACCACGAGCACGGTGCGGGCGGCGCCCGTCTCCAGGTACTGGGAGGCCACGTTGAGGCCGAAAATGAACCCGGAGCAGGCGGCCGTCACGTCGAAGGTCACGGCCTGGGGCGCGTCCAGCTTGGCCTGGAGCCAGTTGGCCGCCGACGGGCAGCAGGTGTCCGGGGTGATGGTCCCGACGATGATGAGGTCGGGATCGCCGGGCGTCAGCCCGGCCGCCTCGAGCGCGCGGAGGGAGGCCTCGCGGGCCAGGTCCGCGGTGGTGACATCCGGCTCGGCGATCCGTCTCTCCTTGACGCCGGTCCGCTGGACGATCCACTCGTCCGTGGTGTCCAGGCCCATCTCCTGCAAATCAGCGTTGGTCAGTCTCCTCGGCGGCACGTACGATCCCGTGCCCAGAATGCGTATCGACGATGTCATGGCCTCCCCTGGTTTCCGCTCAGCAACGGTCTTCTTACCGTGAAAGAACCATTCCCGGCCGTCCCGGCAGGGAATGGTTCTCTTACCTCTTCTTCAGCCCCTCTTCCGGCTTGATCCCCAGGGCCTTCTCCTTCTCGGCCACCAGCAGCCGCGT
>CAYVVQ010000213.1:0-3857 GCA_964454455.1 uncultured Desulfobacterales bacterium | reverse complement strand
ATGGTCCGGAACGCCAACACGCTCCCCTTCCATCCGGGAAGCGTGCGGTATTTCAAAGAGGCCGGAGTCTGGACCCCCGAGCTCGAGGCCTATCAGCTGAAGACCTCCTCCAAGTAACCCCCACCCGGTGCCTCGCCGTCCGGCGAGGCGCCGGAACCGAGCCGCACGTAGGAGCAAACCCGGCATGAGAAAGCTGATCGTCACCGCAGCCCTCACCGGAGGGCAGCACACGAAGAGCGCGAACCCGAATCTCCCGGAGCAGCCCCAGGAGATCGCCGAATCAGCGTATCGCTGCTTCAACGAGGGGGCCTCGATCGCACACCTTCACGCGCGGAATCCGGAAGGAGCTCCGACCGGAGACGTTGAGACCTACCGGAACATCCACGCCCGAATCCGCGAAAAGTGCAACATCATCCTCCAGGACAGCACAGGCGGCGGCCCCAACCTGAATCAACAAGAGAAGGCGGCCTGCCTGAGTGCGGATCCCGAAATGGCCTCCTTGAACATGGGTACCATGCTGAGAACCCTTGGTGCACGCGCGGGAACGGCCTATATCAACACGCGGGAGGACATCGAGTCCCTCGCCCGAGCGATGCAGGGGCGGCGCATCAAACCGGAGATGGAAGTGTACCACCACGGCATGCTGCGGGAGGTGGACAACCTGATTCGGAAAGGACTCGTCGAAAAGCCCTACTATGTCAACTTCGTGCTCGGCATGGCGTATCAGGGCGCCGTGGAAGGAACGGCGGAGAATCTCCTGACCCTCAAGATGCTGCTCCCCACCGACACCCTCTTCAACGTGACTGCGGTGGGTGCCGCTCAGCTTCCCATGACCAGCCTGTCCATGTTTCTGGGGGGCATGGCCCGGGTCGGCCTCGAGGACAACATTTATTTCACCCGCGGCACGCTGGCGGAGGGGAATGAGCAGCTCGTCGCCCGGACCGTCCGCCTGGCCCGGGAGTTGGGATTCGAGATCGCGAGTCCGGACGAGTCGAGGGAGATGCTGGGCCTCAGGAGGTGATCCGCTATGTCTGAAAAGAAGCCGGAGACGCCCAAGCCGGAACGGTACCGAACCCTACAAGAACCGCTGCGCTCGGTGTTCATGATCGGCACCATCGTCGCCATCACCGCCTCTATCGTGCAGATCTTTCACATCGTGGTGGGCGGATACGTTATGGAAAGCAGAATGTACCTGGGCGTGCTCATGGCGGCCCTTGTACCTCAGGTCTTTCTTGTCATACCGGCCACATCCCGCTCCTCTCGAAATCGAGTCCCCTGGTACGACATGATGGCGGCCGTCCTGTTCCTCGGCTGTGCGGTGTACGTCATCGTGCACGCGATGGAGATCCAACTTCGGGGATGGAGCATCCGGCCGCCACTACCCGCGCTCTGGCTCGGTATCGCGGCGTGGGTGCTTGTCATCGAGGCCGTCCGCAGGACGACGGGCACGGCTCTGGCCCTGATTGTCCTGGTCCTGAGCTCATACCCCCTGATCGCGGGGTACATGCCCGGAATCCTCAGTGCGAAGTCATACTCTGTGATGCGGCTGGTGGGATTCCACTACCTGAGTTCCCAAAGCATGTTTGGCGTGACCACCCATGTCTTCGGTCGACTGGTCATCGCCTTCCTCATCTTTGCAGTGGCGCTTCTCGTCATGGGAGGCGGGGACTTCTTCATCCGTCTCGCACTCTCCTTCCTGGGAAACGTCCGCGGAGGGGGCGCCAAGGTCTCCATCCTGGGAAGCGCCGTTTTCGCCTCCATCTCGGGCAGCCCCACGTCGAACGTCATCACGACCGGCTCGTTCACCATCCCGGCCATGAAAAAGAGCGGCTACCCCGCGCATTATGCGGCCGCCCTGGAGGCGTGCTCTTCCACAGGCGGGGTCTTGATGCCCCCGATCATGGGGGTCGCCGCCTTCATCATGGCGGACTTTCTTCAAGTCTCCTACGCCACCGTCTGCATCGCCGCCATCCTGCCGAGTCTGCTGTATTTCTTCTCGCTGTATGCACAGAGCGACTTCTATGCGGCCAAAGCCGGATTGAAAGGCATTCCACGGGAGGAGTGCCCGCCCTTGGGCAAGACGGTCTGGCAGGGATGGCCCTACATCGTTACCTTTCTCGCGCTGATCTACTTCCTGTTCTTTCTCAGGCAGGAGGCGAGGGCCCCCTATTTCTGCGTGGCCGTGCTCCTGGGGCTCATGCTCGTGTTTCGAAGGAAGGAGATCGGGCTGACCCAGGTGGGGAGGTTCCTGGAGACCAGCGGTCGGGTGCTTTGCGAGATCCTGACCATCATGGTCGGCGTCGGCATGATCATCGGGGCCCTCCTGCTGACAGGCGTGGCTCAGAGCTTCTCGTCGAGCATCCTGCAGATGGCGGGCGGGAACCTCGTCGTGCTCCTTCTCATGGGCGCCCTGGCCAGCTTCATCATGGGCATCGGGATGACCATGATCCCCTGCTACATCATTCTGGCGCTTCTGCTTGCACCCGCACTCGTGGAGATGGGGATCGAACCCATCGCGGCCCACCTCTTCATCCTGTACTGGGGCATGATCTCCTTCATCACACCGCCCGTGGCCATCGCCTCCATTGTGGCGGCGGGGCTGGCCGGCACGGACAACATGAAGACGGGGCTGTACTCCCTCCGTCTCGGCTTCGTGGCCTACATCGTGCCCTTCTTCTTCATCTACAACCCTGTGCTCGTAGGCGTCGGATCCACGGCCGCCATCCTCTACACGGCCGCCATGTCCCTTGTCGGTATTGTTCTGATCAGCGCGGGCGCCGAGGGTTTCCTCTTTCGTGTGGGGCGGCTGGGGTGGAGGTCACGAATCAGCGTGATCATCCTGGGGCTTCTCTTTTTCTTCCCCTCGCGTCTCGTGAACCTCTGGGGAGGACTCGCCTTGGTCCTCCTCATCCTGACCGCTCTGTTGAAGCAGCGAGCAACGGCGAAAAGGCAAAGTCCCGGCTGAACCCATTCGGGAGGATCGAACCGTGACCACCCTGATCGACCTGAGTCTCACCCTGACACCGAGGGACCGCTCCTCGAGGCCCCCGAGGATTGACTATGTGGATCACGAGCAGAGTGCTCGTCGATCCGCCTCGGCCTACGGCATCCCGCTCGACGCGTTCCAGGATCGGAGGTATGCCGCCATCGAGCACATTTCTATGACCACGCACGACACGACGCACCTGGATGCTCCCTACCATTACGGCCCTGTCTGCATGGGGCGGCCCGCAAAGACCATCGACCAGGTCCCGCTGGAGTGGTGCTTCAGTGACGGGGTCGTCCTGGATTTCTCCTACAAGCCGCCCGGGGAGAACATCTCCGAGGGCGATGTGCGCGCAGCGCTGGACCGGATCGGGTACACCCTGAAGCCCCTGGACATCGTGCTGATCCGTACGGATGCCTACAAGCACGCAGACGAACCCGACTTTGCGAGCCTTCACCCCGGGGTGAGCCGGGAGGCCACGCGTTGGCTCATCGACCAGGGAATCAAGGTCACGGGAATCGATGCCTGGGGATGGGATCGAGCCCTCGGCGTCATGATCGAGGATCTCAAAGCCGGAAATCGCGAACAGTTCTGGGAGTCCCACTACCTGGGTCGGGAGTATGAGTACTGTCATCTGGAGCGGCTCGCCTACCTGGACCGGATCCCAGTCCCATTCGGCTTCAGGGTCTCCGTGTTCCCCATCAAGATCGAAAAGGCCAGTGCGGGTTGGGTCCGGGCGGTCGCCATCCTCGACTGAACATCTCGAGTCACCGGCCCTACAACCCGGAAGCGTTCTTCGAACCAGGCGCATCCCTCCCGATGAGGATCGCCGCAACGACCGTGGCCACCACCAGGAACGCCGCTGTGAGGT
>CAYVVQ010000212.1:0-3862 GCA_964454455.1 uncultured Desulfobacterales bacterium | reverse complement strand
GACTACGACACGGGCCTGCTGCTCAAGAAGGAGCTGATCGGGCTGCGCCCCGTCCTGAACGTGGACCTGAGAGACTTCGACGCGGACGGGCGGTCGGTCTACGAGGTGGAGTTCTCGGGAAAGCGCGGAAACTTCGTGCGGATCGTGAACGACACCGTGGTCAAGCCCCTCAACCTGAAGCTCGAGGCCGACGTGTTCCGACTGACGGCGGCCCGGGGGGACTCGGTGGAGCTGGCGTTCCACGCCGGGGACGAGGCGGAGGACGTGGCCCGGAGGTTCAAGGAGATGCCCCCGGCCTCCCTCGCCCACGCCCCCCTGGAGCGACTGGAGCAGATGGAGCTGTCCGAGGCATCCATGAAGAAAGTGGCCGAGATCAACCCCGACGCGGCCCGAAAGCTCGGCGGCGGGGAAGAGGAGCCGCCCGCAGCGGGCGGGGTGAAGGCGGTCGAGGAGTTTTAGGACGCCGGCCGAGGAAGACGCCTCGGCGGGGGACGTGCAACCTGGTTTTTCCCGGACCGACGTGTCCGGACATCTTTTTTATCGAGGAGGAGCTCCATGAAAGGGTTTTCCGTTTCCGTTGTTTTGCTGTTCCTTGCGGGCCTGCTTTCCGGTTGCACCACCACCGGCGCGGGGAGCAGCCCGTCTGCCCGGGCGAACGCCCAGGCGGACGCCGCCATGTACCAGCCGGTGGAGTACATGAACGACCACATCCAGGGCCCGCCCCTGATCGTGCTCCCCGGGCAGATCAAGAGCAACAACGCCACCTTCACCCAGCGCATCACCGCCAACAACATCGCGGACTACGGCGAGCTCGAGCTCTCCCAGGCCAACTTCCGGGTCCTGGAGCGGACCGACCTGGGACCCCTGCTGGACGAGGTGACCCTGGCCGCGAACATGGGGGACCCCCAGGCCCTGGAGAAGTTCAAGCGGGGCAAGTTCAAGTCGACCAAGTGGTTCGTCAAGTTCGACGTCCTCAAGGCCGAGCCCGTGGCCGAGGCCGAGCGGGGCTTTGATGGCCGCGCGGCCGGCGCGATCCTGGGCGCGGTGATCGGCGGCCGGAGCGGGGCGGTGACCCGGACCGGGGTCGGCTCGGTCCAGGCCGGCGAGGCCGCGGGCGTCTGGATCGTGGGGCTCCGGTACAAGGTCCTGGACGCCTCCACCACCGAGCAGATGGCCACGGGGTACTTCGAGCAGAAGATGGAGATGGGCTCCAGCGCGGGATCCATTCTGGGGTTCTCGTCGGGCGAAAGCCACCAGATCACCCTCGACACCATGGTCCAGCGACTCGTTCAGGAGGCCGTGCAGGAGATCGACCGGCAGAAGTAGCCACGCGAGAGAGGCTCCAACCGGCCGAGCGGCGAAGGGGAACATGACTCAAAGAGATCTCGGGCAGGACGGGTGCGGTGTTGCGGCACGGGCGGCTTTCTTTATCGCGCTGGTCGCTGTGCTCTGCCTCGTCCCGGCGCCCGGCGCCGCCGCCGAGGAGGTGCCGTTCGAACCTTTCGTGGAGTCTCATCCGGACGGGCGGATCGACTGGGACCGCGGGCTCATCTACGGCGTGGGCAAGGGGTATTTGCACCTGAACCGCGGTTCCAGGCCGAACGCCCTCCGAGCCGCCCGGGCTCTGGCCCTCCAGTCCATCCTCAAGGTGGCCGCCGGGGTGCGGCTGGACGACCGGGACACCCTGGAGAGCCTGGGCGCCTCGGGCCGCGTGGAGATTCGGTTGAAGGGCCTGGTCCGCTACGAGGAGCACGAGACCGCCTGGGTGGAGGAGGGGGACCAGCCCCACGTCCGGGTGGTCTACCGGGCGCCCCTCAAGGGGGTCGAGGGGTTGACCCGCCGGCTGATCACCGCCCTGCGGGACGCGCCCTCCGGGTGGGACCGGTTCCCCGCACAGAAGCCCGCGCCCTCCGGCCTCGACCGGGGCGGTCCCTGGCTGGTGGTGGACGCACGCGACCTCCCCTCCGGCGGGGCCGTCCGGCCCGCGCTCTTTCCCCGGATCCTGACGGCGGACGGGGAAACCCTCTATGAGCTGGACTCGGTCCGCGAGGCGGCCCTGGTGGAGCGGGGGATGGCCCGGTACGTCACGCTCAGCCGGGCCCACGACGAGCGCCTGGCCTTCGGGGCCCGGTTCCTGGCCCGGCTGCGCAGCCTCTTCTCGGTGCGGGGGGCCTGGGCCCAGGACGGCGGGAAGCGAAAGAAACGGGGGCAGTTCGTCATCACCAGCGCGAAGCAGGCGCAGGGGCTCGAGAAGACCAACCTGATCATCAGCGAGGAGGATGCCCGGAAGGTCCGCGCCGAGGACGCCTCGAGCGACATCCTCCGGGAGTGCCGGGTCATCGTGATCGTCTCCGGAACGGTCGGAGGCATCGAAGGAAAGCTCAGGCCGACCCCGGCGTTGACGACGGCCATGAGATAGACGGCGGACGATTGGAGCATCGCGGGCACGTGGCCGGGACATCGAAAGCAAGTCAGCCGCATCGCCGTCTCGTCCGAAACCACCTCCTCCTGTCCATCCTTCTCACCCTCCTGATCACGGCCGCAGCCGCGGCGGTTTACCTCTCCAACGGCTTCCGGGGCGCCGATCAAGCCCTCTACGACGCCCACTTCCGCTGGCGCGGGCCCGGGGACGTCACGGGAACCGTGGTCCTGGTCCTCATGGACCAGGAGAGCTCGGAGAGGCTGGGACGGAAAAAGGGGTCCTGGAGCCGAAGGCAGATGGCCCGCGCGCTGGAGAACCTGTGCAGGGCGGGGGCCGGCGTGATCGGCCTGGACATGGTGTTCTTCGCCCCCGGCGACGAGCCGGCAGTCGACCGGGACCTCGCCGCCGCCATGGAGCAATGCGGCAACGTGGTCCTGGCCTGGTACGTGGCCGTGGAGGGCCGAAGCGAGGTCCGGCCCCTGCCCGTCTTCCAGGAGGCCATGATCGGCGACGGGTTCGTCAACATGGTGCCCGACCCGGACGGCGTGCTCCGCAAGATCCCCTTCCTGAGCATCAAGCCCGTGGAGAAGGGGGTGGCGGTCTTTCCCAGCTTCGCCCTGGAGATGGCCCGCGCCTACCGGAACCTCGACTTCGTCCTCGACTTCTCTCAGAAGGACCACTTCCTCCTGGGCGGTGAGAAGGAATCCCGCCTTCGCCTCCCCTTCCCGGATCTGCGCATCAACTACGCCGGTCGGGAGGAGGTGTTCGCCCGCCTCTCCTACGCGGACGTGGTGACGGATCGGTTTCCGGCCGACAGTGTCCGGGACAAGATCGTCCTGGTCGGGAGCGCCCTCCCCACGGACAAGGACTTCTTCGCCACGCCCTTCTCAGGCGCCTCCGGGGTGGAGGCCCAGTACGGGGAGACCTTCGGGAAGGTGCTCACCGGCGAGTTCGAGCGGAAGACGGCCGGGGTGGCCTGCCACGCCCACGCCGTCGAGACCATCCTGATGGAGAAGCAGATCCGCCGCGCCGGATCGAACGCCGTCCTGGTCCTGGTCCTGGCCGCAGGCCTGCTCGGCCTGGCCTTCTACCCTCAAAAGCCGGGTGCGTTCCGGGGCCTGCTGATCCTGGCGGCGGCCGCCGGCCTCGCCCTCGTCATGGCGCACCGGGCGTTCACGGCGGATCGCATATGGATCGAGATCGTGCCGGCCCTGTCGGTCCTGGGGGCCCAGTACGTGGCCGGTATCGGCGTCCAGAGAGCGTACAGCCGGAAGCGGGCCCAGGTCGTCACGGGCCTGTTCGGCAAGTACGTCTCCCGCGGGGTGGTGGACGATCTCCTTCAGGGCCGCATCGACGCCAGCCTGGAGGGGCGGAGCGTCGAGGTGACGGTCCTCTTCTCCGACCTGCGCGGCTTCACCACCCTCTCGGAGAGCCTGTCCC
>CAYVVQ010000211.1:0-3865 GCA_964454455.1 uncultured Desulfobacterales bacterium | reverse complement strand
TGCGACTCCATCATAATTCGATAACTCGTCCACGAGCCCCCGAAGTTAAGTCCGGCTGCAGGTGATCACAACCTCGGGTGTGGGCGATGCAAGAGTTATCGAATTATGCAAATACGTCCCCTCTATCGTTGTTGAATTCTCGAGCGGCGTCGCCTAGTCTGAGGGGAGCATAGCATGTTCGGGCGGTCGGTTGGAATCGATTCTTTGGGAGGGGCCATGGAGATCCACCACCTGGGAGGGGAACGCTGCGTGACCGGCTCCTGCCACCTGGTGCGGGCCGGCAGCGCGGCGGTGCTGGTGGACTGCGGCGCGGTCCAGGGGGACGACACGGCCCTCGCCATGGCGGACTGGCCGGTGAGCCCTTCCGACGTGGACTACCTCCTCCTCACCCACGCCCACGTGGACCACTGCGGACGGGTGCCGGAGCTGGTGCAGGCGGGCTTCGAGGGCGAGATCCTCTGCACCCACGACACCCGGGCCCTGCTGGGGCCCATGCTGGCCGATGCCCTGGGCTTCACCGACTGGAGCGAGGCGGAGCAGTCCGACCTCCTCGCCCGGATCGACGAGGCGGCCTGGGGGTTCGAGTACGACCGGTTCTTCGACCTGGAGGGCGGGGTGCGGTTCCGGCTGGGTCAGGCCGGGCACATCCTGGGCTCCTGCTTCGTCCGGATCGAGGAGGCCCCGGACCGGGAAGGTCCCTCGTCCGTGGTCTTCTCGGGGGACCTGGGCCCCACGAACACGCCCCTCCTGCCGGACCCGAACGTGCCCGAGCCCTGCGACCTCCTGGTCCTGGAGTCCACCTACGGCGACCGCCGCCACGCCGAGCGCGGCGACGCCCGCATCGAGCGGCTGGGGGAGGTGCTCTCGGGCGCCCTCCGGGACCGGGGCAAGGTCTACATCCCCGCATTTTCCCTCGGCCGAACCCAGGAGCTGATCTACGAGATGGACCGGCTCTTCTCGGAGCCCCGGTGGCGGGAAGCCTTCCCGAACCTGGCCCCGGAGCGCAGGCCGCCCGTCTTCCTGGACTCGCCCCTGGCCCTGGAGATCACCCGCGTCTACCGGGAGCGCACGGCCGGCTGGGACCGGGAGGCCCGGGAGCTCCTGGCGGACGGGGACCACCCCGTCGACTTCGAGGGACTGTACGCGGTCCGGTCCCACCGGGACCACCGAAAGCTCCTGACCTTTGACGAGCCGGCCGTGATCCTGGCCGGGAGCGGCATGTGCACGGGCGGGCGCATCGTGAACCATTTGAAGCAGGGCCTCGAGGACCCGCGGAACGACGTCCTCTTCGTGGGGTACCAGGCGCCCGGCACCCCGGGGAGGGACCTGGTCCGGTACGGGGACCGGCCGGGCGGCTGGGTGGCGCTCGAGGGCGAGCGGCTGGAGATCCGGGCCCGGGTGCACGTCCTCTCCGGCTACTCGGCCCACGCGGACCGGGAGGAGCTCATCCGCTGGGCGCAGGGGGCCCGTCCCGGGCGCATCAAGCTGGTCCACGGCGAGGAGGCGGCCCGGAGAAGCCTGGAGGAGGGGCTGGCGTGGTGACCTTGAAGTGGTTTCACATCGTGGGGATCCTCCTGGCCTGCGGCATCCTGGTGGTGGCCTTCTACCCCCGGATCGAGAACTTCTTCGTCTTCTTTCCCCAGAAGGAACTGGAGCTCCAGCCGGGCGACCTGGGCCTGGAGGCCGAGGAGGTGCTCGTGGAGGTGGAGGAGCGGGTCCGGGTGCACGGCTGGTACTTTCCGCCCCCGGACGCCGAGGCGCCCGTGCTCCTCTTCTGTCACGGCAACGCCGGCAACATCAGCCACCGGCTGGACAACGTGCACCACCTGGTGCGGCACGGCCTGGGGGTGATGCTCTTCGACTACCGGGGCTACGGGAGGAGCACGGGAAGGCCGTCCGAGGCGGGCATCTACCGGGACGGCCGGGCCGTGTACGACCACCTGGTGCGGGAGAAGGGGATCCCCCCGGATCGGATCGTCCCCTTCGGCCGGTCCCTGGGCGCGGCCGTGGCCGTGGAGGTGGCCCTCCACCACCCGGTGCGCTGCCTGATCCTGGAGAGCGCCTTCACCAGCACCAGGGGCATGGCCCGGGAGATGGGGCCCTTCGCCCTCTTCTCCTTCCTGGCGCCGGCCCACTACAACAACCTGGCCAAGGTGCCGCGGATCGAGGAGCCCCTGCTCATCGTGCACGGCCGGGAGGACGAGATCGTGCCCTTTCCCATGGGCGAGGCCCTCCACCGGGCGGCCACCGGACCCAAGTCCTTCCTCCCCCTGGACCGGGCCGGGCACAACGACACCTACGTGGTGGGCGGGGAGCCCTACTTCCGGGCGCTGGCGGGGTTCGCCCGGGACCCCGAGGGCGGGATTCGAGAGGAGGAGCCATGAACGTCGAGGAGCTCATGAGGGACAGCGGCGTCCGGTTCGGGACCAGCGGCGCCCGGGGCCTGGCCGCGGACATGACCGACGAGGTGTGCATGGCCTACACGGCCGCCTTTCTCCGCTACCTGGAGGAGAGCGGCCAGCAGGGGGCCGATGGCCGCGTGGCCCTGGCCGGCGACCTCCGCCCCAGCACCGGGCGGATCCTGCACGCCGTGGCCCGGGCCGTGCGGGAGAGCGGCTGCATCCCGGTCCACTGCGGGCGCATCCCCTCCCCGGCCGTGACGCTCTACGGGCTCCAGGAGGGGATCCCCTCCGTCATGGTGACCGGGAGCCACATCCCCGAGGACCGGAACGGCATCAAGTACAACAAGCCCGCCGGCGAGATCCTCAAGGACGACGAGGCCGGCATGATGGCCCAGGAGGTGGTACCGGCCGCCGGGGCGACCGCATCCGAGGCCGAGCTGGGTCCGGTCCATCCCGAGGCGGAGGAGGCCTACCTGGAGCGCTGGCTCGCCGCCTTCCCCCGGGGCTTCCTCTCGGGCTGCCGGATCGGCCTCTACCAGCAGTCGGCCGTGGGAAGGGACCTGATGGTGCGCATCTACACCGGGCTGGGCGCCGAGGTCACGCCCCTGGACCGCTCCGAGCGGTTCGTCCCCGTGGACACCGAGGCCATCCGGGAGGAGGACGTGGAGAAGGCCGCGGCCTGGGCCCGGGAGCAGGGCTTCGACACCATCCTCTCCACGGACGGCGACGGCGACCGCCCCCTCGTCAGCGACGAGCGCGGCCGCTGGTTCCGGGGGGACGTGGCCGGGATCCTCTGCGCCCGGTTCTGCGGGGCGGACACCGTGGTGACCCCGGTGAGTTGCAACACGGCCGTGGAGCGGTGCGGGTTCTTCAAGAGCGTCCGCCGCACCCGGATCGGCTCACCCTACGTGGTGGCGGCCATGGCCGAGGAGGTGTCGAGGGGCGGGCAGTGCGTGGTGGGCTACGAGGCCAACGGGGGATTTCTCACGGCGACGGACGTCCGCATCGGCGACCGCACTCTCTCCCCCCTCCCCACCCGGGACCCGGTGATCGTGCACCTGGGCCTCCTGGGCCTCTCCCGCGAGCAGGGCGTTCCGCTCTCAGAGCTGGCCTCCTCCCTGCCCCCGCGGTTCACCCACAGTGACCGCATCCAGGGCATCCCGTCCGAGGAGAGCCGGGCCCTCATCGAGCGCCTCCTCCAGGGAGGCCCCCCGGCCGTGGAGGAGGCCTTCCCGGACCTGGGCCCGGCAGCCTCCCTGGACGCCACGGACGGGCTCCGGATCACCTTCCGCTCCGGCGAGATCGTCCACATCCGCCCCTCGGGCAACGCCCCGGAGCTCCGCTGCTACACCGAGGCCGACTCCGAGGCCCGCGCCGCCGCCCTCAACCGCACCGCCCTCCAAAAACTAGGGGACGTTTTTGCATAATTCGATAACTTCGTCCAGTCTCCGATATCCCTTTTG
>CAYVVQ010000210.1:0-3887 GCA_964454455.1 uncultured Desulfobacterales bacterium | reverse complement strand
ATGAGGTGGAAAAGCACACCAAGGGACAATATTACGGAAGCGATCAGATATGGTACAAAGGAGAAAATCGGATATATTGGATCAAGCATTACGATTATGAGAACAGGCTTCTGTTGGATGCCACATTCTATTTTTTCAACGAGGATTTTCGGCTCGTCAAGAAGATCGACGGCACCCGGGCTGCGTGGAAGGACGGCCGGTGGGTCCTGGAGGACGGCCTCATCCAGGTCGTCCGCCCGGATGGGAGCTACAAGATGGAGCGGTTCGACGAGCACGTGCTGAACATCCCCGAAACGCCCGAGACGTTCGTCAAGGAGCGAAAGACCCCGGAGGAGCTGAGCTTCTGGAAGATGAAACAGTATGCGGAGCAGGTGCAGTCAGAGGGTTATGAGAACACGAAATACCTGGTGGACATGCACATCAAGATCGCCTACCCGGTCATCCTGGTGATCATGATGGTGATCGGGCTTTCCATCCCGCTCATGCAGAAGCAGGTGCGCATCCCCTCGTCCATCATGATCGGCATCCTGCTCTGCTTCCTGTACATGGTCATCCTGGGGGTTTCCCGTTCCCTGGGACTGTCCGGCGTGTTGCCGCCCGTCCTGGCGGCGTGGTTCTCGAACCTGGTGTTTCTCTTCCTGGGGGCCTACATGATGGGCCACGTGCGGCGATGAGAGTTCGGCTGATCTTCTGGGTCGTCACGGCCTGTCTCTTCTTCCTGGTGCTGGAGGGCGTGTCCCGGCTGGAGTGGAGCTCGCGCAGCGAGGTCCCGTTCTTCAGTCCCAACGTTGCGTTCTACTACCCCGAGCTTCGACCGGGCGGGGAGCCCCTGGCGCCCGAGAAGGACTCCCTGGACGTCCTCCTCCTGGGAGGCTCGGTGCTCCATCCGGACTGGGGGAGCATTCCGCAGACGCTGAAGGAGCAGCTCACGCAGAGGACCGGAAGGGACGTCAATGTGTTGAACCTCGCCAAGCCGGGCCACACGACGCTCGACAGCCTTTACAAGCTTCGCCGCCTTCGGGGGCACGCTCTCGATCTCGTCGTCTGCTACCACGGCATCAATGACCTGAGGCTCAACAACTGCCCCAGGGAAACCTTCCGACAGGACTACTCCCACTACTCCTGGTACTGGGTGATCAACCGCTTCGAGAATCACCGCGGCATCCCCGATCTCGCGTGCCTGTTCTCGCTCACCTATCGGTTCGCCCGGCTCTACGAAAAGCTCGGGGCTTCCTCCCGGTTCATTCCGAAGGACCGGCCGATCGAGTCCATGATGCAGCACGGGGGGGACATCAAGACCGAGGCCCCCTTTCGCCGGAACATGGCCGGCATCCTCGCCCGAGCCCGGAGTGAAGGCACGCCGGTGGTCCTCATGCCCTTTGCGTTTCACCTCCCCTCCGACTACTCGCTGGAGGCCTTCGAAGCGCGAGGCCTGGACTACTGCCTTCACAGCTGCGCCGTGGAGATCTGGGGAAGACCGGAGCACATTGCCAAGGGCATCCGGGCTCACAACGAGATCCTGCTGTCCCTGGCGGAAGGGTCGGACAATGTCCTGCTCGTGGACCAGCGAGCGGGCATTCCCCGGAGCGGCCGTTACTTCAACGACGTGTGCCACCTGACCCAGAAAGGCTGCGGCCTGTTCGTCGAGAACCTGGTCGGCGCCCTGGTCCCCTGGATGGGGTGGGGGTGTGCGGAAACCGGGGAGCCGTGAGGTCTGAGACCCGGAAAGACTTGTCAACCACGGGAAACGCTTGTATAGGGTACGAGTGAAGGAAAACCCCGATTCCAGGACAGAATGAACTCTCCTCTCTCGCTCGAGCAGTACCTGATCTTCTTTGCCGCGGGCCTCGGGTTGTCCCTGGTCTTGACCCCCCTGGTCCGTTCCTTGGCCCGAGCCACCGGCAACGTGGCGGTTCCCCGGGACACGCGCTGGCACAAGCAGGAGACCGCGCTGCTCGGCGGGGTGGCCATCTTCGTGGCGACGGTGGGCGTCTGGGCCGCCGTCGTCCTGACCCTGGGGTGGGAGCCCTTCGGAAAGCCGCTCTTCCCGATCGTCCTGTGCGCCTCCGCGGTCTTCGCCCTCGGCCTCGTGGACGACATCAAAAGCCTGGTGCCCCAGCACAAGCTCGCCGCCCAGATCGTGATCGTCTCGGCCTTCATGGTGTTCGGGTTTCGCCTGGACTGGACCGTGTCCAAGACGGCCAACCTGTTTCTGTCGATCCTCTGGATCGTGGGCATCACCAATGCGTTCAATCTGCTGGACAACATGGACGGTCTCGCCGCCGGCATCGCCCTGATCGCCGGGGCCTTTCTCTTCTTGAGCCACTACACGAATCCCGGCCTCAGCGCCTACACCACACCGCTCCTGATCCTGGGCTCCGTGTATCTCGGGACCCTGCTCGGTTTTCTGTTTTACAACTTCAACCCCGCATCCATTTTCATGGGGGATGCGGGGAGCCTTTTCCTCGGGTTCATGATGGCGTGCATGACCATGGTCGGAGGACAAGGGGAAGCGGCCTGGGGGTTCGGCGGCGGCAGGCTGCTCTCGGTGATCGCCATCCCCATCCTGATCCTCTTCATTCCGATCCTGGACACCGGGTTCGTGAGCTTCATGCGAAAGCTCTTTCGCCGGCCCATCTCCCAGGGAGGCCGGGACCACTCGTCTCATCGCCTGGTGGCCATCGGGTTCTCCGAGCGGATGGCGGTGCTGGTCCTGTACGGCTTTTCCGTGGCCTCGGGGCTGATCGCGCTGGCGGTCCGATCCCTCAGCATCGGCATCAGCCTGGTGCTCATCCTGTTCTACCTGTTGTTCGTGGCGTTTTTCTGGATCTACCTCGCACGCGTGAAGGTCTACGAGGGCAGGTCCGTGTTGTCCGAGAACGGCCTCGGCCCCATCACGCCTATCGTCATTCAGCTCACCTACCGAAGGCGACTGTTCGAGGTCATCCTGGACCTGATCCTGATCACAGCGGCCTACTACACCGCGTACCTTCTCCGCTTCGAAGGGCCGGTTTACTACCTGATCGGGGAGAACTTCCGGTTCTTCCTCAACTCCCTCCCCATCGTGGTGGCCTGCCAGATCTTCTGCTTCTACGTCCTCGGCATCTATCGCGGGATCTGGGAGGCGACCGGCCTGAGCGACCTGATCGACTACATCAAGGCCATTACCCTGGGGACGGTGACGGCCATGCTGATCCTCCTGTTCGTCTATCGCTTCGAGAGCTTCTCCCGGGCGGTCTTCGTCATCCACTGGATCCTGCTGCTCCTGCTGATCTCCCTCTCCAGGCTCTCCTTCCGCCTGGTGGACGAGGGCGTCAAGAAGGGCAAGCAGAAGGGAAAGCGCGTGCTCATCTACGGCGCCGGGGCCGGCGGCCGCATGGCCGCCAAGGAGATCGAGAACAACCCGTCCCTGGGGCTGGTCATCGTCGGCTTTCTCGACGACAACCCCCAGAAGTTCAAGAAAAAGATCATGGGCTACCCGGTGCTGGGAGGACGCGAAGAGCTGGAGAAGGTCGTTCGCAAGCGGGACGTCCAAGGGATCCTGGTAGCCTTCAAGGCCCGGGGCGAGGAGGTCCGCAGGGAGCTCCAGGCCCTCTTCCAGAAGCGGGACCTGGAGGTGGAGGTGCGCCAGATGAAGATGGTCCTGGAGTGAGCGCCTGAGGAAGAGGCCGCTCGCGCTCGAAACAGGGGGATGCGACGGCCCCTGCCGCCTGGACGAAGCGGCAGGGGCTTCTTTTTTGGGGATTCCGGGGCAGGACGGGAGCGAGACTTTCCAATTGACAATCCTCGTGTTTCACGGATATGATCGTGCCCGGAATCGCGTTCCAACATCCCGTTTTCGTTTGAAAATCGTATCCACCTCTCGTCCCGGACCCGAATCGGAAGGA
>CAYVVQ010000209.1:0-3901 GCA_964454455.1 uncultured Desulfobacterales bacterium | reverse complement strand
ATTATGCAAAAACGTCCCCTGATTTACTGATTTAGAAGCGGGAGAAGTCGGCGACGTTCAGGAAGAGCCGGGAGATGTGCTGGAGGAGGCCGACGCGGTTTTGCCGGACCCGCTCGTCCTCCCGGGTGAGGACCTCCACCCCCTCGAAGAATGCGTCCACGGGCTTTCGGAGCGCGGCCATCCGCTCCAGGGCCTCGCGGTCCTTCCCGGACGCCACGAGCCCGGGCACGTCGGACTCCATGTCCCGGCAGGCCCGCCAGAGCTCTTCCTCGCATGCCTCCCGGAAGAGGCCGGGGTCCACCGCGTACCGCTCCTGCTGCTTCTTCAGGATGTTGGTGACGCGCTTGAAGGCGAGGACCAGGGAGTCGAACTCCTCCGAGGTCTTCCGGAAACGCTCCAGCTGCTCGATCCCCGCCAGGAGCCCGGGGATGCGGTCGAAGCGGGCCGCCAGCACCGCCTCGACCACGTCCTGGGCGTGCCCCTCCCCGAGCATCCGGTTCCGGTACCGCTCCTTGAAAAAGGAGAGCACCCGCTCCACCGTCTCCGCGGCGTCGAAGGCCGCCTTGCCCTCGAGCCCCTCCAGGGCGTGGGCCACCAGGTTCCGGAGGGAGAGGTCCCACCCCCGGTCCTCCAGGATCCGCAGGATGGCCAGTGCGTGGCGGCGCAGAGCGAAGGGGTCGGCCGCGCCGCTTGGCTCCTGGCCGACGGCGAAGCAGCCGGCGATGGTGTCCAGGCGGTCCGCGACGCCCACCACGGCCCCCACCGCGGTCTCGGGAAGCTCACTGCCGGATCGGACCGGCAGGTAGTGCTCCCGCACGGCCCGGCAGACCTCGTCGGGGTGCCCGTCCATGCGGGCGTAGACCTCGCCCATGGTCCCCTGGAGCGATGCGAACTCCCCCACCATCTCCGTGACCAGGTCGCACTTGGCCAGTCGGGCGGCCAGCCGGACGTCGTCCACGAGGTCGGGAACCGTCTCCGCGGCCACGTGCTCCGCGATCCGGGTGAACCGCAGCACCTTCTCGTAGGACGTGCCCAGCTCCGCCTGATAGATCACGGACTCGAGGTCCTTCAGGCGGTCGAGGAGGGGACGCTTGCGGTCCTCGGCGAAGAAGAAGTCCGCATCGGAGAGCCGCGCCCGCAGCACCCGCTCGTGCCCCCTGCGCACCACGTCCGGGTCCCGGGCCAGGGTGTTGTTCACGGCCACGAAGTGGGGCATCAGCCGCCCCTCGCCGTCCCGAACCGCGAAGTAGCGCTGGTGCTCGGCCATGGGGGTGATGATCACGGGGTCCGGGAGCTCGAGAAAGCCGCGGTCGAACCCTCCGCACACCGCGGACGGGACCTCCACCAGGTTGGCCACGGTGGCCACCAGGTCCGGGTCGAGCACCGCCTCGCCGGAGACGGAGGCTGCGGCCTCCCGGGCGAGACGGGCCACCTCGGCCTTGCGCTCCTCCGGGTCCACCATGACCCGGGCCCCGCGGAGACGCTCGAAGTAGTCCTCCACGCCCCGGACCTCGAAGGGCTCGGGCGCCATGAACCGGTGGCCCCGGCTCGTCCGGCCGCTGGTCACCCCGGCCACGTCGAAGGGGACGACGGACCCGTCCAGCAGAGCCACGACCCAGTGGATGGGCCGGGCGAACGGGAAGCCCACGGAGCCCCAGGTCATGGACTTGGGCCAGGACAGGTCGCGGATCACGCCGGGGAGAAGGCCCGCCAGGACCTCGGCCGCCGGTCTCCCCGAGATCTCCTTGCGGACGAACACGTAGGCCCCCTTGGACGTGTCCACGGTCCCCAGGTCCTCCAGGGCGACGCCCTGCTTCTTCGCGAACCCCTCGGCCGCCCGGGTCGGCCTGCCCTCGGCGTCCCAGGCCGCCTTGACCGGAGGCCCGGTGACCTCCTGGACCGTGTCCGGCTGGCGGGAGCCGACGGTCCGACCCACCAGCACCAGCCGCCGGGGCGTTCCACAGGCCTCCAGGTCCTTTCCGATCTCGATCCGCTCCTCACGGAGACGCTCCCCGGTGAGCTCCCGGAGCTGCCTGAGCCCGTCCTCGATGTAGCCCGAAGGGATCTCCTCGGTCCCGATTTCCAACAGGAATTCCGCCATGGTCTCCTCGTGTGACTGCCGTGGTTCGTGGTCCGTGTTCGTGGTTCGTGAGGGTCGAGCGGCGGCGCGCGAACGCCCCCCCTACGACGCCGCCCGCCTCTGCAGCAGGGGGAAGCCCATCTCCTCCCGCTGGTCCAGGTAGGCCTTGCAGGCCCGCCGGGCCAGGTTTCGAATGCGCTCGATGTACTTGGTCCGCTCGCTCACGCTGATGGCGCCCCTGGCCTCGAGGATGTTGAAGGTGTGGGAGCACTTGAGACAGCAGTCGTAGGCCGGCAGGACCAGCCCCTTTTCCGCGGAGGCCCGGGACTCCTGCTCGTACATCTCGAACATCCGGAGGAGCATCTCCACGTCCGCGGTCTCGAAGTGGTATACGGAGAGCTCGTACTCCCCCTTCCTGTGCACGTCGCCGTAAGTGATTCGCCCGTTCCAGTCCAGGTCGTAGACGCTCTCCACCTCCTGGAGGTACATGGCGATCCGCTCCAGGCCGTAGGTGAGCTCCACGCTGACCGGGTCCAGCCGGATGCTCCCGGTCTGCTGGAAGTAGGTGAACTGGGTGATCTCCATGCCGTCCAGCCACACCTCCCAGCCCAGCCCGGACGCCCCGGCGGCCGGGTTTTCCCAGTCGTCCTCCACGAACCGGATGTCGTGATCCAGGGGATCGACGCCCAGGGCCCTCAGGCTGTCGAGGTACATCTCCTGGATCTCCAAGGGGGAGGGCTTGATGAGCACCTGGTACTGGTAGTAGTGGGCCAGCCGGTTGGGGTTCTCCCCGTACCGCCCGTCCGTGGGGCGCCTGGAGGGCTCCACGTAGGCCACGGCCCAGGGCTCCGGGCCCAGGGCGCGGAGCAGCGTGGCCGGGTTGAGGGTGCCCGCGCCCACCTCCAGGTCGTAGGGCTGCTGGATCAGGCACCCCCGGTCGGCCCAGAAGCGTTCGAGGTTCAAGATCAGTTCCTGAAAGGTCATGCCCCCCTCCGATTCGTGTTTCACGCGTCCCGATTCAGGTCAAGCCTGCCCAATTACCACCCGCTGTGGGGGATGTCAAGAAGACGGGCTGCGCTCTTCTCCGCGCGCCGAGCGCGCCGGGGACCGTGGAGGGGGCAGCGGGCCTGGGCCGCTCACGGCTGCCCTTCGAGGGCATCGCGGATCACCCGGTCCAGCTCGTCCGCATCCTCCGGATAGAGGCGTTCCACGCATTCCGGGCAGATACCGTGGGAGATCCTGTCCGGGAAGGCCTTCTCGAAGGAGAGGTCCAGGGGCATGTAGATGCTGCCGCTGATCTTCAGCCGCTTGCACGCACTGCAGATGACCGTGAGGGCCTCCGAATCCGCCGAGCCCGGCAGGCTGCGGCGGATCAGGCGGACGAGAGCGGCGTTCCCGGCCCGCTCGCCGATCTCGGACCCCAGGTCGACAACGATCCCCCTCAGCTTCAGGGGATCGCCGCCGGGCGTTCGCTCGACGATGCTCCCCCGGTCCATGTACCAGGTGTACCAGCCGTCCGCGCGGCGGATGCGATAGTCCACCTGGTAGATCCCGGCACGGCCGGAGAGATGATCGCGCATGGCCTGCATGGTCCGCTCGTAGTCGTCGGGGTGGAGCAGCTCCGTGTAAGCCTGGTACCCCCCACCTCGAAACGCCGCGGGGTCGTAGCCCAGCATGGTGGCCTTGAGATCGTTCGACGTGACCCGGTTCTTCTCGATGTCCCACTCCCACCAGGCGAACTCGGAGCCTTTCAGGGCCTCCTCCAGCAGCTTGTGAAGATAAGAAAGATCCTTCGTCATGGTTCGACCGCCTCCGATCGGG
>CAYVVQ010000208.1:0-3909 GCA_964454455.1 uncultured Desulfobacterales bacterium | reverse complement strand
GGTGGAGGGATCCACGGGCGTCAGCGCCACGGCCTCCACCGAGGTGACCCTCTCCGGATTGACCGAGGACGGGACGGTGTCGTTCGGCCTGCAGGGCGACAACGCCGAGGCCGTGTCCGTGGAAGCCACGGTGACGAGTGACGATCTGGGCGCCCTGGTGGACGCCATCAACGATCTCTCCGGGAACACGGGCATTACGGCCAAGATCGGCAGCAGCACGTCGGAGATCGTGCTCGAGCACAGCGAAGGTGCGGACATCAAGGTCTCCAACTTCGAGCACAGCGCGGCCGTCGACTACCAGAATCCCTCCAGCACCGCGGTCAGCGGGGACGGGTCCTCGGTGGTGCCCCCGAACGAGGTTTCCATCAGCGTGACCGGCGGGGACGTGGGCGATGACAACGACACGGCCACGAGCACGGTCAAGCTTTACGACGGCGGGGACCGAACCGGTGCCGACTCCACGGTGGTGGGGGGCGAGGTCAAGTTCGACTCCCAGGACACCTTCAACATCACCTCGAGTGTGGACAAGGACGCCTCTGCCGGTTCCTCCCTGTTCAGCGCGGATGCCGGCGCTTCGAACGCCTCGGAGCTCTCCAGCGTGAACGAGATCGACATCAGCAGCCAGGAAGGCGCCAACGAGGCCATGCAGGTCATTGACGGTGCGCTCGGACAGATCGACTCCATTCGAGGCGACCTCGGTGCGGTCCAGAACCGGTTCGAGTCCACCATCGCCAACCTGGGCAACGTCGCGGAGAACATCTCCGCCGCGCGCTCCCGCATCCTCGATGCGGACTACGCCGCGGAGGTCGCCGCCATGACCAAGGCCCAGATCCTGCAGCAGGCAGGAACCGCCATGCTGGCCCAGGCCAACACCCTGCCGCAGGCGGCGCTCACCCTGCTCCAGGGCTAATTCGATCACCCTTTGCCCCGGGGACCCCGCTGAGCTCAGCGGGGTCCCCGGTTCCCCGAAACCACCCAAGAAACCGTTCCATGCAGCCTTTCAATAGTCAGTGGGGGTAGGCCATGAGCGTCGGTACGATCAGCACGGGAGGCCTGATGTCCGGAATGGACACGGACTCCATGATCCGCGAGATCATGGAGCTCGAGAGGCGGCCCGTCAGGCTCCTGCAACAGCGAGAGGCGGACCACCTCGCTGAGATCTCTGCGTTCGGCACCTTGAAATCGGCCCTGTCCGAGCTCCAGAGCGCAGCCGCAACCCTCAAGGAGGAAGACGACCTCATCTCCTACGGCGTGGCCTCCAGCAACACGGATACCCTTTCCGCATCCATCTCCGGAGACCCGACGGCCGGGACATACCGCATCGAGGTGACCCAGCTGGCCCAGGCCCAGCAGGTTCGAAGCGCCGAGTTCAGCGGCGCCGACGCGATCGTGGGCACCGGAACGCTCACCCTGGAGGTGGGCGATGCGACCACGGACATCGCGATCGACGCGGAGAGCAATACCCTCTCCGGCATCGCCTCGGCCATCAACGACGCCGACGCCGGGGTGACCGCCCAGGTCCTGGACGACGGCACCGGGAACGCCTATCTCACGCTTTTCAGCCGGGAGACCGGCTCGGACAACACGATCACGCTCACCATGGCCGACGACGACGGCGTGAACGACGATGCCAGCGGGCTGTCGAGCCTCTACACCGACCCGGCCACGCAGACGCTCACCCAGACCCAGGAAGCTCGAAACGCTCAGCTGACCGTCAACGGCATTGCGGTGGAGCGGGCCTCGAACACGGTGGAGGATGCGGTGGACGGCCTGACCTTGACCCTGAATGGGGCCGACCCCGGGAACCCGGTCACCGTGGACGTGGCCGAGAACGCCAACAGCACGGTGGGCAAAATCCAGGACTTTGTGACGGCGTACAACACCCTCGTGGACGGCTTCGAGAGCCTGCAGTCCTACGACTCGAAGAGCGGGGAGTCCGGCCTCCTTCTGGGAGACCGGACCACCACCCTTCTGAGGTCCAGGCTCAGGCGCTTTCTCTCGGAGCAGGTGGACGGGGTCGCCAACGAGGTGAACGGGCTCAGCAGGCTCGGGGTCACCGTGGGCCAGGACGGGCGCCTGACTTTGGACCAGGATGCGCTCAGCCAGGCACTGGAAGAGCACCGCGACGACGTGCTGGCCTTCTTCACCCGGGACGAAGACGGGAGCCGGGGCTTCGCCGTACAGCTCCACGATACCTTGGACGGGTACATCAAGACCGGCGGGGGGATCGAAACCAAGACGGATGGACTGCAAGACTCGGTGGACGACATGGAGGACCAGATCGAGAACATGGAGGTCCGCTTTGTCCAGCGGGAGGAGAACCTGAGAAACCAGTTCCAGTCCCTGGAGGTGCTGCTTGCCGAGTATCAGACCACGGAGAACATGCTCACACAGCAGCTCAACTCCCTGACTAACCTGAATAAATTCATCTCGAGCAAATAGGAGAGAACCGGTATGCCCTTAGGAACTTACGCAAGCACTTACAACCGGGTCCAGATGCAATCCACCGAGCAAAAGGAGGACATCCTGCTCCTGCTGCTCGACGCCGTATTCCAGCACGTGGAAGGCGCGCGCAAGGGGATCGAAACGGGCGATCCCAAGATGCGGGGAGAGCACGTCTCCAGGGCCATTGCCATCCTCTCCGAGCTGGACTGCGCCCTGGACCGGACGCAGGAGCTCCCGCTCGTGGACCAGCTCTCCGAGCTCTACGGGTTCATGATCCAGCAGCTCACCTCGGCCAGCGTCAAGAACGACACGGCCGTCCTGGACACCGTGCCCCCGTTGCTCAGGGACCTTCAAGAGGCCTTTCAGGACGCCGCGGCGCAGGTGCGCCGGCCCGCAACAGCTGCGGAACCCGCCGAGCCGCAACGCGCGGCCGCAGGAGGCTTCCATGCCGCTGTCTGAGCGCCACGAAAGCCTGATCCACGAGCTTTTCGACGTGAACGAGAGAGTCTGCGCGGCCCTCGACGCCGGAAGCCTGGATGCCCTGGACGGCCTGGCCGCGGAGAACCAGCGGATCACCGCGGCCCTGGCCACGGAAACCCTTCCATCACGAAGCGATCCCCAGTCGCAGGATCGCTTGAAGGAGGTTGTGGGTCGTATCCGGGAAACCCGAAGCCGCCTCGAGCAAAGGAGGGAAGAACTGGCCGAGCAGCTTCACACCCTCAACACCCGGCGGAAGGTCCACCGGGTATACGGTTCCCGGCGGTGACTCCCCTGCCCGGCGCGTTCGATCCCCTGCCTGTAACATTCACGACCCGGAGGCACAGCCCGCCGTTTCGGACTCAAGTTCTTCCGCTTTTCTGCCGATTCAAATGTAGGGAAGACCGTTGCATCCCTTTCCGCCACTCGCAAGGATGCGAAAAGACCACTACAAGGAGGTGATCAGGCATGGAAGCCCTGAGCTCGATCAAAATTCAACATGTGCACGCCCCTCACCCCGAGGCGGACACGGCCAAGGCCTCGTCCGGACGGAAGGGGGCGCCCCTGGAGTCCGTCCATCAGACGGGCTCTCCTGGGCCCTTGGAGAAGCCCGAAAAGCTTCAGTCCAAGGCCCACCCCACCCAGGAGATGATGAAGCGTGTGGCCGAGGCCATGGACAAGTACATGCGGTCCACGCAGAACAACCTGGAGATCAAGATCCACGAGGGGACCGGGCGCATCCTCATCAAGGTGGTCTCCCGGGAGACCGGAGAGGTCATTCGCGAGATCCCGCCCGAGGAGATGTTGGACCTTGCCGTGAAAATGGAAGAGATGGCCGGCGTGCTGTTCCACAAGAGCGTGTAGAAGGTGCCCTGACCAGAGGATTCATGGCCGAACCCGATCCAGGCATTGCATTGAAGACGCTCATCGTCGACGACGACAAGCGCATGCGCTCCGTCCTCAAGAGCCTGCTGGGCGAGGAGGGGC
>CAYVVQ010000207.1:0-4004 GCA_964454455.1 uncultured Desulfobacterales bacterium | reverse complement strand
GGACATCGACAACCTGATGAAGTCCAAAGGGTCGGTGTTCGCCGCCATCAAGAGCCTGGTGGACTACATCGGCCTCACGTTCGACATGCTGGACACCTTTTTCGTGGCCGGCGGGTTCGGGAGCTACCTCGACATCCACAAGGCCGTGGCCATCGGCCTGCTCCCGGACATCCCGGAGGAGCGGATCCAGTTCATCGGCAACAGCTCCCTCACCGGCGCTCGGATGGCGTTGATCTACGAGGAGGCCTTCGAAAAGGGCCGGAACGTGTCGAAGTCCATGACCAACATCGAGCTGTCCAACTACCAGCCGTACATGGACGAGTACGTGGCTTCGCTGTTCCTCCCCCACACGGAGCGAAAGCTCTTTCCCTCGGTGGACTACTGAACCGGCGAACGCAGGCCGTCATGCTCCGGATCGGCGCGGTCACCCTCGAAAACCATTTGGTCATGGCGCCCATGGCCGGGATCACCAACCTTCCGTTCCGGATCCTGGTCCGCAGGCTGGGTGCGGGCCTGGTGACGACCGAGATGGTGAGCGCCATGGGGCTCACCCAGGACCATCCCCGCACGCGCAGGTATCTTCAAAGCTGGTCCGAGGAGAAGCCGCTGGCGGTTCAGCTCTTTGGAGCGGGACCGCGAAGCATGGCCGAGGCCGCCCAGGTCGCGGAGAAGGCCGGGGCCGATATCGTCGACATCAACATGGGCTGTCCGGTGCGCAAGGTCGCCAAGACCGGCGCCGGTGCGGCCCTGCTGGACCATCCGGAACGGGTGGCCGAGATCGTCACGGCGGTCCGGCTCGCCTGCACCGTACCGGTTACCGCCAAGATCCGCGCCGGCTGGACCCCGGATCGGCCGACAGGCCTCGAGATCGCGCGGGTCATCGAGGAGAGCGGGGCCGACGCGGTGACCGTGCACCCCCGATTCGCCACCCAGCGGTACACGGGGCGCGCGGACTGGCGACTGATCCGGGCCGTGAAGGATTCGCTCCGGATCCCCGTGCTGGGGAACGGGGACGTCTTCCAGGCCGCGGACGCCCTGAGGATGCGGGCGGAGACCGGGTGCGACGGGGTGATGATCGGGCGCGGCGCCGTGGGGAACCCCTGGATCTTCCGGCAGGTGCTCGACCTGGCGGCCGGCCGGGAGCCCGGCGAGCCGTCCCTGGCCGAGCGGCGCAGCCACATCCTGGAGCACTACCGCCTGCTGGCCCGGACCGTGGGGGAGCACAGGGCCCCGTACATGATGCGCGGCCTGCTGCTCGCCTACACCAAGGGGCTTCCCTACAGCAGTCGGTTCCGGGACCGCATCACCCGCATTCGGGACTATGACACCCTGACCGAGCTCATGGACGACTACTTCGAGGCCCTGGAGGGGAGGGGGGAACCGTGAAGGTGCGCCTGGCCAAGACCGCGGGCTTCTGCATGGGCGTCCGTCTCGCCATGGAAAAGGTCCTGGCCGAGGCCAACAAGACCGAGGACCCCATCTACACCTTCGGACCGCTGATCCACAACCGTCAGGTCATGAAGCTCCTGGAGTCCAAGGGCGTCCGGGCCGTGGAGACCATAGCGGGGGTCCGTACGGGAACCGTGGTCATTCGCGCCCACGGGATCCCGCCGCAGGAGCGGAAGACCCTGAAGGCGACCGGGCTCCGCATCATCGACGCCACCTGTCCCCGGGTGGCGCGGGTGCAGGCCATCGTCCGGTCGCACACGCGGAAAGGGTACACGGCGGTCATCGTGGGCGAGCGGGACCATGCGGAGGTGATCGGTCTGCGCGGGTACGCCGAGGGACCGGTCCACGTGATCGACCGCGTGGCGGAGGCGGAGGATTTGCCGCGGGACCAACCCCTGGTGGTGGTGGCCCAGACCACCCAGGACGCGGGGGTCTTCGAGGAGATCCGCCGCGCCATTCGCCGGCGGAGCCCCGAGGCCCTGATCTTCGACACCATCTGCGACGCCACCCAGAGCCGGCAGGCCGAGGTCTCCTCCTTTGCCGGGCACGTGGACGGCATGGTGGTGGTGGGGGGATTTCACAGCGGGAACACCCGGCGGCTGGTCCAGGTGTCCGAGGCGTCCGACATGACCACCTTCCACGTGGAGACCGAGAAGGAGCTGGACCGGGAGGCCCTCTCCCCCATGAGGACGGTGGGCGTCACCGCCGGGGCCTCCACGCCCAACTGGATGATCAAGAACGTGGTGCGGGAGCTGGAGCGCATTCGAAGCCCCAGGGACACGCGGCTCAGCCAGGCCGTGGTCCGGAACCTGCTCCGGTTCCTCCTGTTCGGCCACATCTGGGTGGCGCTGGGGGCCTTCTCGCTGACCCACGCCGCCACCCTGCTGGCGGGGCGCCCTCCGGACCTCGTCCACCCTTCCATGGCGGCGCTCTACATCTGGGCCATGCACGTGCTGAACCGGTTCCTCGACCGGGGGGCGAGCACCTACAACGAGCCGGACCAGGCCCATTTCTACAGCACCCACCGCACCCGCCTGGTCATCACCGGCCTCGGTGCGGTGGCTGTGGCCTTGGTGCTCGCCTGGACCCTGGGCGTCGCGGTGATGGTCGCCATGGCCGGGGTGAGCCTTCTCGGGATCGTCTACGGGGTTCCCGTCGTCCCCGTCCGTCGCAGGAACCGCTGGCGGACCGCGAAGATCAAGGATATTCCAGGATCCAAGACCCTGGCCGAGTCCCTGGCCTGGGGCGTGGTGATCGCGCTCATCCCCCTCCTCGAGAACGTGGAGACCGCCTGGCCCGGCGTGGCGGTTTCCTTCCTCTTCGTGCTGGCCGTGGTCTACGTCCGCTCCGCCCTGTTCGACATCTTCGAGGTGCAGGGCGACATGATCGTGGGCATCGAGACCCTGCCGGTCACCATCGGGGAAAAGCGGACCGTCCAGCTGCTGAAGACCGTGCTGGCCGGGTGCGGCCTCCTGCTCCTCGGCGCCGGCCTCCTGGGCGCGGTCCCCTCCATCGCCTACCCGCTGCTCCTTTGCGCGGTGTCGCTCGCCCTGACCATTCACACCTACGAGACCCGGTGGCTCTATCCGGGGCTCCGCCTGGAGACCCTGGTGGAGGCCAACCTGATCCTGGCCGGCCTCGTGGCGCTGGTCTGGCAGATGGCGTCATGAGCCTCGTCAGCGTGATCATCCCCACCTACAACCGATCGGACCGGGTCCCCACGGCGGTGGCCTCGGTGCTCCGGCAGACCTTCCGGGACATGGAGGTCCTGGTGGTGGACGACGGGTCGTCCGACGGGACCCATGAGGCTCTGCAACCGTTCGAGGACCGCATCCTCGTGCTTCGGCACGACCGCAACCGGGGGGTGTCCGCGGCGCGGAACACGGGGATCCGCGCCTCCACGGCGCCGCTGGTCGCCTTTCTGGACAGCGACGACCGGTGGTTGCCCGGCAAGCTGGAGGCCCAGGTCCGGTTCTTCCGGGACCACCCCCAAGCCGTGGCCTGCCAGACCCGGGAGGTCTGGATCCGGCACGGTCGTCGGGTGAACCCGGCCCGCCGCCATCTCAAGCCGTCCGGGGACGTCTTCCTGCCGAGCCTGGAGCGCTGTCTGGTGAGCCCCTCGGCGGTGATGCTCCGGCGGCCGCTCCTCGAGGAGGTGGGCCTGTTCGACGAGGCCCTCCCGGTGTGCGAGGACTACGACCTGTGGCTCCGCATCGGCTGCCGATACCCCATCCACCTGATCGAGGAGGACCTGCTGGTGCGCGAGGGCGGCCATCCGGATCAGCTCTCGGCCGGCGGACCCGGCATGGACCGTTACAGGATCCGATCCCTGACGGGAATCCTCCAAAGCGGCCTTCTGAACGAGGCCCAGGCCGAGGCCGCCCAGAGGGCGCTTGCCCGGAAATGCAGGATCTACGGGGAGGGGTGCCTGAAGCGGGGCCGCGGAGAGGAAGGCCGCTACTACCTTGCGCTCCCCGGCCTGCTGGCCCGGGGGCGATCCGTTCCCGTCCCGCCCGCCTGAGGTCCGTCGAAAGCCTCCGGGATCGCCCCGGGGG
>CAYVVQ010000206.1:0-4102 GCA_964454455.1 uncultured Desulfobacterales bacterium | reverse complement strand
TGCCCCCTCCGCGTTCCACCCCCGCCACGAAGCCTTTCCCGGGTGGGAAGGCCTTTCGTTTGCGAGCCTGCTCGACCGCTCCATTCTGTTTTCAGTCGGGGGATGGCCGCGGTTTCCCCCGGACGTAACCGCCCGCAATGACGAAGGCCTCCCGCTGATGTCCGCTCCGGAAAACCCCGGCCCCCGCCGCCTGCGGCCTCGGTGTGAAAACCTTCTTGTTTTTGATGACAGGGTTTCATGAGTAAGGCGGGCGTGTAGAGGGGCGGGGGACGGGTTCCGGGTCAGGAAATCCGGCCTTCCTCCACGCCGTGGCAGGCCACGTAGGCGCCGGAGTCGAGTGTTCGGAGGAGAGGGACTTCCCGGTTGCAGCGATCGTTCGCATAGTGGCAGCGGCGGTGGAAGACGCATCCGGAGGGAAGGTTGATGGGGGTGACCACCTCGCCCTTGAGTTTGATGTGCTTGGGCTTGGTCTCGCCGAGGCGGGGGATGGCGCTCAGGAGGGCCTTGGTGTAGGGGTGGCGGGGGCTGTCGAAGAGCTCGTCCACCGGGGCCAGCTCGCAGACCGTGCCGAGGTACATCACGGCGACGCGGGTGCTGATGTGCTCCACCACGGAGAGGTCGTGGGTGATGAACATGTAGGTGAGGCCGAACTCCTCCTGGGCGTCCATCATGAGGTTGAGGATCTGGGCCTGGATGGAGACGTCCAGGGCGGAGACCGGCTCGTCCGCCACGATGAAGTCGGGGTCCACCATGAGGGCGCGGGCGATGCTGATCCGCTGGCGCTGGCCCCCGGAGAACTCGTGGGGGTAGCGGTCCGACCACTGGGGGTCCACGCCCACCTGCTCCATCACCCGGGCCACCTTGTCTCGCACCTCTGCGGCCGTTCTCACCTTCTTGTGGAACACCACGGGCTCCTCGAGGATCCGGGCCACGGTCATGCGGGGGTTGAGGGAGGCGTAGGGGTCCTGGAAGATCATCTGCATCTTGGCCCGGAAGGGCAGCATCTCCTGTGCGGAGAGGTTGTCGATCCGGGTCCCCTGGTAGAGCACCCTTCCTTCGTTGGGTGGGTAGAGCCCCAGGACCGTCCGGGCCAGGGTGGACTTGCCGCAGCCGCTCTCGCCCACCACGCTCAGGGTCTCTCCGGTTTGGATCTCGAAGCTGACGTTGTTGACGGCCTTCACCACCGTGCGCTTCCTCACGAAGCGGCGGTCCTCGAAGGAGATCTGGTCCAGCAGGCCTCCGGAGATGTCGAAGTGCTTGACCAGGTTCTCGATGGTGAGCAGGGGTGTTTTCTCTTCCATGCCGGTCCTATTTCAACATGCCCAGGTTGTGGCAGGCCACGACGTGATCCCTGGCCTGGTCGGGATGGAGATCGGGACGTCTCTCCAGGCAGTGCGCCTCCCTGACCGTGCAGCGGGGGTGGAACGCGCAGCCCGGGGGGATGTCCGTGAGCGTGGGCATCATACCCGGGATCTGTGTCAGCCGATCCGCGGCCTTGCGCCCCCAGGGGAGGGAGTTGATCAACCCCTTGGTGTAAGGGTGCCTGGGGCGGTTCACGATCTCCTCGGTGGGCCCCATCTCGATGATGCGGCCGGCGTACATGACGGCGATCTTCTCGGTGACCTGGCTCACCACGGCCAGGTCGTGGGTGATCAGGATGAGCCCCATGTTCTCGGCGTCGCAGAGCTCCTGGAGAAGGTCCATGATTCCGGCCTGGATGGTGACGTCCAGGGCGGTGGTGGGCTCGTCGGCGATAATGAGGGCCGGGTCGGCCAGAAGAGCGGTGGCCACCACGATCCGCTGGCGCATGCCGCCGGACATCTCGTGGGGGTACTGGGTCAGCCGTTTCTCCGGGGAGGGGATGTACACCTTCTCGAGCTTGTCCAGGGCGAGGTCCAGGGCGTCCTGCCTGGATACGTGCCGGTGGGCCATCACGGTCTCCGCCATCTGGGTCCCGATGGTGAAGACGGGGTTCAGGGTCATCATGGGGTCCTGGAAGATCATGCTGATCCGGTCGCCCCGGATCCGGCGCATCTCCTCCCGTCGAAGCCGGCTCAGGTCCCTCCCCTCGAACAGGATGTTTCCGCCGGAGATGTAGCCGGGCTTGCTGATCAGGTTGATGATGGAAAAACCGGTCACGGACTTTCCCGCCCCGCTCTCCCCCACCAGGCCCAGCTTCTCGCCCTTGTCCAGGGTGAAGCTGACGCCGTCGATGGCGGTCAGCTCGCCGAACCACAGGGCGAATTTGACTTCCAGGTCCTTGACCTCGAGCAGGTGCGCCATGATCAGCCCTTGTACAGTTTGGGGTTGAGAACGTCCCGCATCCAGTCCCCGAAAAGAATGATCACCAGGGTGAAGGTGACGAGGAGCAGACCGGGAAAAAAGGTGATCCACCACGACCCGCTGAACACGTACTCGAAGCCGGCGTTGATGAGAGAGCCCAGCGACGGTTTGGTGATCGGCATGCCCAGCCCCAGGAAGGAGAGGGCCGCCTCGCTCATGACGGCCTGGGCCACCTGGATCGTGGAGATCACCAGCACCGAGGTCATGGTGTTGGGGAGAATGTGCCGGAACATGATGATGCGCTGGCTGAGCCCGATGACCCGGGCGGCCTCCACGTACTCCTTCTTGCGCTCCCCCAGCACGGATGCACGCACGGTCCGGGCATACTTGGGCCACTCGGACATGCCGATGATGAGGATCAGCAGCGGCATGGCCAGCTCCTCGAATCGGCCCACGCCGAAGGCCAGCTGGAACACGGCGCTGGCGATGATGGCCACGATCAGGTAGGGGATGGAGAACTGGATGTCGGCCACGCGCATGAGGAACGAGTCGATCTTGCCCCCGAGGTAGCCGGAAGTGAGGCCGATGATGATGCCCACGAAGGACTGGAAGATCACGGCCCCCAGGCCGATGATCACCGAGGTCCGCAGGCCGTAGAGCATGGTGCTGTACAGGTCCCGTCCCTGGATGTCGGTGCCCAGCCAGAATCGCGCCTCGCCTCCCTCCATCCAGGAGGGTGGGATCTCCGCGTCCAGGATATCGATGGTGGTCGTGTCGTAGGGATCGAAGGGCGCCACCACCGGGGCCAGAAAGGCGAGGGCCACCAGGAAAATGAACACGGAGGCGCTCGCGATGGCCACGGGGTCCCGCTTGAAGCTGTAGAAGAAGTAGGAGCTCTTGAAGCGTTTCCAGGTGTTCATTTCGCTCCGGTGACTCGGACCATGGGGTTGATGACCCCGTACACGATGTCCACGACGGTGTTGATCACCACGAACATGACTCCCACCACCACCAGGTAGGCCACGAGAAGCGCCGTGTCGGACCGCTCCACGGCCTCGAGGAACATGAATCCCATGCCCTGCCACTGAAAGACCGTCTCGGTCAGCAGGGTGAAGGCGAAGAGGATTCCGATCTCCACGCCGAACACCGTCACCACGGGGAGGAGCGTGTTCTTGAAGGCGTGGACGAACCAGATGCGTTTGCGGTGAAGCCCCTTGGCCCAGGCATATTTGATGTACTCGGTCTCCAGGACCTCCATCATCTCGGAACGGATCAGCCGGATGAACAGGGCGATCATGATGGAGGAGAGGGAGATGCTGGGCAGGATCAAATGCTGGATGCCGTCCCAGGTGAGCAGGCCGCTCTCCCACCCCCCGATGTTCACCGTCTCCCCCCGCCCGTAGGCCGGCAGCCAGTTCAGCTCCACCCCGAAGACGTAGATCAGGGCGATGGCCGTCAGAAAGACCGGCACGGCTACGCCGATGGTGCTCGCCCCCATGACGAAGCGCGAGAACCAGCTCCGGGGCTTGAGGGCCGAGTAGATTCCCACGGGGAAGGTGAACAACAGGATGATCACGAACGAGCCGAAGACCAGCTCCAGGGTGGCCGGCGCCTTGGACAGGATGACGTCCATGCAGGGCTTGCTGTGGAAGTAGGACGTGCCCAGGTCCCCGTGGAGGGCGTTCCGGACGAACCGGCCGTACTGGACCCAGAAGGGGTCGTTGAGGCCCAGCCTCTCCCGGATCGCTTCGCGCTCGGCCACGGAGACGCTGATGCCCACCATGTCCCGGACCGGATCCCCGATGCTGTGCTGGACCGA
>CAYVVQ010000205.1:0-4251 GCA_964454455.1 uncultured Desulfobacterales bacterium | reverse complement strand
CGTTGACACCGCCCAGCCGTCTGTCCTAAGTTGGTACGGAGTCCGTTTCGTTCCCCCATGCCATGGACCAGGAAAGGGACATGAACGAGAAAGCGGCCCGGAAACTCCTCGCCCGGATCGAATCGGGATCATCCCTGCCTTCCTTGTCCGCCGTGGCCGTTCAGCTCGTTGAGGTGGCCGCGGACGAGACGGCCTCGGCCGAGGACCTGGCGGCGCTTATCGAAAACGATCCCTCTTTGGCCGTGCGCCTGCTCAAGCTGGCCAACAGCGCATTTTTCAGCGCAGGTCGGCCCGTGGCTTCCCTGAAGCAGGCTGTCGTGAAGGTCGGATTTCAGCGCCTCCGGGTGATGGCGCTTTCCCTGAGCCTCCGCGCCACCTTTCCCATGGGCCGCAGGGGCGGGATGGACTACGAGAGGTTCTGGCGCACCTCCCTGTACAGGGCTCTTCTCGCGCGCTCCCTGGCCGATCGAACGGGTCTGTGCAACCCCGAGGAGGCGTTTGTCGGTGGGTTGATCCTGGAGGTGGGCCTGCTCGTGTTTCACGACTTGGCCTCAGGCGGGGAAGGGCGTGCCGAGCTGGACTACCCGTCGGATCTCGAGGTATTGGAGACGATTCTTCCCTGGGAACGGGAACTGCTCGGGCTCGACCACAGGATCGTCGGAGAGGCGGCCCTTCGCCACTGGCGCTTCCCGCAGTCTCTGATCTCCTGTCAGGCCGCGTACGGTGACGCCGCATTCTCCGAGGACCAAACCGGCCTGGTCCGCATCGTGGAGTTCTCCAGGCAGCTGGCCCGGGATCTCGCTCACCGCACCTCGAATCCTCTGAGACTCTTCGAGCGGGGAGAGCGGGATTTCGGCATCCGGCCCGAGGGGCTGGGCGACATCCTGGCAGGCACGTTCGAGCAGGTCGAAGACATGGCGCAGAGTCTGAGCCTGGAGCTGGATCGGGAACGCGACCTCCTCTCCGTCATGGAAAAGGCGAACCAGGCCCTTGTCGAGATGTCGGAGGAGATGCAGGAGCATCTCCCCACCCTCGATCGAATCAGCAGAGACGCCGGCTCCATCCGCACGCTCGAAGCCGTGGCCCATGAAATTCGCAACCCGCTCACGGCCGTCGGCGGATTTGCGAGAAGGCTGGCGAATGCCATGGAGCCCTCCTCCGAAGGAGGGAGGTACGCCAGGGTGATCCTGGAGGAGACGACCCGGCTCGAGGACGTCCTCGCCAGAATGGTTTCGAGGTGACCCCTGAGAAGATCTCCAACGTCCTGTTTTTTCCAGTCCCACACACGTTTACCGTGAAAACGCCCCTCGGTGGGCCGGGCGTAGGGCGGCATGGCCCGGCGTAGGGCGGCATTTTATATGCCGCCTGGGTACGCCATAAGCTATAGAAATGCCGAGGGCAGATCTCGAGGTCGAGGTTCAGGACTTTTTGCGACAAGCACGGCGAACTAGAAAACCCCGCCCTACGGAAACACCGGTCTTCATCAGGCGGGGTGACTGGAAGCCGGACGTCGGTCAGGGACGTTGGCCCTCGATTGCCATGGCATTTTTCGTTGGATTTTGAGATGATCGGCCGTTTGAAGAGCTTACCTTGGTCCGGTGGGGCAAAGAAACATCCAGGAGTGCTCTGAGATGAAGTCGCGAGGCATCACGAGTCCGTTTCACAGGATGGAGCGCATTCCGGCTCCCTTCGCCTCTCTGTATGAAAAGGCCGCTCGCATGGCGCGGGAGACCTATTATGTCCCGGTGGCCGAAGAGGCGGTCGACTTCCTGGACGGGGAACGCGTCCTGGACCTCGGAACGGGTCCCGGGTTCCTGGCCATCGAGATCGCGAGGCGGGCCCCCGGGGTACGGGTGGAAGGCATCGACCTGAGCCGCAGGCTCATCGAAGCAGCCCGGCGGAACGCCTCAGCGGCCGGAGTGACAGACCGGGTTCACTTCGAGCGGGGGGACGCCTCCCGTCTGAGGTGGGCCGATGAATCCTTCGACATGGTGATCAGCACCGGAATGGTTCACGCGCTCAAGAAGCCGGTCCGGGTCTTCGAAGAGTGCCTGCGGGTCCTGAAAACGGGCGGCACGGCGCTGGTCTACGATCCGGCTCAGGTCTCTTCCCGGATCGATGACCGCGAGTGGAAGGCCTCCTTCAGCCCGGGCGAGTGGGTCCTCTTCGGCCTCTTTCGGATCTTTTCGAAGTTCAACCCCCGAAGGGAATACACCCGGGAGGAGTTGGCGGGCATGATCGAGGCGGCGGGGTTTCGATCCTACGAGATCCGCAAGAAGGGCACCGAAATGCGGGTTCGAATGACGAAAACGGAGTTGACCGCCTTTTGGCGCACGCGCTGATCGACAGGGCCGGTCCTCCTCTTCCTTGAGCCCGGGGGATGGACCGGAGAAAAGAAAGGGAGAATCCGGCTTTCTCCTCCGAATTCTCCCTCTCAAGGAAACACTTGGCGTCCCCAAGGGGATTCGAACCCCTGTCGCCGGCGTGAAAGGCCGGTGTCCTGGACCTGGCTAGACGATGGGGACGCAGTCGGCCGAGTGAATCGGCCGGGTGCTGCAGGAATTGGCCACCGTCGGGGCGCTCGCCCCAATAGGGTCCTGCCGGCGAGAGGCCGGCTGGTGTCGGTCAGTAACCTCCCCTTTTACAACGCCGAGACTCCTTTTTCAATGTTTTTTTGGCGAGGGCCCCGTCCTCTAGGATCTCTCCATGCCGAGCCGGAGCAATGCATGCGTTCACCATCTCTAAAACGATGGTTCGAGGAGGCCTTTCGGAAGCAAGGGGCCAAGAGGGCCGTTACGTTCTATCGACAGGGGCGCCCGGAGACCGGGCTCAGCTACCAGGACCTTGATCGGGACGCGAACCGGATGGCCCACATCCTGCTCTCGCAGGGCGTGGAGAGGGGGGACCGGGTCATCCTGTTTTTCCCCAAGTCCCTGGTCTTTGTCACCACCCACCTGGCCCTTCAGAGGGTGGGCGCCTTGGCCGTGCCCCTGAACCCCGGGTTCAAGCGTTCGGAGATGGCCTACTTTCTCGAGGACGCCCGGCCGAGATTGGTGATCTGCGGACCGGGGCAGGCCGGCTTGATCCGAGACATCGCCCCCGGGCAGGCCGTGCTGAAGGTGGACACGGAAACGCCCTACCAGGAGCTCGACCCGCTGCGCTCGGCACCCGACCAGGTGGAGGCAATGGAGCCCTCACCGGACGATCCCGGTCTCGTCATCTACACCTCCGGGACCACCGGACAGCCCAAGGGCGCTGTGCTCACCCAGCAGAACCTGGTCCGCGACGCCGAGAACATCATTCACGTCTGGGAGATCTCCGAGAAGGACGTCCTCTGCCACGCCCTGCCCCTGTTTCACGTGCACGGGCTCTGCTTCGCCCTCCACACCGCCCTCCTGGCCGGCGCCCACGTGCTGCTCCTGGACGGGTTCGCGCCCGGATCCGTTCTGGATCTCCTGTCGAACCGGGAGACGGAGCCGGTCTGCAGCGTGTTCATGGCGGTCCCGGCCATGTACGGAAAGCTCCTGGAGACGCTGGGCGACCGGCGGCCGGACTTCGGTCACATGCGTCTCTGGACCTCGGGCTCGGCGCCCCTTCTTCCCCGCGACTTCGAGCGGATTCGAGAGGTGTTCGGCCAGGAGCCCGTGGAGCGGGAAGGAATGTCCGAGACCGGCATGAACTTCTCCAACCCTCTGCACGGGGCGCGGAAGCCGGGATCCATCGGCCTGCCTCTTCCGGAGCTCGAGGTCCGCATCGTGGATCCCGAGACCTTCGAGGACAAGGCCCCCGGGGAGACCGGTGAGATCTGGCTCAGGGGGCCGGCGGTCACGCCCGGCTACTGGGAGAAGCCCGAGGAGACCGCCAAGAGCTTTCAGGACGGCTGGTTTCGAACGGGCGACCTCGGGAGGGTGGACGAGGACGGGTACTACTACTTGACGGACCGCATCAAGCACATCATCATCACGGGCGGGGAAAACGTCTCCCCCAAGGAGATCGAGGCGGTGATCAACCGGATCGAGGGGGTCCTGGAGTCGTCCGTTGTGGGGATCCCCCACGAGAAGTGGGGTGAGATGGTGGCCGCGGCCGTGGTCCTTCAGCCCGGCGCGGCGGTCGCGGCGGAGCAGGTGAGGGAGGTCTGCAGGCGGCACCTGCACGACTGGAAGTGCCCCAAGCAGGTGGTGTTCCTGGAGGAACTCCCTAACCCAAGTTTCTGGGACAAGCTCAAAAGTTATGGTAATATTGTGCCATTTT
>CAYVVQ010000204.1:0-4253 GCA_964454455.1 uncultured Desulfobacterales bacterium | reverse complement strand
GACCCCGTTCCGGGCCCCGCCGGGGCCTCAGTGATCCAGCAGGTCCCGGCATGCGGCCACCAGGTCCTCCGGGGCCAGCCCGGAGAGGCACTTGAGATCGCCGCACGCCTTCTTGAAACAGGGCTGGCAGTCGACCCCGGCGGTGATTACCCGTGCGCGGTCCGTGTAGGGACCGGTCCTTTTCGGATCGGTCGGCCCGAAGACCGCCGCCGTCCTGGTTCCCGCGGCCGCGGCCATGTGCATCAGCCCGGAGTCGTTCCCCACGAACAGGTCCGATGCCCGAAGGAAGGCGGCCACCTCGGGCAGGGACAGATCCCCCACCAGGTTCCGGCTTGGATGCCTCATGAGGCCGGCGGCCCGCTCCCCCACCGGCCGCTCTTTCGGCGATCCCAGCCAGAACACCCGGGCGCCGCAGGCATCCACCAGGAGGTCGGCCGCCCGGGCGAAGTTCGACTCCGGCCAGGTCTTGGTGATCCAGCCCGCGGTCGGGCAGACCGCGACCACGGGCCCTCCGCCGGGCGATGCGCTCAGCAGGCGTTCCACCCGTGTCCGCTCCGGATCGCCCCCGGGCAGGACGAACATGACCTCTTCCGTCCCCCGGCAGCCCAGCATGCGGCACATGAGCAGGTAGCCGTCCACGGCGTGCATCTCCCGGGAGATCTCGTAGGGCTCGTTGTAGAACAGCGCCGAGAACTCCCGGCCGTTGGCGTACCCTGCCCTCCGCCCGCTGCCCGTAGCGTAGGTGATCAGGCCGGAACGCAGCAGGCACTGCAGGTCCACCACGAGATCGAACCGGCTTCCCCGAAGCCGGCGTACCAGCCTGGCCATCCCCCGCAGTCCGAGGCCCCTCCGTTTCACCACGATCAGGTCGTCGATCAGCGGGTTGCCCTCGAGGGCTCCGGCGTTCTGCTCGAAGACCAGCCAGGACACCCTGGCCCGGGGAAAGGTCCGCTTGATGGCCGGCAGGACGGCCGTCGCCTGGATGACGTCGCCCAACGCCGACGGCTTGACGATCAAAACATTCTGCATGGGATCTCTGTGGTTTCCCCTCGAAAGGTAGGCCGTCGGATCCCGGCCGGCGTCCGATCGGGTCCCTCACGGCTCACGGCGGGGAGCATAGCGCAACCGGGGTGAAGTTGACAGCCCTTTTCTCGACCTTCCCGGGGCGGTCGGCCGGCGGGCGGTTCCGTGCTCCGGGAAGGCGGGTCACCCGCCGGAGACCGGGATGTGGATGTCCACGACGTCGCCGGCCTCGAGCGTGTGGTCGAACCCCCGCAGACGCCCGTTCACGAACACGTGGATCATGATGTCGTCGTACGACTCCGAGGGACCGAGGTCGGGAAACCGCTCGAGCAGATCCTGGACCGTGGCGCCCGGAGCGAGCTCCACACGGCTTCCCGTCAGGGGGGCGTTTCCCGTCGCCCCGCCGGAAGAACCGACGGCATAGGTGGAGCGCAAATGGATCTTCACATCCGTCCTCTCGTGACCCCGCTCGGCGCCGGCGGGTTGGAGCCGGCTCGGTCCATGCCTTAAGCACGGCGCCGGCCGGATACGCTGTCCCCGACATCCTAGCATCCCGCACCGCAGGAGAAAACCGCGTTCCGCGTTCCGGTCGTGTTCCAGTCGTTGACGGCCTTGTCCCGAGCGGATAAAGTCGTCCCCATGCCGCAGGACGCCGACCATATCGAACGGGTGCTCGGCCCCGGAGGCCTCCTGGCCCGCAGGCTGGAGGGGTTCGAGTTCCGGGAGTCCCAGCTCGCCATGGCCCGCCTCATCGACCGGGGCCTGACCGAGGGCCGCCAGGTCCTGATCGAGGCGGGCACGGGTACGGGCAAGACCCTCGGCTACCTGACCCCGATCGTCCTGAGCGGGAAAAAGGCCGTCATTTCCACCGGTACGAAGAACCTCCAGGAGCAGATCGCTCACAAGGACGTCCCCCTCCTCGCCGGAGCGACGGGCATGGAGGTCGACGCCATGCTCATGAAAGGGCGGGCCAACTACCTCTGCCTCCAGCGCTACCGGCAGGCTGCGGCGGCCCCCGACCTCCTCGAAAAACGGACCGCGGCCGGGGTGTGGAAACGCATGGACCGCTGGCTCGAGGAGACCCGGTTCGCCGACCGCTCGGAGCTCGACTGGCTCGCCGACGAGGATCCCTTCTGGGACAAGGTTTCGGCCACATCCGAGCAGTGCCTCGGAGCGCGCTGCCTCCACTACGACGACTGCTTCCTGAACGCCCTCCGCCGCGAGGCGGCCGGGTCCCGCATCATCATCGTGAACCACCACCTCTTCTTCGCCGACCTCATGGTCAAGCGGAGCGGGTTCGGAGAGATCCTGCCGCGGTTCCAGGTGGTGGTCATGGACGAGGCCCACAACGTGGAAGACACGGCCACCGCCTACTTCGGCGAGAGGCTGAGCACCAACCAGCTCTCCGACCTGGTGGCCGACGCGGAGAGGGCAGCGCGAGCGGCCGGCGACGACCCCGGTTTCGAGCGCAAACCCCTCGAGAGGGCCCTGGGGGCGATCCGATCCTCGACCGAGGCGATCCGGGGCTTCTTCCGCGATCGGCCCGAGCGGGGAACGCTGGACGACGAGGCCCGCGCGTTTCTGCGGGACGAGACGGCGGAGGTCCTTCGCAGGGAGCTGGACCGGATCCAGGAGCGTTGCGGGCTGGACCGATCCGACGACCCCGTTCTGCAGGGCTTCGCCGCCCGCGCGGGCAACCTGGCCCGGGCCCTGGGCGTGATCCTGGAGTCGGACGACCCGGACTGGCTCGCCTGGTACGAGCGCCGGAGGACGGGGGTCCAGCTTCACGCCTCGCCCCTGGACGTGTCCGGTCCCCTGCGGGAGCACCTGTACGACAGCCTCGAGTCCCTGGTGCTCACCTCGGCCACGCTGGCCACGGACGGGGACTTCCACTACGTGCGGTCCCGGCTGGGCCTCCGGGAAAACCTCCTGGAGGGCATCTACGAAAGCCACTTCGACTTCGAGAACCAGACCCTCATGTACGTCCCCAAGGACCTGCCGCTCCCTTCCAGGCCGGACTTTGCGGACCGGGTCGCCGAGCGGATCGAGGAACTCCTCCGGATCAGCAGAGGCCGCGCCCTGGTGCTCTTCACCAGCTATCACAACCTCAACCGGGTGCACCAGCGCCTCTCCCACTCCTTCCCCTACCCCCTGTACCGCCAGGGGGAAGCCCCCCGATCCGTTCTTCTGGATCGGTTCACCCGGAACATCCACTCCGTGCTTCTCGCCACGGGTTCCTTCTGGCAGGGGGTGGACGTCCCGGGCGAGACCCTGAGCTGCCTCGTGGTGGACAAGCTCCCCTTCGACTCGCCCGGAGACCCGCTGGTGGCCGCACGCATGAACGCAATCCGCGCCCGTGGGGACAACCCGTTCATGGACTACCAGCTTCCTGCGGCCATCATCGCCCTCAAGCAGGGCCTGGGACGCCTCATTCGCAGCAGCGCGGACCGCGGTGTCCTGTCCGTGCTGGACGCCCGGATCGTCACGGCCCGCTACGGAGGGCAGTTCTTCCGCAGCCTTCCCGCCATGCCGCTGAAGCACGAGCTCTCCGCCGTGGCGGCGTTCTTCCACGACGAGGCCGGCTCGGTCCCCGCCGGACGCACGGTTTCCCCTTGAACCCCCCATCCCTTTTCCCCTATCATCGTCGACAGAGCGGAACCCCCCCGAGAGAGGAGACCCCATGCCGCCCAAACCCTGGGAGGTCCTGTCCAGCGAGTGGGACCGGGCCTACCGCGTCTTCCACCTGCGAACCGACCGGGCCCGCTCCCCGCGGACCGGAAAGGACCATCGCTTCTACGTCCTGGAGTCCACCGACTGGGTGAACGTCATTCCCCTGACGCCGGAGGGTGAGGTGGTCCTGATCCGTCAGTACCGGCACGGAACCCGGGAGAACACCCTGGAGATCCCGGGCGGCCTCTTGGAGCCGGGGGACACGCCGGAGGACGCGGCCCGGAGGGAGCTGACCGAGGAGACCGGCTACCGCACCCGGGAGATGACCGGGCTCGGGTACGTTCACCCCAACCCCGCCATCCTGAACAACCGCTGCCACACCTTCCTGGCCCGGGACGTGCTCCTCGACGGCGGCCAGGACCAGGACGAGAAGGAGGACATCGAGGTGCTGCTCCGACCGCTCTCCGAGGTGCCGCGGCTGATCCGGGAGAACCGGATCACCCACGCGCTGGTGCTGGCGGCCTTCTATCGATTTTTCATGGAGTGACGGGTTCGCAAAA
>CAYVVQ010000203.1:0-4320 GCA_964454455.1 uncultured Desulfobacterales bacterium | reverse complement strand
CCTTCGGTCACAATAATCCCTTCGCTCTTCGACAGAACAATCAGGTAATCAACACAGACCTTCCACCGACCCGGGGCTGGTCACCCCCACCTTTGGCCGGTTGTCCACCTCGAAGGTCCCTTCCGCCCACTCGGACCAGGTCCCGTTGTGGGCCCGGGCGCGCACGTAGACCCTGTGGGTGCCGTTCTTGATCCTTCCCGCGTCCAGGAGCTCCCCCTTCATCTCCTCGTAGCTCCAGCCCACCTCGGTCCCCTCGTAGCTCTTGCTGCACCTCCGGTGCCGCCAGCTCTTCCCGTCGATGTACACCTCCACACGGCCTTCCAGGCCCCCGGCGTGCTCCTTGAACTCAACCGTCCCCGTGATGTCGAACAGGCCTTCCACCAGGCCAGGGCTCGCCACCTTCACCTTCGGCCGGTTGTCCACCTCGAAGGTCCCTTCCGCCCACTCGGACCAGGTCCCGTTGTGGGCCCGGGCGCGCACGTAGATCCTGTGGGTGCCGTTCTTGATCCCTCCCGCGTCCAGGAGCTCCCCCTTCATCTCCTCGTAGCTCCAGCTCACCTCGGTCCCCTCGTAGCTCTTGCTGCACCTCCGGTGCCGCCAGCTCTTCCCGTCGATGTACAACTCCACGCGCCCTTCCAGGCCCCCGACATGCTCCTTGAACTTCGCCGTCCCTGAAATGTCGAACAGCCCCTCCACCGACCCGGGGCCTGCAACCGTGACGGTCGGGGTGTTGTCGATTTGAATCTCAGCGGAGGCGCGGGCCGTGCGGCTCTTGTAGTCCACGGCCGAGGCCACGAACCGGTGCCGCCCCTGGGACATCTTTCCCCCATCCAGGACCCTGGACCACTGGGCCGAGCCGTTTCCTGAAACGCTCCCCATTCTTCGATTGTTGTGAGAGATATAGAGCCTCCCCGAGTCGACGGTCCAGCAGTCCGGGGGCTCTTCGTCGTTGCAGACGCGGTACCCCGTGAAGTGCGCCTGGGCGGAGACGACGATCCTTCCCTCGTTTCCGGAAACGGTGATGGAGGCCTCCGTCGCCCGTGCCGTGGAAGGGACGATCAGGGGCAGAGCCATGAGGAGCAAGATCCACAAGGACCGCTTCCTTGCCTTCCTGCTGCGGAATCGCCCCCTCTGTGACCAAACCAGGGCCAGGATGATCAGTCCGGCGACCACGGCCGACGGCCATGGAATCGCGCCCCCGGCATCCGTGACCAGGGTCTGGAGAAAGCAGCCGCTGTCGTCACCGACAGGTTCAGCCTCTGCCTCGTCAAAGTTTCTGGAGGGAACCCTGCCGGCCGTGTAGAGGGAGAAGTGGTCCACCACGAAGACCGCGCATTGGGTCTCCGGGTCGAGACGTTGAATGGGCACGGCCTCCCACTCCCTGGTGGACATGTCGTAGGTCATGACCCGGAATGCACTCAAGTCGCTCTCCTGGATCTCCTGGAACTCCTCCACCGTCAGGGGCAGGAAGACGGTGACAGGTTCCTCGAAGGTGGCGCCGTCGGGACCGAAATCGAGCACATGACCGACGGACTGGATGCCTTCGGGAATGGCCGGCGGATTGACCACCCTGCCGATGCTGATCTCACAAGGCTCCTCCAACGCGCCCAGGGGAATCTCGAGCACGGTCCCCCTGATGGGGCTCTCCTCCCGATGGACCTCCACCCGGGCGGGGGCTTCGTGGTTGGGCCAAACGGTCTCTCTGGCCTCTACAACCAGCTCCGGCTGGAGCTCTCCCACATTGACGGTAAAGGAGGCCGTGTCCATCCATGGGCTGACGAGCTCGCCGGTGACGGTCCTGCAACGCCAGTAGTAGGTCTCCCCGTCCTCGAGAGACCCTTCGGGCCCCCACGAGACCAGCGATGCATCGGCCGGCGCAAAACCATACTCCACCAGGAGGTCGAGCTCCCCATCCGCGTAGATCTCGAACTCGCACAGATCCGCCGCCGAGCCGATGGTCACCGAAAGCACCGGGTTCAGCGTGGTCACCATCCCTCCGTTGACCGGACTGTTCAGGACCGGCGCACCGGGCGGTTGCCCTCCCGGGATCACCACAAAGGGAGCCGGTCCGGTCCAGTCGCTGGTCGCACCGTGCTCGTCCACGGCCCTGGCGCGCCAGACATAGAGGACATTCAAGGAAAGGGGGATTCCCACCTCCCAGAAGGGCTCCTCGCTGCGTCCCGACGCCACGAGCTGGGTCATTGCGTAGTCCGTGTAGACCTCGAAGTCATAGAACACCCCGTCCTCGTCCGGGTCTGCAGACGGATGCACCCTGAGCTCCGGTGTGCTGTCCGTCACATCTTCCTCCACGGGGGAGTCGAGGACCGGCGTCTCCGGAGGATGGTTGGAGGTGGCGATGCGGAACGAGGCCTCGACCCACGGACCGTAGGTCTTTCCGTCATAGGCGCGTACCCGCCAATGGTGAGTCGTGTCTTCCGCCAGGGCGTCTTCCGGGATCCAGCTCGTGGTCTGCCCGGGCGCTTCGGGAACCGGTCCGGACAGAATTCTTTCCTCCCCGCTGAAATGCTCGTCCGCGGCCACCTCAAAGAAGTAGGTCAGGGCGTCGTAATCCGGATCCTGCGCGTTCGTCACCTCGAACGACGGTCGCACCTCTTGGATCTCGGAACCCGGCTGGGGGCTGAGGATCGCCGGTGGGCCCGGGGCGTCGTTGGCCGTGTTGACCATGAACGATGAGACCCCCGACCAGGGGCCGGCCAGGTCCTCACCGTCCAAAGCCCTCGCCCGCCAGTAGAACACGGCGTTGTCGGTCAAGGGCTCCGGCAGGGTGAAGGTTGTTCGATCCCCGGGCCCCTCCGTGACGTTGCCGGAGGAAACCACCAGGGATTGGAGATGCTCGTCCGAGTAAACCTCAAACGTGTAGAAGAGCGGGCCGGGCTCAGGGTCGGACGCGTTGATCACGACCAGCATGGGGTTCCTTGTCTCCACTTGGGTGCCCTGGACCGGGGAGACGGGGACGGGGACCGAAGGCGGGGCGTTCTCCACGCTCACGAAGAAAGACCCCTCGCACCAGTCGCTTTGAAACAGGGCGTCCCGCACCCGGCTTCGCCAGAAGTAGCGGGTGTCCTCGTCGAGGGGACCCTCCAGCGGCCAGGAGGTGATGTTCTGCCCCTGAGGAACGCGGGTCTCGGCGGCCGGAGGGATGCTGAAGTCATCGGTCTCGGAAAGCTCGAACTCGTACTCGAGGGGATCGCCGTCCGGATCGGAGCCGTTGTTCACGGAAAGGACCGGACTGTTTTCGCGAACCATGCTTCCATCGGGAGGTGCATGGAGGGACGGCGCCACCGGTGCATGGTTTCGGAGCTCCACCACCGCGGAGGAGGCCGGCACCGGGTTTCCGGCCAGGTCGAAGATGCTCGACAGGGTCAGCTCGTAAGCCGTCCCCGGGGAGATGTCGCCGGAGAGGGTCAGCTCGTAGGTCGTGTTGTCGACGCGGGTCACGCCCACAACCGACAGGCCGCCCGTGAGCCGATAGCTCGAAGGTCGATCCGCGCCCGTCACCGGTTCGCTGAACGCGATCCGAATGCTCGAGCGGCTGACCCACTGGACCCCGCCGCTCTGCACCGGCTCCGAGCTGTCGTAGACGAACGCGCGGTGCCCGGTAAGGCTCTGCGCTCCCGATCGATCCGAGGCCCTCGCCCCGAGGGTGTAGGTGCAGCCGTCGTCCAGGTGCACATGGCTGAGCGCATATCTCCAGGTCTCTCCTCGAAGGTCTGCCCGGTTCCAGATCTCCGGCCCCGCCGACCATGCCGTCCCGTTCCAGAAATGCCCTGAACCGCCGTTCTCCCTGCGGATGGACACCTCCACACATTCGAGACCCAGACCGCTTCGATCGAATGCGGTCCCGCTGATCGTGCCCTGATCCGTCCACGTGTACTCACTGTACGACGCCGCGAGGGGCGCCAGCTCCACCTCTGGAGGAAGGCTGCTCTGGAGCTGTCTGGAGAGCCGGTTTCCGGTTTGATCGTAGGTGTAGATCACCTTCGCCCCGTTGTCGTACTCCGCCCGGATCAACCGGTCGAGGTCGTCGTACTCATAGACCACGGCTTGGGCCCACGGGCTCGAGCCGAGCAGAGAGACGAGCAGGTGAACCGTGAGAAGCGCTTTGCCCAAGGCCCGGGCCTGTCTTCCGGCCGGCGAAACCGATCTGGACCCCATTGGAAGGCCCCCCTTTCCCACGGAGTGATGGATGGATGCCGGGGAACCGGTTCCCCGGCTTGCGACAACGGTCCGCGCGTGCAGCAACCGCATGCGAACGGCATAGATTCCTAACAGATTTCATGCCAACGCCCTTTTCCCGCC
>CAYVVQ010000202.1:0-4475 GCA_964454455.1 uncultured Desulfobacterales bacterium | reverse complement strand
GGGGTCGTCATGGCCGCCTCTTTGGTGGTGGGCACGGCCGACCTCTCCCCGGCCCAGGTCCTGGATCGCCTGCTGGACCCGTCGGGCGGTGAAGGGTCGGCCGGGCTCATCCTGTTCCGCATCCGGCTGCCCCGGATCCTGCTGGCCGCGGTGGTGGGCTTCGGCCTCTCCCTGAGCGGGGTGGTGTTCCAGGCGATCCTTCGAAACCCCCTGGCCGATCCCTTCATCCTGGGGATATCGAGCGGTGCGGCCTTCGGGGCCATCGTGGGGATCGTTCTGGGACTGGGGTTCGCCCTCGGCGTGCCTTTGGCGGCGTTCGGCGGGACCCTCCTGACTCTGGGGCTTCTCATGACCCTGGGCCGGCGCCGCATGGGAACCGAGTCGTCCACCCTCCTCCTCACCGGGGTGATCATCAACGCCTTTTTCACGGCCCTGATCATGTACTTCATCACCACCACCACGGACAGCCGGCTCCACAGCATGCTCTTCTGGCTCTACGGCGACCTCGGACAGAGCCGTTATGCGCACCTGGCCGTGTCCGCACCGGCCGTGCTGCTGGGCGGAGTGCTGGTGTTCGCCTTCTCCCGGGACCTGAACCTCCTCACCACGGGCGAGGAGACGGCCCGCCAGCTGGGGGTGGGCGTGGAAGGGGTGAAGACGCTCTGCCTGGTCACGGTCTCGCTCCTGGTGGGGCTGGTGGTCTCCTTTTCCGGGCTCATCGGGTTCGTGGGGCTCATCGTCCCCCACCTGGCCCGCATGGCCCTGGGGTCGGACCACCGGCTGCTCGTCCCGGCATCGGCCCTTGGCGGGGCGGCTTTTCTGGTGGCCGCCGACACCCTGGCCCGGATCGTGATCTCGCCGAGCGAGCTTCCCGTGGGCGTGGTGACCGCCTTCCTGGGGGCGCCCTTCTTCCTCTACCTGCTCGAGACCCGGGGGAGCCGATGGACGCGATCCTGAGCGTGGAGGGGGCGGGGTATCGCTACGGCGAGTCGTGGGCCCTGAAGGGGGTGAGCGCCGAGGCCCGCGGCGGGGAGCTCCTGGGGGTGCTGGGGCCCAATGGCTCCGGCAAGAGCACCCTGCTCCGGGTCATGGACGGGCTGCTCACGCCCCAGGAGGGAGTGGTCAGGCTCCTGGGGCGGCTCCTGGAGGGGCTCTCCCGCAGGGAGGTGGCCCGGCGCGTGGCCATGGTCTCTCAGGAGACCCACTTCCGGTTCGCCTTCTCCGCCCTGGAGGTCGTGCTCATGGGGCGCTTCCCCCACCTCCGGCGGCTCCAGTTCGAAGGGGAACGGGACTGGGGGGAGGGCCGGGCGGCCCTCGAGGCCACGAACGCCCTGGATCTGGCGGACCGGGACATCCACGCGCTCTCAGGCGGCGAGCGGCAACGGGTCCTGATCGCCCGGGCCCTGGCCCAGAAGCCCTCCGTGCTTCTCCTGGACGAGCCCACGGCGTTCCTGGACCTCAAGCACAAGCGCGAGGTCTTTCGTTTGATCGCCTCGCTGGCCCGCGAGGAGGGGCTCGGCGTGGTGGCGGTCTCCCACGACCTCGACCTGGCGTCCCAATACTGCGACCGGCTGCTCGTTCTGAAGGAGGGGCGCGTGGTGGCCGCGGGCACGCCGGTCGAGGTGCTCACGCCCGGGACGATCCAGGCCGTCTACGACTGCCCGGTGCGGGTGGACGCGCACCCCGACACCGGGCGGCCGCGGGTGAGCTTGGTGCCGTGAGGACCGCTTCGCGGTCCGGTGACAGTGACGGTGTCGGTGTGGGACTGCTTCGCGCTTCAGTGTCCGTGTCCGTGAAATGGCGTGGGGCGGCATTTCATGTGCCGCCGCAAGGGCGGGCGCCCCGGGGGGGAGTGGGCCGAGGAGGAGATGGAAACGACCATGATGGAGATCTTCGTGCGGGGGGGGGGCGGTCATGATCCCCCTGTTGGGGTGCTCGCTCATTGCCCTGACCGTGGTCCTGGAGAGGGCCCTCTTCTGGGCCCGGGAGGACCTGCGTCGGGACCCGTCCATGGTGGACCGGGTGCTGGAGCTCTGCGGGGAGGGCGACTGGGAGGGCGTCCGTCGGGCCGTGGCCGGGTCCCGCGACTACGTGGTGCGCATCCTGGTGAACGGCATCCTCCACCGGGACTTCTCCATGGGCAAGGCCATGGAGACCGCGGCCGCGGACGAGGTCCAGCGGATGCGGCGGTACCTCACCGTGCTGGACACCATGATTACCGTGGCGCCGCTCCTCGGGATCTTCGGAACGGTCCTGGGGATCATCTCCTCCTTCGACCTGCTGGGCCAGGCCGGGATCGAGGACCCCCGGGCGGTCACCGGCGGGATCGCCCAGGCCCTCATCACCACGGCCTCGGGGCTGGGGATCGCCATCCTGGCGGTGTTCCCCTACAACTACTTCAACGCCCGGGCCGAGAACGCGGCGCTGCTCATCGAGAAGTACGCCACGAGCCTGGAGATCGTCTACGAGAAGCTGGAGGCGGCGCCGGAGGCCGGAGGAGGGAGGACGCCATGAAGGTCCCCCACCGGCCTCCCCGCAGGGCCCGGATCGAGATGCTCCCCCTGATCGACATCGTGTTCCTGCTGCTCGTCTTCTTCATCTACGCCATGCTCTCCATGGCGCTCCACCGGGGGCTGCCCGTCCGCCTGCCGGTCTCCTCCACGAGCGAGGTGGATCAAAGGCTCCTGCTCTCGGTCACGGTCCGGGAGGACGGCGGCCTCTTCGTGGATCGGGTCCCCGTGGCGCGGGGCGACCTCACGCGGGTGCTGTCCCGACGGATTCAGCAGTCCGAGGACCCCGGCGTGCTCCTCTTTGCGGACCGCCGCGTCTCCTACCAGCGGCTCTTCGACGCGCTCGACCGGATCCGCCGGGCGGGCATCACGCGCATCTCGCTCCAGTCGGAGGCGGAGGCCGTTCCGTGAGGCGCCTGGCCGCCGCCGCGGGCATGGCCGTGGCCCTGCACGGGCTGCTGCTGCTCGCCGGGGGGGCGTGGCTGTCTACGGAAAAGCAGGCGTACGTTCGACAGCCGAGGCCCGTGACCGTTCGCCTGCTGGAGCCTCGGCGCGGGCCCGCGCCCGTGGCCTCCCGGGCCCTCGAGGAGAAGGCCGTCCCCGATGAGTCGCCCCCGGTCCAGGCGAAGCGGCCTGCCGTTGCGTTCTCCTCGCCCGCCTCCCCGGCGACGCCCCGTCTCCGGAGGCCCGCCCGTGATTCTCCCATGCCTCCTCGGGTGCTTTCCCCGGGGTCCACTCCGGCCAGGAAGCCCCATGTCCCCTCGCGAGCTGCGGAGGAATCCGCGCCGGTCTTGGAGAGTCACGCTCCTGCGTCCGGCCTCGAGACCGCCTCGGTTCCGGAGGCATCCGGCGATGCAGGTCTCGAGACGCCGCCGCTCGTCGAGGAGGCCGTGCCCCTCTACCGGGAGAATCAGCCGCCCCCCTACCCCCGGGTGGCGAGGCGCAGGGGGTACGAGGGGACCGTGTTGCTGGAGGTGCTGGTGACGGAGGAGGGGCGCGTGGGCGAGCTGCGGGTGGTCGAGAGCAGCGGCCACGATCTTCTGGACAAGGCGTCCCTGCGGGCGGTGGAGGCGTGGCGCTTCAGCCCGGGACGGCGCGGGGACCGGGTCGTGGCCATGCGGGTTTTCGTTCCGGTGCGGTTCCGCCTGCAGTGAATGAGGGTCCCTTTTCCTTTGTCCCTTTCATCTTTCCCTTTCACCTTTCACCTTCCTTTTCCAGGGCCGCACCTCCCCGAACTGCTCGTCGCACCATCGGGTGCCGCGGTTCAGCCGGTCCTCGAAAAGGGCTCGGAAGGCCTCCAGGCGGTCGCCCGCCGCGTCGGGGGGCACCAGGATGGGCTCCTCGTAGAGGATCGCCACCCGGGCGAAGGGCTTGGGCACCAGGTAGCGGTCCCACGAGTTGAAGGCCCAGCACCGGTCCGCCCCCCAGAGGACCGGGACGAGCGGGACACCCGCGTCGCGGGCCATGATGACGGACCCGATCTTGGCCCTGCGGGGCGGTCCCTGGGGCCCGTCGGCCAGCATGCCCCCGATCTCGCCCTGCCGCATCCGCTCGATGATCTCCTTCAGCGCCCGGCCGCCGCCCCGGGTGGAGGAGCCGCGCACGTCGCGGAAGCCCAGCCATCGCGCCATCCGGGCCGCGTACTCGCCGTCCCGGCTCCGGCTGATCATCACGGTCACGTGGCGCGCCCCGAAGTGGTGGAAGTGGTAGGACATGCGCTGGTGCCAGGTGGCGTAGACCGCCCCGCCGCGGGTCTGCGACACGGCCTCCTGCGTCCGCTCCAGCCCCTCGATGCGGACCACCCTGCAGGAGAGCATGAGGCCCTTGATGAGGAGGGCGGCCAGGGGGGGGATCAGGCGGAGGAGCACCGGGTCGTACCATCGAAGCGAAACAGGGGAATGGGCGGGCACGCTTCCTCTCCTCGTGGCGGTGATGGGCGAAGAACGCAGGGCACGGTCCGCGGGA
>CAYVVQ010000201.1:0-4557 GCA_964454455.1 uncultured Desulfobacterales bacterium | reverse complement strand
CAGGAGCTCAAGGCGGGCCTCTTTTACGAGACCCGGTGGGGCAACATCCGGCCGAGCTGGCACCTGGAGTGCCCGGCCATGGCCCTGAAGCATTTGGGTCCCTCCTACGACATCCATGCGAGCGGGATCGAGCTCCTCTTCCCCCACCACGAGAACACCATCGCCATCAGCCGCGCGGCCACGGGCAAGCCGCCTGCCCGGTACTGGCTGCACAACGAAGGCGTGGTCCAGAGCGGCGTGCAGGGCGAGGAGGAGACCCAGGTGGATCTCACCTTGCGGGAGATCCAGGAGAAGGGGTTCACCGGGCGGGACGTTCGCTACTGGCTCATCAGCCACCACTACCGCAAGCCCATCACGTTTTCCTGGAGGAAGCTCGAGACCGCACGGAAGACCCTGGCCAAGCTGGACACCTTCGTCACGAAGCTCCTGAACAGCCGGAACGGCCCCACCTACGCGGAGATGGACCAGCGCATCTACGACCTGCGCCGCAGCTCTCTGGACGCCCTCGACGACGACCTGAACGTGGCCCAGGCGCTGGCCGCCCTCTTCCAGTTCATCCGCAGAATCAACCGGATCATGGACCGCACGGGGCTCTCGGCCGGGGATCGGGACAAGGTCCTGGAGGCCCTGGACGCGGCCGACTCGGTGCTGGGGGTCCTGCGCCTGGAGCCGGAGACCCCGGACGAGCGCGTGCAGGCCCTCATGGATCAGCGGGAGGAGGCGCGCCGGGCCAAGGACTGGCCGACGGCGGACCGCATCCGAGACGAGCTCCGGGAGATGGGAATCGAGCTGATCGACACCAGGGACGGCCCCTACGCCGTCCTCCACGGCAAGCCCGAGCCGGAGGCCTGAGGGCATCTCCACCCATGGATCGCGACGCTGAGCGACGCCGATGGGGAGATGGTGGAGCGCAGGCTCTGCCGCTTCGAAAGGGACACCTTCGACGTCCGGGGCCGGGAGATCCGCCGCCGGTTGAAGCCCCCCAGGAGGCCCCGCCTTCTTTCAAAAAAGATATATGTCTCACTTGACATAACTTTCCGACGACCCTACAATGCGCTCGAATCGGCCCTTGAAAACGGGCGGGTGCCCGAGGACATGCCGTCCCGGGAAGACCGCACAAAGGAAATCGCTCTCGAGGAGGGAAGGTATGTCACGAAAACGGATCTGCTGTCTACTGGCGACCCTGGTCACGGCGCTCGCCGCCCCCGTTGCCGCCTCTGCGGCCGACACCCTGATGATGGCCACCACCACCAGCACCGACAACACGGGGCTTCTGGACGTCCTGGCCCCCCGGTTCCAGGAAGACACCGGCATCGAGCTGAGGTGGACGGCGGTGGGCACGGGCAAGGCCCTGGAGCTGGGCAGGAACTGCGACGTGGACGTGCTGCTGGTCCACGCACCGCCCGCCGAGAAGCAGTACGTGGCCGAGGGGTACGGCAAGGATCGAACCGAGGTGATGTACAACGATTTCGTCATCATCGGCCCGCCGGGCGATCCGGCCGGGGTCGCAGGCATGGCCGTGGTCGACGCCATGAAGAAGCTGGCCGCCGAGAACGCCGTCTTTGCGAGCCGCGGGGACAACTCCGGCACCAACAAGAAGGAGATCTCCCTGTGGAAGGCGGCCGGCATGGCCGTGCCCGACAAGGAGGGCTGGTACGCGCAGACCGGCCAGGGCATGATCGCCACCATCAACGTGGCCGTCGAGAAGGGCGCTTACACCATGACGGATCGCGGCACCTTCATCAAGTTCGCCGACAACCACGGCGGCACCCCCCCGCTGGTGGTGCTGGTGGAGGGGGACCCGGTCCTGTTCAACCAGTACAGCGCCCTGGCCGTGAACCCCGGGAACTGCCCCGACGCACGGTACGCCCTGGCCACGAGGTTCACGCAGTGGATCACCTCGGACGAGATCCAGGCGTTCATCGGGGAGTTCGAGCTCCTGGGCAAGAAGCTGTTCACCCCGAACGCCGGGAAGTAGCCCCCGTCATCGGACCGGCATCGCCGGGGCCGATGCACCCCTTTTCGTGAAACCCCTCACCGGTGGCCCATGGACTACATCCTGACCGGCCTGCTCCGGGCCTTCGAGTTGCTCCTCCAAGGGGACCCGCAGACCTTTTCCGCGGTGAGGACCACGGTCCTGGCCTCCAGCCTGTCCGTGGCGGCCAGCATGGCCGTAGGCGCCCCGCTGGGCTTCTGGCTGGGCTATGCCCGCTTCCCCGGCCGGAGGCCGCTCCGGGTCGGGGTCGACACCCTGCTCTCCCTTCCCACCGTGGTGATCGGTCTGCTCTGCTACGCCTTCATGACCCACCGGGGCCCGCTGGGGGACCTGGGGCTTCTCTTCACCATCCCCGGCATGGCCGTAGGCCAGACCATCCTGGGGCTCCCCATCGTGGTGGCCATGACGGCCACGGCCGTGGAGGGCCTCGACGAGCGCCTCGAGCCGACCCTGCTCACCCTGGGGGCGGACCGGCGCCAGCTCCTGCTGACCTCTCTCTGGGAAGCCCGGTTCAGCCTGGCCCTGGCCGGGGCGGCCGCCTACGGCCGAATCGTCTCCGAGGTGGGGATCTCCATGATGATCGGCGGCAACATCAAGTGGCACACCCGGACCATCACCACGGCCATCGCCCTGGAGACGGGCAAGGGGCAGTTCGCCACCGGGATCGCCCTGGGGCTGGTCCTGATGACCGTGGCGCTGCTGGTCAACCTGGCCATGCACGCCCTGAAGAGGCTGTCCGGACCATGATCGACCCCCTGTACCGGCTGGAGAACGTCCGCCAGGTTTACGGCGGCCGCACGGTCCTGGAGGTGGGCCGGCTCGAGATCGAGGCCCGCTCCATCATCGGGCTCACCGGGCCCAACGGCTCCGGAAAGAGCACCCTGATGCGGATCCTGGCCTTTGTGGAGGCGCCGGCCGCCGGGCGGATGACCTTCCAGGGACGGTCCCGGCACCAGGTGGATCTGGCGCTCCGCCGGCAGGTGACCATGCTGAGCCAGGAGCCCTACCTGCTCAAGCGATCCGTGCGGGCCAACGTGGCCTACGGCCTCGAGATCCGCGGAACGCCCGACACCCGCTCCCGGGTGGAGGAGGCCCTGAGGCAGGTCGGCCTGGACCCGGCCCGGTTCGCGCACCGCTCCTGGCGCGAGCTCTCCGGCGGTGAGGCCCAGCGGGTCGCCCTGGCGGCCCGGCTGGTCCTGCAGCCCCGGGTCCTGCTCCTGGACGAACCCACGGCCGGCGTGGACCGGGAGAGCAGCGAGCTCATCCAGCGGGCTGCACTGGATGCCAGAAACCGGTGGGGGGCCACCCTGGTCGTCATCAGCCACCACCTGGACTGGCTCCACAGCGTGGCGGACCGCATCCTGTCCATGGACTACGGCCGGCTCACTCCAGCATCCCCTGCTCCTCCAGGAGCTGGATGACCCGCAGGGACTCCGCGACCCCGGTCGTCCCCCGCATGCTCACCACCACGGCGATGGTCTCCAGGATCTCCTCCCGCGTGGCCCCCTTTTCCAGGGCATAGGCGGCCTGACCCAGCACGCAGTTCCGGCACCCGGCCCCCAGGGCCATCGCCAAAGCCATCAGCCGCTTGGTCTTCCCGTCCAGGACGCCGTCCCGGTAGGTCTCGACCGCCTGGTCCCTGACGTGGCCCATCACGTCGGGAAGCAGGCGGGCAAACGTTTCCAGCTGGCGCACACGGTTCTCGTTCAGCTCTTTCTGGCTCTCGCTCATCCGGCCCTCCATGGTGTTGTGGGTGTATCGGGCGATCGCTCGATCAGGGGCCGCTCCGGCTGCAGCCGCAACCGGCCCACGCCCTGCTTACGGCTCCTCTCTCTCGATGAAACGAAAGGATTCCATCATCCTGGAAAACAGGCCGGGGTCCCGGTCGGGATCGAAAGCGTCCTCAGACGGCAACCGGAACGGGTTCCCGTCATCATCGACGGAAAACCCGTTGGGACTGAAGTAGATGATCCTGCAGCAGACGCCGTCCCCGAACCCCATGTACTCGATGTTTCCAGCCCACTGCCCGCCCATGGCCCGATCCACGTACCCGCTACGGCAGAAGCGGGTCCCGTTCAGCAAGACCGGCTTCCCTTCGCCGTTCATCTCCGAGCAAGGAGGCGGTCCGTCACACCGCCGGCAGGCGACCTCCAGCAGCAGCGCTCCTTCCGTGTCCCGCCCCGGAGGGAGAAATCGAACCGACACGCCCTGCCGGAGCAAATCCCCCCTTCCATGCTCGGGTTTCCACCACGTCCGCTTGTAGCCCTCGGATATCGTGAAGACGGAAGGATACCGGATCTCGAACCCAAAGATCCTGTTCCGGTACGCGCTCCACCCTTCCCCGCCGGAGCAGGGCGTGGAGCAGAAGGCAACGAGCACCAGGACGAGCAGGCCCGTGAAAAGCGCGACGGCCGGCGGGTAAGCCCTGCCGCGGCCGGGATCGTCCCGGCTTGCTCCCGTTCGATCCACGGGGGTGCGGGGAGGGTGGTTCTTCACCCTCAGACAGCCCAGGCGCTCCCCGTCCTCCAGGTCCTCGAAGTACCGCTTTTGCATATTGAGTA
>CAYVVQ010000200.1:0-4576 GCA_964454455.1 uncultured Desulfobacterales bacterium | reverse complement strand
CAACGTTTTAGAATATCCCCGGACGATATCCCTGTCAATGAGCATTCTGCCTTCCGGGCCGCCTTCCCGGCCCGTCCGCCGTCCGCCCTGCTTGACTTTGGAGGGTCCGTCCCCTATAAACGGGTGCAAAAATCATCCTTTCCAACACGTCATCGGAGCCGCGCCCATGAAACGGGATCGATGGAAACGATTCTTCAGACTCACCCCCCGCTCCATCACCCTTCTTTCTCTCGTTCTCACCCTGGCCCTCTTCATCGTGGGCGTCCCCATCCTGGACATGGTGGAGCTCAAGACGTACGACCTGCGGTTCCTCTCCAGGGGCGTCAAGAGCCCGTCCCCCGACATCGTGGCCGCGGTCCTGGACGAAAAGAGCCTCGACCGGGAGGGCCGGTGGCCCTGGCCCCGGGCCAAGATCGCCCGAATCGTCGACATCCTGGACCGGGACGGCGCCAAGGTGATCGCGTTCGATATCGGGTTCATCGAGCCGGACGAGAACAACAACCTGCGCCTGATCGAGCGGATCGATCGGCAGCTCCAGTCCCTCCAGATGGAGAACCCGGAGCTCAGGCGCTTCATCGAGGAGCAGCGCCTGGAGGCGGACAACGACCTCCTTCTGGCCAGAAGCTTGGAGGAGGCGGACACCGAGACGGTCCTCGGGTACTTCTTCTACATGCGCGAGGCCTTTCTGGAGTACGATCTCGAGGAGGCGGACATCGAACGCAGGCTCGACGCCATCTCCGGTTCCAAGTACCCCCTCATCATCTACAGCCAGCAGGATCTCCCCTTCGAGCCTTTTCGCTCGGCTTACGCACCCGAACCCAACCTTCGGCGGTTCCACCGGAGCTCGGACGGGTCGGGCTACTTCAACATGGAGCCCGACCCCCAGGACGGCATCGTCCGCACCATGCCCCTGATGTACAAGTGCGGCGAAGAAGTGTACGCCCCGCTCTCCATCCTGGCGGTGTGGCACTACCTCGACCGCCCCCAGCTCATGATCCGGGTGGCCGGCTACGGGATCGAGGGTCTCCGGATCGGCGACCGGAAGGTGCCCACGGACGAGATGGGCTACATGCGCATCAACTACGTGGGCCCGGAAAGGACCTTCCCCTACGTCTCCCTCAGCGACATCCTGAGGGAGGATTTCCCCGAGGGGACCTTCCGGGACAAGCTCGTGATCATCGGGGCGACCGCCATCGGGATCGGCGACATCCGAAACACCCCCTTCTCCAGCTCGGGCGAGTACCCCGGGCTCGAGATCCACGCCACGGTCATGGACAACATCCTCCGCGGGGACCACATCAGCAAGCCGAAGTGGGCCACGGTCTTCGACCTCGCGGCCATCCTGGTGCTGGGCCTGATCACGGGATTCGCGATCCCCCGCCTCAGCGCCGTCAAGGCGATCGCGGCGACCCTCCTGATCCTGGCGGGCTACGTCGCGGCGAGCCGGTGGCTCTTCGTGCAGGCCGGGCTCTGGGTCAACCTGGTCTACCCCCTCCTGGCCGTGGTGCTGGTCTACACCTCCCTGACCGTCTACCACTACCTGACGGAGGAGCGGGAGCGCAAGAAGATCCGGGGGGCGTTCAGCTACTACGTGTCCAGCTCCGTGGTCAACGAGATGCTCAAGGACCCGAACAAGCTGAAGCTGGGCGGGGACAAGAAGGAGATCTCGGTCCTCTTCTCCGACATCCGGAGCTTCACCTCCATCTCCGAGGGCATGACCCCGGAGGGGCTTGTCCACCTGCTCAACGAGTATTTGACCGTGATGACGGACATCGTGTTCAAGTACGAAGGCACGCTGGACAAGTACATCGGCGACGCCCTCATGGCCTTTTACGGGGCCCCGCTGGACCAGCCGGACCACCCGTACCGGGCCTGTGCCTCCGCCCTCGACATGATGGACGGCCTCGAGAAGCTCAACGAGAAGTGGATCCGGGAGGGGAAGCAGCCCCTGGACATCGGCATCGGCATCAACACGGGGCCCATGATGGTGGGCAACATGGGCTCGGAACAGCGGTTCGACTACACCGTCATGGGAGACGCCGTGAACCTGGGATCGAGGCTGGAGGGGGCCAACAAGTCCTACAAGACCCACATTCTGATCAGCGAGACCACCTACGAGCGGGTCAAGGAGGAGTTCGTCTGCATGGAGCTCGACAGCGTCCGGGTGAAGGGGAAGAAGCTGCCCGTGGGCATCTTCGAGCTGGTGAGCCGAAAGGAGCTCCCGGCCCGCGACATGGAGGCCATTGCCCGGTTCCACGAGGGGATCCGCCTCTACAAGGAGCAGAAGTGGGACCGGGCCATCGAGACCTTCGAGGCCGTCGACGCCATGGATCAGACCCTGTACGCGGCCCGGCTCTACATCCAGCGGTGCAACGAGCTCAAGGCCGACCCGCCCGGACCCGGCTGGGACGGGGTGTACACCATGACGACCAAATGATCGGACAGGACGCCGGCCGAAGGGAGCCCGCTCACAGGAAGTACTCCAGGGTGTAGTAGAGGAGCTTCTGGTACTCGACGATCACCTCCCTGACGTACCGTCTCGTCCTCCACCAGTCCTCCGCTCGAAAACCGCTGTAAGAGCTGGGGGCCATTCGGATCGCGACCTCATCCTTCTCGGTCGCGTGGCGGAAGGTCATCCACGCCCTGCGGGTGTGGGTGGGGGAGGTGATCACGATGAGGGAGTCGTACCCCTGTTTTACGGCGGTCCCCCGCACCATGCGGGCCTCGCCCATGGTGCTCCTCGCGGGCTGCTCCGCCTCGATGACGGCCTGTGGCGGGACCCCGCTTGCCACGAGGATCCGCCTCAGGATGTCCACGCTTTGAGGGATCTCGATCCCGGCCCGCTCGAGCGCCTCGTGCCCGTCGGGCGGGACCTCCGGGGAGATGAAGACCCGGGGCGCCAGCCCCTTCCTGTAGAGGTCGGCGGCGGCCAGACCCCGCTCCACCGCGCCCCCGGAGAGGCAGACGATCAGGTCCGCCTCCTCCAGGTCGTGGGAGACGACCAGGTACCCCCCGATCCGGGCGAGGATCGGCTCGTGATAGGCCGTGAGCACCGCCCAAAGGACGAAGACCAGAAAGAGGACCCAGCGCAGGACCGGCTTTCTCCTCCCTCCGGTCTCCGGCTCGATGGGCTCGGCCCCGGGCTGCGGCGTTTCCGCCTCCTGGAGGGCGGTCTCCTCGCCCTGCGCCCCGTCTTCATGCCGGGATGATCGCCTCGCTCCGTTCATGGGCTCAGAACTCCTTGCGGCTGTCGATCAGCAGGGTGACCGGACCGTCGTTGACCAGGTGGACGTCCATCATCTCCCGGAACGCGCCCGTCTCCACAACCAGACCCTTTTCCCGCAGCAGGTCCACCACCCGCTCGTAGAGCGTGCGCGCCGTTTCCGGCGGCGCCGCCCGAGCAAAGCCGGGCCTCCTTCCCTTCCTGCAGTCTCCCCACAGGGTGAACTGGGAGACGACCAGAACGCTCCCTCCCGCCTCGCTCACGGAGCGGTTCATCAGTCCGCCCTCGTCCGGGAAGACCCTGAGATGGGCCGTCTTGTCGGCCACGTACGTACAGTCCTTTTCCGCGTCCCCTTCCCCCACGCCGAGAAACACGAGCAGGCCGGGTCCGATCTCCCCCCGTACCGCCCCGTTCACCTCGACCCGGGCCTGCCTGACCCTCTGAACCACGGCCCTCAATACGATCTCCTTCTTCCGGCCCCTCGCCGATCCGCTCATCACCCCGGCCGGCCCTTCTGTCTCCCCTCCCGAAATACCCCAAGAGCATCGAGGTACGCAAGGCCCATCACAGGGGAGGACCTGCGGCCCGTTTTGGGCGGCCTCGCAAACCGGCTCGAACCCGGAGACCGGTCCGGGGTTTCAACGGACAAAATGCGGTCCGGCGCGGCTGGCGGTTCTTGCGAGGCCACCGTTATTTGATTTGGTGATTGACTCGAAAGGGGCTTTGTTATAGAAGATACCATTAGAAATCAAAATATTCATATTCAAAAGAAGACGATTCGGTGACCGGCGTCCCGCATGACACCCACGACTCCAGAAAAACCAGCCCTTCCGAAGGACCGCCTGGACGCCGAGGACGGTCACGAGCCGGAAAAACGTGAAGCCACGGACTGCGCCGAGAGCATTCTGCGCTCCCTCCGAAGAATCATTCGCGCCATCGACCAGCACAGCCGCCGTCTCAGTCGAAAGTTCAACCTTACGGTTCCTCAGCTGGTCTGCCTCAGACAACTGATCCTCTCAGGCCCTTCCACTCCCGGGAACCTGGCCGCAAAGGTGTTTCTCAGCCAGGCCACCGTCACGGGCATCCTCGACCGGTTGGAAGCCCGGGATCTCATCAAGCGGGAGCGGATCAGCCCCGACCGTCGGAGGGTGACCGTCTCGCTGACCGATTCCGGCCAACGGCTGGCCACGGACATGCCCTGGCCCCTTCAGGAGCGATTCGCCACCCGTCTGGCGGACATGACGGAGGACGGGCAGCAGGTCATCGATCGGGTTCTGAGGCAGATCGTGGACATGATGGAGGTCCGGGAGATCGACGCCTGGCCCATTGTGGGTTCCGGGGTCTGGGACGACA
>CAYVVQ010000199.1:0-4664 GCA_964454455.1 uncultured Desulfobacterales bacterium | reverse complement strand
TTGACGAAGAGGTCAAGGAAGCAGACCCCGAGCACCACCCAGGCCCAGTGGAACCACCATCTTCTCATTTGTCCCGTATCCCCCGCTCCAGTCCAGAAATGTGATTTCCCCGGAATCATCAGCCCTCCGCAATCAAGCTCCTGCCGGTCGTCCCTCAACCCGTGAATCTACCTCATCCCTCCGGCAAGGTCCAACTCCGGTGTGCGCTCGCCTCCCGATGCCCATTGACACAAGCATCCAAATCATGCATATTCATGCATATGCGAACCACCCTGAACATCGACGACGAAACCCTGGAAAAGGCCATGCAGCTCACGGGCGTGCGGGAGAAAACCGCGCTCGTGCGCCGCGGCCTGGAAGCCCTGATCGCCCAGGAGAGCAGCAAGCGCCTGGCCCGTCTCGGCGGCACGGAAAAGAAGCTTCGGGCGCCCCGCCGCCGGCGGTCTGCGGGTTCCTAGCCTTGGTGCTCGTGGACACCTCCGTCTGGGTGGACCACCTCCGCCGGGGGAACCGGCGCCTCGAGGCCCTGCTCCTGGAAGCCCGGGTCGCCTGCCATCCCTTTGTCATCGGCGAGCTGGCCTGCGGCACGATGGAAAACCGCGCCGAGATTCTCTCTCTTCTCGGCTCCCTGCCCTCGACCCCTGTGATCTCCCAGGAGGAGTTCCTCGAGTTTGTCGAGACGAACGCCCTTGCAGCCCGGGGAATCGGGTTCGTTGATGTCCACCTGCTGGCCTCGGCCCGCCTGTCCGGCCTGCCGCTCTGGACGGCGGACAAGCGTCTGGCCGGCACTGCCCGGGACCTCGGCCTGGCGTTTTCGTAAGGTGCATTCGATCCCTTCTCGAGTCGTGGATTCTCCGTTTCCCGGTCGAATGTTTTTTCAGCGGTCGAACCGGAACCGCCAGAGGGCAAAAGCAAAGAACAGGACGGCGAATCCCAGGAGCACACCGGCTTCCGGGAGCACGTCACGAAACCCCAGGCCCCGGATCATGGCATCGTGGTACCCTTCCAAGGCCCAGGCGTGGGGCGTGAACCGGGAGAGGAGGCGCAGGCCCGGGGGCATCACGAAGCTGGGCACCATCATGCCGCCCAAGGCCGAGAGGGCCACCGCCAGGAGCACCGAGAACCCGTTCACCTGGGCCTCGGTGCGTCCGAGCGCTGCGACCAGAAGGCCCATTCCGTTGGCCGAGGCGGCCAGGGCGAGGGAGACGACCACCAGGGCCGGGACGCTGCCCGGCCGCACCCCGAAGAGCAGCACGCCCACGGCGAACATGAGCCCGATCTGAACAAGGTTCACGAGGTAGTACGGGACGAGCTTGCCCGCGAGCAGGGTGGTTCGGGTCATGGGGGCCGTGAGGATGCGCCGGAACGTCCCCTCCTGCTTCTCCCTGATGAAACCGGATGCCAGGGTGAGCACGATGAAGAACACCCCGAAGATCGTGTAGGCCGGTACGTGCTGCTCCGCGGCTGTGGGCCGTCTCCGGTCGTCGAACCGGCTGAGGAGCCGGACCCCGAGCATCCCCGTCCCCATCTCGCCGCCCCCGGAGCTCAGGCCCTCTGCCATGGGACCCAGGCGGACCGACCAAAGCCTCCGCTGGATGGCCCCCTGAACCGTCCCCCGAACCGATGAGAGCAGCGGCCGGTTCAGGCCCGGGTCTGCGACGAGGACGGCCGGCGTTTCCTCGGGCGAGGGGCTCGGAGGCGCGGGCTGGAAGGCGGCCGAGAAGCCCTCCTGGAACTGGAGGGCCAGGGGAAAGCGCCCCTTTCGGACGAGCGACTCGGCCCGCTCTAGGCTCAGGGGGTTCCCCTCCACCCCCTCGACCCAGAGGATCCCTTCCAGCCCTTTGAGGTCCGAGAGCACCTCCGCGGCCCGGTCTCCCCGGTCCTGATTCACCACCAGGATCCGGACGGGCCGGTCGCGGGTCCCCGCCTCGTACACCCCTTGCAACGCCCAGCTCATGACCACGATGAAGAAGAGGGGCATGGCGAGGAGCAGGACCAGGGCCTCCCGGTCCCGCCAGAGCACCTTCAGCTCCTTCACGGTGATGGCGAGCACCTGATACGTCACCCGTTTTCCTCCCCAAAAGGCGCCGGGGCCCCTTCGCCGGGATCCCGAAGACGCCGGCCCGTCAGGTGAATGAACACGCTCTCCAGGTTGGGTTCCAGGATGTTCAGCCCCAGGACGCCCGCCTCCCGGACCCCCGCCAGGGCCAGGACGTCCTGGACCGCCCTTTCCGGCTCCCGGGCCTTCAGGTGCCATACCCTGCCGCTGCCGTCCAAGCCCTGGACGGACTCGAGCCGGGCCATCTCATCCCGAGCTCCCGTTCGAAGCGGCGACTTGAGCTCCACCCGGATCAGGCCCTCCCCGAACCGGCGGACCAGGGCCTCGGGGGTGTCGAGATGGAGAATTCGCCCCTGGTCCATGATCGCGACCCGCCCGCACAACCGTTGGGCCTCCTCCATGTAGTGGGTGGTGTAAAGGACCGTCATTCCCTCCCGGTTCAGCCGCTCCAGCGTCTCGTGGAGCGCACGGCGGTTCTGTGCGTCCACCCCCGCGGTGGGTTCGTCCAGGACCAGGATCCGGGGTTCGTGGACCAGGCCGATGGCCACGTTGAGCCGCCGCATCATCCCGTTCGAGAAGGTGGCCACGGCCTGCCCCGCCCGCTCGGCCAACGCGGCGATCTCCAGCCCCTTCCGCACTCTCTGCTCCAGGCGCCGCCCGCGCAACCCGTAGAGCCTTCCAAAAAAGCGTAGGTTGTCCGCGGCGTCCAGGGCGGGGTAGAAGGCGAACTCCTGCGGGACGAACCCCAGTGCCGACTTGGCCTCGAGGGGGCGGGTGGCCATGGGAACGCCGTGGATCCGGACGCGGCCGCCGGTGGGCTCGATCAGTCCGGTCAACATATGGATGGTGGTGGTCTTGCCCGCCCCGTTCGGTCCCAGGAGCCCGAAGAACTCCCCGTCGAGGATTTCCAGGCTGACTCCGCAGACCGCCCGAACGCCGGAGAACGCCTTTTCCAGGGTCTCCAGGGAAACGGCGGGGGGAGTATCGGAGCCGGTCAATGCACCACCCCTTTCTTCGCCAGGACCCGCCTGAACCGCAGCCGGTTGTATCGCTGGACCGCGATCAGGGGGAGGTTCTCCGCCAGGGCGTAACCGAGCATGACCCAGCCCACCCACGGCTTGTTCCAGAGGAAGAAGAGCGGCCCGAACCCCATGATGATCCAGTGGGTCCACTCCGCCCGGCAGGTCTCCACGAGAAACGCATCCAGGTAAAGCGGACCCCTTTTCTCGAGGCGTCTCTTGGGAAATCCCCTTCCCCGGCTGAAACCCGCTCCGTCCGGCACGTGGGCCTTCCAGGACCGCACGCGCAGCCGTGTCTCGTAAAACCGACCGTCCCGTTCCCAGGGGCGGGCGGCGCAGAGCCAACCGCTTGCGTCGAAACGGGATTGGGGAATGCGTACCATGCAGGCCACCACGGCCAGGTGGATGATTCCCCAGGCCGCAATGTCCAAGAGGATCGTCCAGAGGGTGGGCAGATGCACCAGCCTCACGGGGAGTCTCCCCTGTTGCGCCGAACGCTCACCGTTCGTCCTTTCCAGCGGGCTTTTCTTTGAAAGGCCGTCTTGAACACGGACAGCAGGAAAACCAGTACGAAGAACAGGACCGGGACCGGGAACAGTGCGGACGGCCAACGCCCGAAGTTACCGATGCGAAGCAGCATCCAGTGGAGCTGCAGCCCGTAGAGACCGTACAAGCCTGCCCAGACGAAAAGCTGCCCCCCCTCGCCCAGTGCGGCCGACTGCACCAGGTGCCGGGTCAGGGAGACGCTTCCGAACACCCAGCAGACGATCATCACGAGGACGACCGGGGACACGGCCCCCGCCCCGATGCCGAATCCCTTGCTGAACCCCTCCACCATGGCGCGGACCCCATCGCCGTACATGCGGAAAGAGAGCACTCCCTTGCCGCCGTAGCAGAGCACCCGGCAGCCGGCCTTCAGGAAGGCCCTGCCCAGGCCGATGCTCTCCAGGATGTCTCCCCGGGCCCGCTCGTGCCCCCCGACCTCGAAGTAGGCTTCCCGGGTGCAGAGGAGGCAAGGCCCGAACGCCCCGGCCGGCCGGGCCCGGCTCCCGAGGGGTGTGAAGGCGTTGCTTCCCGCCAGGACAATGATGTTGAACACAGCGGAGAGCCGTTCCCAGGCCCGTTCCATGCGGTGATACGGCTGGACCGTGACCACGCCGCCTTCTTGGGGAAGGCTTGTGCGGATCTTCTCCAGGCCCTGGTCTTCCAGGAACGTGTCCGCGTCCAGGAACAGGAGCAGATCCCCCCGAGCCTCGCGCGCCCCCTGAAGGCAGGCCCAGGGTTTGCCAGCCCATCCCGGAGGGAGGTCCGCGGAACGAATGACCCGGCAGCCGTGTCGCCGGGCCTTCTCGGCCGTCCCGTCCCCGGAGTGGTCGTCCATCACGATCACCTCCAGCGGCGCCGGCGACTGCCGGTCCAGGGATCCCAGCAGACGACCCAAGTTGTCCTCTTCATTGCGAGCGGGGATGATGACGGAGAGGGAGCGATCACGGGACCCGGTCTCTGGACGCCCCCCCGGCACGGGGACCTTCCAGAGGAACCAGAACCCGAACAGCCAGAAGCAGAACAGGATCCAGGGCAAGAGG
>CAYVVQ010000198.1:0-4705 GCA_964454455.1 uncultured Desulfobacterales bacterium | reverse complement strand
CCTGGATCGCAAACGCTTCGACATGGTGATCACCATGCCCCACGTGGGCGAGATGGACGCTTACACCTTCGGCGTCGAGGTCAAGAAACGGAAGCCGCACCTGCCGGTAAACCTTCTCGCACACAGCCTTCGAGGCGTTTACCCCCCGCCCGAGAACGCCGACACGAGCGGCATCGACAAGATCTATGTCTGGACGGGCAACTCCGACCTCCTGCTCGCACTGGTCAAGAACGCAGAGGATCGGATGAACGTGAACCACGACACGAGCCGCGCCCGGGTGCGCGTGCTCATCCTGGTGGAGGACTCGCCGATCTACTACTCCACCTTCCTGCCACTCATCTACAAGGAGATCGTACAGCAGACCCAGGCCGTGCTCGAGGCCGGCCTGAACGAGGAGCATCGGCTGCTCACCATGAGGGCCCGACCCAAGATCCTCCACGCGGAAACCTACGAGGAGGCCTTGAACCTCTTCCGGCAGTTCAAGCCCTATCTCTTCGGTATCCTCTCGGACGCCCGGATTCTCCGGGAGAACAAGCTGGACTCCGAAGCGGGGTTCGAGCTTCTCCGGGAGATCCGGCAGGAGATCCCGGACCTGCCCCTGCTCATGCTCAGCTCGGAGCCGGAGAACCGGCGCAAGGCCGCGCGCGTCCCGGCCCTCTTTCTGGACAAGAACTCCCCCAACCTCCTGGCCGAGCTCCACGACTTCTTCCTGACCCACCTGGGCTTCGGGGACTTCGTGTTCCGGCTCCCGGACGGGACCGCGCTGGACCGGGCCGGCGACCTGCGGACCCTGGAGCTGAAGCTCCGGGAGATCCCCGAGGCGTCCCTCTGGTACCACGCCAGGAGGAACCATTTCTCCAACTGGATCATGGGGCGATCCGAGATCACCCTGGCCTCCCGCTTCCGGGAGGTGCACGCCTCCGAGTTCTGCAGTGCGGACGAGCTCAGGGAGTACTTGATCAGCAACATCCACACCCTGAGAAAGATGCGCCAGAAGGGGGTCGTCGCCCAGTTCAGGGGGGCCACCTACGACGTGGACATCATGGACTTCGTGAAGGTGGGCCAGGGCTCGATCGGCGGAAAGGCCCGGGGCCTGGCGTTCATGTCCACGCTGCTCCAGGATCACGAGGAGCTGCACGAGAAGTTCTCCGGCATCGACATCAAGATCCCCAAGACCTTCGTGATCACCACGACCGGGTTCGAGTCCTTCGTCGCGGGCAACGACCTCCACCACCTGGGAAAAAACGGGTACACGGACCGGGAAGTGTCCGATGCATTTCTGGCCGCGGAGATGCCGGCGTGGCTGGTCGGCGAGCTGGAGGTGTTCCTGAGCCAGGCGACCTTTCCCCTCTCGGTTCGCAGCTCGAGCCTCCTGGAGGACGCCCAGTTCCAGCCCTACGCCGGCCTCTATCACACCTACATGATCCCGAACAACCATCCGGACCCGCGGGTCCGCCTCCAGGAGCTGATCACGGCGGTGAAGATGGTGTACGCCTCCACCTTCTTCGAAGGGCCGAAGTCGTTCTCCCGCAACACGCTGAACCAGCCTCACGAGGAGGCCATGGCGGTCATCATCCAGCAGCTCGGAGGCGAGACCTACGGCGACCACTTCTATCCGGCGGTCTCGGGCGTGGCTCAGTCCCACAACTTCTACCCCTTCTCCCGCATGAAGACCGAGGAGGGCGTCGCACACATCGCGCTGGGCATGGGGAAGACCGTGGTGGACGGGGAGCGGTCCCTCCGGTTCTCGCCGGTCCATCCGAACATCCTCCCCGAGCTCTCCACGGTGGAGGACACCCTCCGGAACACCCAGCGCTACTTCTACGCCCTCAGGGTCAAGGGATGCCCGGAATGCCCGGAGATCTTCCAGGACTCCAACCTGGTCAAGCTCGAGTTGGACGAGTACGAGGACGACTACCCTGTCGTGAGCCTGTCGAGCACCTACGTGCCCGAGGAGAACCGCATCCGGGACACCGGACACATGTCCGGGCCCAAGCTCGTCACCTTCGCCCAGATCCTGAAGCATCGCATCCTCCCCCTGCCGGAGCTCCTCACCGATCTCCTGGCGCTGGCCACGAAGGGCATGGGGTGTCCGGTGGAGATCGAGTTCTCGGTGAACATCGGGACCCGGGAGGAGCCCAAGGCGGATTTCTTTTTCCTGCAGATGCGTCCCATGGTGGCCGAGATGGAACGCCTGGACGTCCAGATCTCCCGCGAGGACTGGGAGAAGGCCGTCTGCCGGTCCGGGCACGCCCTGGGAAACGGGAAGAATCGACAGATCATGGACATCGTCTATGTGAAACCCGCGGATTTCGAGGCGGATGCCACGGCCGGCATCGCCGACGAGATCAAGGGCCTGAACGGCGAGCTTGCCAAGGAGAAGCGCCCCTACCTGCTCGTCGGGCCGGGGCGCTGGGGCACGGCGGACCGGTGGCTGGGCATTCCCGTACAGTGGAGTCACATCTCCGGCGTCGGCGCCATGATCGAGCTTCGGAACGAGCAGCTCAAGGTGGATCCTTCCCAGGGGTCGCACTTCTTTCAGAACATCACGTCCCTGGGCATCCAGTACATCACGGTGGAGGAGAAGGGAAACGGGGCAGACCGGCTGGACTGGGCCTGGCTCGACGCCCACCCGGCGCACCGCGAGACGCCGCACCTCCGGCACTTGAGGCTGGAAGGGCCCCTGACCATCAAGATAGACGGCCGGACGTCACAGTGCGTCATCATCGCGCCCTGACGGGCTGAGCCCAACTCGAACCCAAACTCATTTTTCAGGAGGATCTCCATGGCAGACATCATCGATTGGATCAAGAACAGGGACCCCGAGCAGAAAGAGTTCCACCAGGCGGTGCATGAGGTCCTGGAGACGGTTCAGCCGGTGCTCGACCGGAATCCCGAGTTTCGCCAGAAAGCGGTCCTGCAGCGGATCACGGAACCGGAGCGGGTCATCCTGTTCAGGGTCCCGTGGATGGACGACCAGGCCCAGGTGCACGTGAACCGGGGATTCCGCGTGGAGATGAACAGCGCCCTGGGACCTTACAAGGGCGGCCTCCGCTTTCATCCGTCCGTCAACCTGAGCATCCTCAAGTTCCTGGCCTTCGAGCAGGTCTTCAAGAACGCCCTCACCACCCTCAACATGGGCGGGGGCAAGGGGGGCTCCGACTTCGATCCCAAGGGGAAGTCGGAAGACGAGGTGATGCGCTTCTGCCAGGCCTTCATGACCGAGCTCTCCCGGCACATCGGGCCCGACACGGACGTTCCCGCGGGCGACATCGGCGTGGGGGCTCGGGAGATCGGTTATCTCTTCGGGATGTACAAAAAGCTCCGGAACGAGTTCACGGGCGTGCTGACCGGCAAGGGGCTCAGCTGGGGCGGCAGCCTGATCCGCCCGGAGGCCACGGGCTACGGCTGCGTCTACTTCGCCTCCGAGATGCTGGCCACGCGGAACGAAACCATCGAGGGCAAGACCTGTCTCGTCTCGGGTTCCGGAAATGTAGCCCAGTTCACCGTGGAAAAGGTCATCGAGCTGGGCGGCAAGGTGGTGACGCTCTCCGACTCCGGCGGCTTTATTTACGACGAGGAAGGCATCGACGCCAAGAAGCTCGAGTTCATCAAGCGGCTCAAGAACATCCGTCGAGGGCGCATCAAGGAGTACGTCGACAAGTACTCCCAGGCGACCTACACGGAGGCGGATTCCACCCTGGATCACAACCCGCTCTGGGCCTTGAAGGGGGACTGCGCATTCCCGAGCGCCACGGAGAACGAGATCAACGGCAAGGACGCCATGAACCTGATCAACAGCGGCGTGACCATGATCTCCGAAGGAGCCAACATGCCGTCCACCCCGGAGGCCGTGGACGTCTTCCTGGACAACAAGATCCTCTACGGACCGGGCAAGGCGGCGAACGCGGGCGGGGTGGCCGTCTCGGGACTGGAGATGGCCCAAAACAGCATGCGCCTGAAGTGGCCCCGGGAGGAGGTGGACTCCCGGCTCAGCCAGATCATGAAAGGCATTCACCGGACCTGCCTGGAGGCGGCCGAGGAGTACGGAAAGCCGGGGAATTACGTGGCCGGCGCGAACATCGCCGGGTTCGTCCAGGTGGTGAACGCCATGCTGGATCAGGGTCTCGTCTGACAACCGCGAACGGACCGGACGGCGGGCCTCTACTTTCCGAAGGTCAGGTCCAGATTGAGCTCCGCGGCAAGATCGCGGAGCTCTTCCTTGATCCCGGAGATGGAGGCGTCGGCCGGCACGGCGGCCTCCAGGGTGAGGTCGAAGAGCGGGGCGCCCGAGAGAGGCGCCTGCTGAAGGCGGGTGTCGAGGCTTTCGATGTTCACGCGGTGCCGGTGGAGGATGCGCACCACCCGCTGCACGATGCCGGGATGATCCATGGCCAGGACCTCCACCCGCAGGGGCAGCGCGGCCTCCCGAGGCTCCGCACCGGGATCCAGCGCCTCGTGAAGAGAGCAGTCCAGGCCGGCCTTTCGCAGGGTGTCGAGGCCGGACCGGATCTCCTCCAGCTGCCCCGGCGTGCACGAGAAGAGCGTCATGATGGAGAAGCAGCCGCCCATGGCCGCCATGCGGCTGTCCTCGATGTTGGCCCCGTGCTCGAACAGCAGGGTGGAAACGTCGTCGACGATCCCGGGCCGGTCTTTTCCCACGGAAAGAAGGATGTTGTAGGTCTTCATACTGCGATCTCCCCCG
>CAYVVQ010000197.1:0-4746 GCA_964454455.1 uncultured Desulfobacterales bacterium | reverse complement strand
GGGAGCTGAGGTAGCGGAGGAAGTCTCCGCCCTCCGGAGCCCCTGGAAAAGGCGTGATCGAGAGGGTCTGCAGTGCGGGCCGCTAAAAGGCCTGCCCGATGCTGAGATAGAACTGGAAGGCGTCGTCCACCCCCTCCCTGCGATCCAGCGGAACGGCCACGTCCAGGCGAAGCGGCCCCAGAAAGGTGAAGTAGCGCAACCCAACCCCCGCGCCCCAGAGCATGGACCCGCCCGATCCGGGAAACGTATCCTCGAACGCCCGCCCCCCGTCGATAAAGGTCACCAGCCCCAGCGACTCGGTCAACCGCATCCTGAGCTCGGCCGACATCTCCACCAGGGAGCGCCCGCCCAGCGGATCGCTCCCTTCCAGCGGACCGGCGCTCTGGTACGGAAGCCCCCGGATCGATCCTCCTCCACCTGCGTAGAACCGCTCGTCCGCCGGGATCCCGTCCCGCTCGGCCCCGACGATGCTCCCGAAGGCCCAGCGCGTGGCGAGCACCAGGTTCGGGTCTTCCATGAACCGCAGGTAGTGGGTCAGGCTCGCGTAGCCCCGGACGAAGGTGAGATCCTCCTCCAGGACCTCTGTGAAGGGGGTCAGCCGAAGCCCGAGACGCCACCCCCGCTGGGGATCGAGAAGGTCGTCGCTCCGATCCCAGTCGAGCCGCAGCGGGAGGGAGAGCAGCCCGTAGCCTTCCTCCTCACCGCGCTGCTCCACCCGGGAGATCTTGAAGCCGACACCGCCGCCCGCCACCAGGCCCTCGGAGATCGTCCGCTCCAGGCCGACCGCCGTCCGCAAATGCCGGCTGGTGTAGGCCTCGGGGCTTTCCACGCCTGCACCCGCCTCGGTGAGAAGGCTCTGGTCGGGGTGCAGGAACCCGGGCTTTCGGAATGCGCCATCCAGACCGAACAGGTCCGCAGACGCGCTGGCGTCCAGGGAGACGCGCTCCCCCTGCCCGAGCAGGTTCCGGTGCTTCCAGGTTCCCCGGACCCCCGGCCCTTCGTCCGTCCTGAATCGGAGCCCGACGGCCACGGTCCGAGGTGTTCTCTCCTGCACGTTCACCCGGACGGATACCCGCCCGTCCTCCAGCAACGTTCCGGGCGACACCTCCACCGTGGAGAACAGCCCGGTGTAGATCAACCGCTCCCTCGTCTTTTCCAGGAGAGAGGCGTCGTACAGGGCGTTCCCCTCCCAGGCCAGTTTCTTCTGCACGTACGGCTCCTCCACGCGCTCGAGCCCCGAGACGGTGACCGGGCCGAAGCGGGCCCGCGGGCCCGGATCCAGCAACAGCTCGACGCGGACCGTCCTCCGATCGTGATCCACCACGGCCTTGGGCCGGCGCGCTTCTGCAAAGGGGTACCCCCGGTTCCTCAATCGCTCGAGCAGCCGATCCCCAGCCTTTACGATGTCGGCGGCCCGGGCCGGTGTCCCTGAGACCAGGACGTTTCGATCCTCCTCGTCCCCCGGGTCGGGCGCCTGGAACGGGCTCGTGCCCCCCTCGTACCGAAGGTCCACCGACTCGATGGTGTACCGGGGGCCCGCTTCCACCTGGAACACCACCTCCGTTTCGGGCTCCCCCTGCCTCAGGACCGCCCTCACCTCCGCCCCGTAGTATCCTTCCGACCTCATCACCTCCACCATGCGGGCAACGTCCCCCTCCGCACGCTTCCGGAGCAGCTCCAGGCTCGCCGGAGGCTCTTCCTTCAGGGAGAAGGCGTCCGCCACATCCTTCAGCTGCCTCCGCACCTGCTCGTCCGGGGCCCCCTGGATCCGGGGGGCGTAGGCCACCCCCGAGGCCGCAGCCGCGGCGGAGGTCAGAAGAGTAAACGCCAGGAAGGCTTGGGCGAGCAGCGCCGGAGAACCACGACTCTTACGGGCTGTGCGTTTCATGACGGAGGGTGGATTCACCATGACCTCTGCAGGAACCCTCGGGGGTGGGCCGGGAAGAGGAGGGAAACCCGTCGAGGTGTCTCAGGACGAGGTGATGGCCTCGCGCTTCAGGATGTCGTAGTAGGTTCGAATCCGCTTGACGTACCGGACCGGCTCCGTTCCGCGGCAGTACCCGTGCTCGGTCCGCTTGTAGTACTTGGGGTAGCGAAGCAGCGGCAGTACCTGCTGAAGGGCGGACCAGCTCCCGGGATTCATGCCCATCTCCGCGGCGAGCTTCTGGGCGTCGCGGACGTGTCCGTACCCGACGTTGTAGCTCGCAAGGGCGATGAGGGTCCGGTCCGGTTCCTGCGCCTCCTCGAACCGCTTGTGCAGCTTCTTGAGGTAGCGAACGCCCCCACGGATGGCCTGGATAGGCTCTCTCCGGTCGTCGACGCCCATCTCCTTGGCGGTCACCTCGGTGAGCTGCATGATGCCTCGGACGCCCGTGTGGCTGATGGCGTGGGGGTCGAAGTGAGACTCCTGATACACCATCGCGGCGATCAGCCTCCAGTCGAACCCGTGCTTGGACGACTCCTTTTGGATGGGACCGCGATACTTGGGAAGACGGGTCTTGATTCGCTGGTGGTACTTCCGGAGATCGACATAGTCGTAAATCTCCACATTTCCATAGTACTTGTCGTGGATCCTGGCGTACGTGCCGTCGTCGATGATCTTTTCGAAAAACGCGTTGATGGCCTCCTTCAGGCTCGCGTTTCCCTTGCGTACCGCCCATCCCAGAACCTGGGGCTCCTCCAGGGGGAACCCCACCTTTACTTCCGGGTAGTATCGGCGGTTCAGCAGGGCGATGTTCGAGTCGGCGACCGTCACCAGGATCTCCTTTTCCGCCACCATCCGGATGAACTCCTCGGTCGGCACCTCGTCGTGAAGCCGGACCTTGATGTCCATGCCCCGGTCCTTGAGCTCCCGCAGGCGCTCCTCGTAGGAGGTGCCCCTGCGCACGCTCACGGTCTTGCCGTTCAGGTCCTCCATCTCGTCGAGGTTGTAATTGCTCTGATGAACAATGACGCGCTGCTGGACCGTGAGGTAGCCGTCCGAGAAGTCCGCCAGCTTCTGACGAGCGGGCGTGACGGTCAGGCTGGCCGCGACGAAGTCTCCTTTTCCGCTCCCGAGTTCGTCGAACAGATCCTGCCAGTCCGTGGTCCGGACCTTCAGCTCCACGCCCAGGTGATCTGCGAAGGCCTTGGCCAAATCGTGCTCGAACCCCATGGGCTTGTCCTGGTAGTTGTAGTAACAGTGCCCGTTGTTCCGCGTGAGCACCGTGATCTCGCCCTGTTCCATGATCCGCTCCAGCGAGGGCTCGCCCGTTCGAAGGAGGAGGAGCAGGGTGACGACCAGGACGGCTGCGCCCAGGCCGGCCAGAACGATCCATCCGGTTTTCTTCATCTTGTTCCCATGTATGACTTTTAGCTCTTCGAGGTTTCGACCTGGCCCTCCAGCTCGACGATCCGCCGCTTCAGCTCAGCGGACTCCTTTCGAAGGGCGCGTTTCCTCATGGCCTGCCGCGCCAGCCTGGGAAGCGTCAGGACCGCAACGATGGCCGCACCGAGGAGGGCCGCGTAAAAGATGAGCCCGGTGAGCGACATGTGGAACATCCAGGCCAGGAACTTGAGCTGAATGGGATCCGTGTTCTGGATGGCCGAGACCACCAGCCCCATGAGCAGCAGAAAGGTCACGATCAGTGAGAGATACATGAAAAGATTTCCTCCCGGTCGCGGGCCGGCGGGGGGAACCGGGCGCAATACTATAGAATAACCGGTTTTCCCCCCGCGTCAAGGCCCTTGACGATAGGTTGTGAACAGGGGGTCAGCCCTCCTTCTTTCCCTCCTCGAGCCACTTCCGCAGATGCTCGGCCGCCACATCCCTTCCGCCCAGGCCGAAGGCCAGGGCCAGCGCCAGGGCGGCCGCTCCGAAGGCGATGACAAAGGCCGCCGCCACGATCTCCTGCCCCACGCCGAGCTGATTCAGGGCGATGGAACCGGAAAAGAAGACGATCCCGTAGAGGGCCACCTTTCCGAGGCCGTCCGCGCAGCTGAACTCCGCGTTGGAGGCAGCGGTGCGCACCACCGCGGAGAGGAGGTTGCCCAACATCAGGCCGAGGATGAGCACGATGATGGCTGCGACCACGTTCGGGATGTAGAGAAAGATCCTGTTCAGGAGGTCGCTGACGATGGGGAGTCCCAGGGCGTCCAGGGCCGCGATGAGCACCAGGATCATGACGAACCAGTAGACGAGGATCCCGATGATCTCGGAGGGTGTCTTCGTGATCCCCCCTTTCTGGACGAACTCCTGAACGCCGGTCTTCTGGGCCGCGCTGTCGAACCGGACCAGCTTCAAAAGCTTGACCACGGCCACCTTGACCAGCTTGGCCCCGATCCAGCCAGCCACGAACACGATCAGGGCGCCGATCAGCTCCGGCAGGAACGCGGTGATCTTCGTGGCAAAGGCGTTCCAGGCTCCGGTGACGACGGTTGTTATTTCCATACCGATCCTCCTTTCCCGTCATGAGTGTTGACATCCCCGGTCCGTCCTGCGGGAGCGGACGGGACCGTTCCCCGGTGTTCCGGAAAGCCGGGGAGATATTCTTTTCATAGGGTATCAAGACGACAGGGGATCGGGTATGGGGCAAATCCTGTATTTTCCAGGGATTCCACCCTTCCATCACGGGACCCGGCTCACCAGGACACACGCCGAACTGGACAGCCCACGCCTCATGGTTCACAATCTTTGGATCGCCGGGCGGAAACCGAAGGAGACGACGGGGCCCGATACACACACAGAGACGACTCGAGGAGATCTTC
>CAYVVQ010000196.1:0-4746 GCA_964454455.1 uncultured Desulfobacterales bacterium | reverse complement strand
GAGGTCGAGGAGGAGCTGGGACCGCGGTCCCTGCGGGAGCGGCTGGCGTGCTGGGGAACCGTGCCGCTCTCGTGCTGGACCTGGTTGACGGAGAAGCTCGGCCTGCTGCAGCAGCCGCGGCTGCTCCGGGTGGAGCACCGCCTTCCTGCCGCCGTACGAGATTCCAGGGGCGCGCCCGTGCCGGGGACCGGCCGGGAGGAAGCGCGCTGGGCCGCCGAAGAGGCGGGTGCGCTCGCCCTTCAGAGGAGACGATCATGAGCCAGGGTGGACTGAAGCAGGCCAGGGAGCTGACCATTCAGGGGTTCCACTACGAAAACCTGATGGAGATGGCTCGCCTTTGCAGGGAGGAAGAACGTCCGGACCGCCTTCTCTGCGCCTTCGTCATGGAACGGTTTTTCACGCACCTCGCCGAGGAGGTGGGCGACGGCCCCGTGTTCAGCGACGTGCTGAGAAAGCTGGAGGTACGGTACCGGAACACGGTCAACCTGGCCCTGGAGAAGGCCGAGGCCGGCGCGCCCCGGGAGGAGCGGGACGAGCTGCTGACCCGGCTCGTCCAGTTGCTCTGGACGGCACCCCAGGGCTAGGGCCGGCCTTCCCGGTAGCGGCGGGAGATCTTCTCCATGCGCCGGCGGTTCACGCCGAAGTCGTAGGTCCCCACCCTGGAGGCCGAACGGAAGTGGACGAGGCGGTCGCTCTCGTCGAAGACGAAGACCACGTCGTCCACGAAGCGGAAGAGCCGGCTTCGAAACTCGACGTGGAGAACGGTGTCCGAGGCCTCCACGACCTCGGATCGCTTCATGCTTCGAACGATCGCGAGGACGCGGTTTCGGCTCTCCTTCCGGGTTCCGATGAACGGGAGGGGCTCCATGGCGTGAGCCTCATCCGGGCTCTGCGTGGAGACGCAGTTGGGTTTGTCCGGGCAGGGCGGAAGCTTCCCCTCACGCCCCGCGCCCAGGTGCCGTGATGGCTCGCCCGAGCAGCCGAACAGAAGAACCATCCAGGTCAGCAAGCCGGTCATGATCCCCCCCATGGCTCTTCGAGATCGTGGTACCGAGGTCCTCTCGGACGCTTTGGCTCGGTTTCTCCCTCCCTTGGCCTGCCTCAAAGTGCGGGCGCCTCCTGTCCGTGTGCTGATATCCTCTCGAGCATACCCCCTGCAGCCTCCGTTCGACAGGAAAAATTGCGGACATGGGGTTCGGAGGGCGCTGCCCCGTGATGGGATGGCGATTCTGGACGTCCTCCGGGGCCTGCGATGATCTCTAGCGCTCTTTCCCTTGGGGGAAGGCCTCCAGGAAATGCTTCCGGGCCTGGTCCGATCCCACCAGGAACAGCTCGTCCCGGGGTTGGAAGACATAGGAGGGATCCGGGTTGATCTGCATCCCCTCTCCCGAGTTCACGCCCACCAGGTTGCAGCCCGTGAGCCGGCGAATTCGGGAGTCGGACAGGGGCCTGCCCACGAACGATGGTGGGACCTTGGCTTCAAACAGGTTGACCCCCTCAGCCAGGATCTGAAGGCCGTGGGGTCTGAGCAGGTTGAAGATCATGTCGGCGGCCATAGAGGCGTAGGACATGACCTGGTCCGCCCCTGCGCTGTGCAGCTTGTGCAGGCTCCGCTCGGTGTTGGCCCGGCTGATGATCTGAATGTCCGGCCGCAGCTTCCGGCAGTAGATGGTCAGGTAGATGTTGGTGTGATCGTCGTGGGTGGTGATCAGGATCGAGGGCGCCTCCTGGATGCCCGCCCGGTTGAGCGTCTCGATGTCGCCTCCGCTTCCCAGGACATACCCGGGGTTGTCCCGGACCAGCTTCTTGTTCTTCTCGATGATCCGGTAAGGGATGTTGTGCGTCTCCAGGGTCTCTGCGGCCGCCTTCCCCACCCGGCCCCCGCCCAGGATCAGGACCGGATCCCGGGACCGCAGGCGGCTTCCGAACTGGTCGTCGAACCGTTGCAGCTGCTCTTCGGTGCCCGCCAGGAGAAGCACCCGTTTCCCGTCCAGCACGGTCTCGGGCTTCGGGGCGATGTACCTCCCTTCCTCCCAGAGGCCGATGATGTTGAGCCCGGTGGTTTCCCGCACGCGGCTCTCGGCCAGGGGTTTCCCCTCCAGGGGCGTGCGCATCACCGGGGTCTCCGCGATGAGCAGGGCGTCGATGGCGCCGATGACGTTCTCACTGATTCGGATCCCCAGGGTCTTCCGGGCCAGGGACTGTCCGAGGAGCCGCATGAACTGAAAGACGTGCGTGCTCCCGGCCAGCTGCAGGATGTCCACCGACTCCTCGAGCTCCGCCGAGCTCACGATGGGGACGTCCCGGGACACCTCCCGCACCGTGGCCGCGATGTTCGTGTTGAGCATGTCCCCGGAGTGGGCCACCACCAGGGCGGCGTTTTCCACCCTCAGGTTTCGGTAGGTCCGGGGGGCTCCCAGATCGCCCACCACCACGCGGTACTTCCGATCGTGAATGTCCAGGGCCTGCTGCAGGTCGCTCGTGACGATGGCATAGCCGGTCCCGTGCCTGTCGAGCTTTTCCACGAGGTGCATGGTGAAGGGGTCGAAGCTGGTGAGGAGCACGTGATCGCGCGTGTCCTCGGGGAGCCTTCGCGGGGCCCTGGACCGGGCCTGGGCCTCCAGCCAGGGGGCGTAGAAAAACTGAATGAAGGTGAAGGGGAGCATGATCAGGAGAAAGACCATGCCGGAGAGCAGGACCAGGATGGAGAACAGGCGCCCGAGGTCCGAGTGAAAGGTGATGTCCCCGAAGCCGAGGGTGGACATGACCGTCAGGGTCCAGTAGATCCCCGTGATCCAGGAGAACTGCTGGCCCTCCCGAAGCATGATCCAGTGGAACAGGGTCGTGTAGACGGTGATCATGAGGAGCAGCAGACCCATGAACTTGATCAGGGTCCGGATGTCCCGCTCCCGGGACCTGTTGAACAGGGTGGCGACCTGGCTGAAGAGAAATTTCATGAGAGGAACCATACGGCCTGGTTCGGCGCAGGTCAAGAGCGGATGAAACGGCCGGGAGGGGTTCAGGCCTTCTTCAGAATATCGACAAGGTCGGCCTCGGGGAGCTCTACCGGGTTGCCCTTCATGCTGCTGGCCCTGATGGCGTTGTTCGCGATGCGGTGCAGGTCCGATGCCTCGAGGCCGAAACGGGCCAGCGGGGGGAGGGCCAGCTGCTCCGACAGGCGGTTCAGCCAGGTCGCCCCGTCCGAAAGACCGGCCCGGGGATCGCCGGTCAGAATGCGGGCGATCTCCTCGAAGCGCCGAAGGACTGGGTGGGCCGGGTCCTCGGACCGGAGCCGTCGGGCATTGGTCTCGAAGACCGGGGGCAGGAGGCGGCCGCAGGCGACCCCGTGGGGGATGTCGATCCACCCGCCCAGGGGACCCGCAATGCCGTGAGCCGCCCCCAAGCCGCCGTTGGCGAGGGCCAGGCCGCTCAAGAGGCTCGCCAGGGACATGTCCACCCTGGCCTCCAGGTCTGCGCCGTCCTCATAGGCCCGGGGCAGGGCGCGCGCGCAGCGGGGAAGGCCCTCCCGGCAGAAGCCGTCGGTGAGCGGATTGGCCTTGCGGGACACGTAGGCCTCGATCAGCTGGGTCAGCGCGTCCATGCCGGTGGCGGCCGTCACCTCCGGGGGGACCGTCAGGGTCAGCTCGGGATCGACGATCACCAGCCGGGGCAGCATGCGGTGGCTGCGCATGCTGACCTTGACCCGGTGGGCGGGGGAGGCGATGACGGCGTTCCGGGTCACTTCGGCGCCGGTGCCGGCGGTGGTGGGAACGGCCACGCAGGGGGCCGGGTCGTTCTGGAGGGGCAGGCCCTTCCCCACGATCTCCAGGTAGTCGGTCGCGGCCCCGGGGTTGGTCAGCAGGGCGGCCGCGGCCTTTCCGGTGTCCAGAACGCTTCCGCCGCCGATGGCGAGCACCAGGTCGCACTCCGCCTCGCGGGCCCGCTCCACAGCCGCTTCGACCGCAGCGACCGTCGGCTCGCCCTCCACCGGGAAGAGGTGAAGGGGCAACCCTTCCCCTCTCAGCATGTCCAACCTGTCCCCGTGGCGGTCAGGGTGATTTCCGGTGACCGCAAGGACCCGGCGCCCCAGGGAGGCCACGCGCTGGACCGAGGACCCGAAGACGCCCGATCCGAAGACGACGGTACCGGCCGTGGCGAACTCGAAAGGCATGATCATGGAATCGGCCACTGACACCCTTCATTCCCCCTCTGAGATTGGCTGCAGCGTGTCGGATCATGACCTCTCGATGGGGCCGGCGTCAAGGCTGAAGAAAAGATGTCTCGTCATGTTCAGTCCAACTCGCATTTTCTCTGGTGAGCCAGGGCCCGTAAGATCGCATCCAGAACATCGTCAAGATGATTACCCACGTCTTGTGCGAGAAACCGCAGGACGAAATAGCCACTTTCCTGGAGCAGTGCATCCTTGCGGCGGTCGCGGCGGTAGGCTTCCGGATCGTCCAGATGCTGATCTCCGTCCAGCTCAATGGCCAGTCGGGCCTCGGCACACAGTAGATCGACCTCCATTCTGCCTCGTCCATCAAACTGGATGGGCAGGTCGGCATTGAGGCGAAAAAGCCCCGACGTCTCGGGCAATGTTTCCAGGCGGCGATAGATAAATGCCTCCGTCGCGCTGCGGGCACGCGCCGTTCCGGTGGCGTCCGGTTGATACGGCCGGACCGCGCAGACAAACAGGTTCGCGAGGGGCGTATCCACACCGTCACGAATGAGCCGTCGCACGCTGGCGGC
>CAYVVQ010000195.1:0-4753 GCA_964454455.1 uncultured Desulfobacterales bacterium | reverse complement strand
GTCGGACGCTTTTCATTCGAGCCGGTTCATTGTAGCATAGGACGATTTCAGGCCGCGATCAAGCGACACCAAACCCCTTATCCACAGCGAGGCCCGATATGATCCTCCCAGACGGGAAAGCGCTTCCTGGAGCCCTCCTCGTCCTCTCGCTCCTCGCAGTCCTTTGCCTCTCGACGTCCCCGGTCTTCCCGCAAATCGCCCCATCCCCCGCCAAGCCGCCACCGGAGTCGTCGGGTGAAACCACCGTTCAGGACCTGGAGTCGCTCGTGCAGACCATCGAGGACCCGGACAGGCGGAAGGTGCTTCTGGACCAGCTCCGGGCCCTGGTCGAGGCGAAGCGGTCCGGTGAGAAGCCGGAGACCGGCGAGAAGAAGCCCTCCCCCGAAGCCGGCGCCGCCCGGTTCTCGGAGCTCGTGTTCTCCCGCTTCGAAACGTATCTGTCCCAGGTCGCGATCTCCGGCCGGAAGACGGGCGAGCTGCTCTCCAGAACGCCGACCGCCCTTCAGAACGCCCGGCGCTATCTGGCCGAGCCCGAGCAGCGGGGGGCGCTCCTCAGGCTCCTCGCCGTGGCGTTCGGCGCCTTCATCGTGTCGCTGCTCGCGAGACTCCTGATCCATCGGTACATGCCCGAGCCGCCTTCCAGGGAGGCCTTCTGGCCGCGCCGCGCATCCGCCTCCGTCGGCTCGAGCATCCTCCGCACCCTGCCGCCGGGAGTCGCGCTCGCGGCCCTGTTCCTGCTCTTCCGGGCCGTGCCCTGCCCGGTCATGGGCCGCTCCATCGTGTTTCACGTCTTCATCGTCCTGCTCGGGTACCGTATGGTCGTAGAGGCGGTGCGCGCCCTGCTGTCCCCGGAGGAGCCCGGCCTTCGCATCCTCTGGATGAAGGACGAGAGCGCCTACTACTACTGGCTCTGGCTCAGGCGGTTCGCCGACTACACGGGGCTCTACTTCCTCGTGGTGGGGACCCTGTCCCTGGTTTCCTTCCCTGACTCCCCGCTCCTGTTCATCCGGGGGCTTCTGCTCCTCGTCTATCCCTGCATGATCACGGCTTTCGTCCTCCAGGTCGCCAAGGACCTGCGCACCAGGGTGAACGGGCCCCCTTCGGACGACGGGAGCGCGTACGGGAGGTGGACCCGCCTCGCCGTTCGCCTTCTCCCGGCACTGGCCGTCATTTATGCCTGGGTCTTTTTCCTGGTCCTGATCGCGAGCCGGGAGGCGGGGTTCGACTTCGTCTCCCGGGCCACCTTGGGAACGGTCGTGACCATTCCCGCCCTGATCGCCGCGCTCCACCTCCTGGACCTGCTGTTCGACAAGCTCTTCGACGTGCACGAGCGGATCAAGGAGCGGGTGCCCGGCATCGAGGAGCGGGCGGATCGCCACCTGGCCATCGTCCGCCAGGTCTCGGCCGGCGCTCTCGTGGTCATCGCGGCGGGCGTGGTGGCCGAGTTCTGGGGCATTCCCGTGAGCGCCTTCGTGGTCTCCAAGGTCGGATCCAACATCCTCATCCGGGGTGTGACCATCACCATCACCCTGAGCGTGGTGCTCATGGTGCTCCAGCTCAGCCGCATCCTGGCCGTCTATCTGCTGCGCGAGACAAAGGGACGGGTGGTCACCCAGAAGTCCAGGACCCTGGTTCCCATGATCCGCACCGCCTTCAACATTACGGCGGTCTTCGTGGGAGGGATCGTCATCCTCGACCAGATGGGCGTGGACACCACCCCGATCCTCGCGGGCGCCGGCATCCTGGGCCTGGCCGTGGGGTTCGGGTCCCAGACCCTGGTCAAGGATTTGATCAACGGCCTGTTCATCCTGTTCGAGGAGAGCATCCGCGTGGGGGACTGGGCCCAGGTCGGAAGCAAGGACGGCGAGGTGGAGTCCGTGGGTCTCCGCACGGTCCGGCTGAGGGACCTGAAAGGAAACGTCCACGTCATCCCCAACAGCTCCATCGACGTCCTCACCAACTTCAGCAAGGAGTTCTCCCGGAGCGTCATGGACATCGGGGTGGCCTACCGGGAGGACATCGACGAGGTCATCGAGATCCTCGAGGAGCTGGGGGAGGAGATCCGGAGCGACCCGGAGTTCGAAGACCGGATCCTCGGTCCGCTGGAGGTGTTCGGGCTGGACCGGTTCGAGGACTCGGCCGTCATCGTGCGCATCCGGTTCAACACCCGGCCCATGATGCAGTGGGGGGTCAAGCGGGAGTACTACCGCAGAATGAAACGCGTCTTCGACGAGCGCGGCATCGAGATCCCCTTTCCCCACCGGACGCTCTACATGGGAGAGCCCAAGGAAGGCCCTGCGCCGCCGGCCTACGTGCGGGTGGACAGACAGGCGCGGGAATCGGAAGGTCGGGGCGGTGATCAGGCCCTGCCGGCCCCCGAGGAAGAGGAGAATCGGGACCCGGATCGAGGAGAGTAGAACCCCACGCGGCGAAACGCATCGGACTCCCCCAGGTCGGGCAGCGTGTCCGCCTCCATCCCGTGGATTCTGCGGTAGCCGGACGTCTCGTCGACCCGAACCCTGGAGTCCGCCACGAGGACCCGGGGCGCAAGCCGGGGAAAGGCCTCCAGCAAGGACCGATTCTCCCGGTCGTACAGCAGATCCGATGCCAGGAGGAGGTCGGCGGGCCCTCGGACCTCCTCCAGCGAGGCGCACACTTCCAGCTCCACGCCGTTGAGCCGACCGTTGGCACGCGCCGCCTCCAGGGCGTCGCCGTCCAGATCGCACGCCGTCACCTCGCGGGCGCCCGCCATGGCCGCCGCCACCGCCGCCACTCCGGACCCGGCGCCCACGTCCACCACTCGCCGCCCCCGGCACAGCTCGGGGTTCCCCAGAAGGAAAGCGGCCAGCGCGTGGCCCGCGGCCCAGCAGAAGGCCCAGTAGGGCGTGTTCTCCAGGATGGAGCGCACCTCGTCCGGCGAGAAGACCCGGTCCATGTTGTCCGGCGCTACCAGGTGGAGCCTGATCGTGGGGCAGAGCTCCAGCGCTCGGACCTCCACCTGTGCCTCGGGCAGGGTTTTCCTGAGAAGGCGGGTGAGGCGCTCCTTGTCTTGCGATTCCGTGGGCGTCTCGAATGGGTTCATCGCTTCATGCAAACCGAAAGATCCAGCGAGCGCTTTCGCCGCGAAATCCGTTTCCGGAACCGGGGTTCCGCCGCCGTCGCCAGCGGCCGGAATCAGCCTCCGGTCCTCATGTCCCCCGTATCCATGAAGCGCTCGTGAAAGGCGAAGGCCTCCCGCAGGATGTGGGGTTCGTGCCCCCCCCGCTCCCGGACCGCCCTCTGGTAGTAGTCCCACAGAAGGTCCCGGTAGTCGGGGTGCGCGCACTTCTCGATGACGGCCTCGGCCACCTGCCTCGGCGTGAGCGGCCGGGTGTCCACCAGCCCCTGCTCGGTCACCACCACGTCCACCGAGTGCTCGGAGTGGTCCACGTGGCTCACCATGGGCACGATGGAGGAGATCTTCCCCCCTTTGGCCGTGGAGGGCGTGACGATGAAGGACACGGCCCCGTTCCGCTCGAAGTCGCCGCTCCCGCCGATGCCGTTTACGAGCTGGGAACCCATCACGTGGGTGGAGTTCACCTGGCCGTAGATGTCGACCTCGATGGCCGTGTTGATGGCCAGAACGCCGAGCCGCCGGATCACCTCAGGGGCGTTGGAGATCTCCACGGGGCGAAGCACGACCTTCTCCCGGTAACGGTAGAGCTCCTTTTGAAAGCGGGCGCGCCCCCGCTCGGACAGGGTCATGGCGGAGCCGGAGGCGGCCTTGACCTTGCCCATGTCGATGAGATCCAGTACCGCGTCCTGGAGGACCTCGGAGTAGATGTCGAGGTCCTGGTAGAAGTCGTCTTCCATGAATCCCATGAGCACGGCGTTCGCCACACCGCCCACGCCGGACTGCCAGGGCAGGCCCGGGGGCAGGCGTTCCTGCTGGATCTCGTGGCGGACGAAGTCCAGGATCAGCTCGGCGATCCGCCGGGAGGTGTCGTCGGGCTCGGGAAAGACGGCGCAGCGGTCCTGCTCGTCGTGAGTGATCACGGCCACCACGCGGCCCGGGTCCATCTCGATGTAGGGCTTTCCGATCCGGTCCGCGGTCCGGTAGATGGGAATGGGCATCCGGTAGGGCGGGTCCTCCGGGATGAAGATGTCGTGGACGCCCTCCAGCTCGGGAGGCTCCGCGTTGCTCAACTCGATGATGATCTTGTCCGCCATCTTCACGTAGGTGGGCGTGTTTCCCACGGAGGTGGACGGGACCAGGTGCCCCTTCTCGGTGACGGCCACGGCCTCCACCACGGCCACATCCACCTTCCCCCAGTCCCCGGCCCGCACTTGCGCCGAGAGGCGGGAGAGATGGTCGTCCTTGAAGTGGATCTCCCCGCGGTTGATCCGCTCCCGCATGATCCGGTCGCTCATGTAGGGCCGCCGCCACCCCACGACCCCCGCCTGGGCCAGGACGCCGTCCACGCAATCGCCCGTGCTTGCCCCGGCGTAGAGGTTGATCTTGAACCGCTCCCCCGCCCTCGCCCTCTCGGCGAGCTGCTGGGGGATCATCTTCGGGTACCCGGCCGTGAACCCGGAGATGAACAGGTTGGTGCCGTCCCGGATGTGAGCGGCCGCCTCGGCCGGATCCGTCATCTTTCCTCGAAGGGAGTCACAGCGAACTCGGTCTTTCTTCATCGTTCAGCCTCTCCAAAAGTGGGGTCAGGTCTTGAATTTTGACTTTTTTGGATAAAAAGTCAAAATTCAAGACCTGACC
>CAYVVQ010000194.1:0-4819 GCA_964454455.1 uncultured Desulfobacterales bacterium | reverse complement strand
ACGTCCCCTATCTACCGGAGCAGCTCCAGGGTCGCGCGGACGACCTCCTCGGCAAACGGCGGGTCCTCCATGTTCGCGTCCACCTCCACGATGGGGATGGTCGGGTTCAGGTGGTTCCTGAGCTCCTCGACGAACAGGCGGTCCTCGGCCGGGTCGTGGCTCGGGTTGCCGGGCGCGTCCACGGAGGACCACCCCTGGAGGGGGATGACCATCCGGACCGGGCCCTGCGCGCGGTTCAGCTTGCGGGCGAACTCCCCGGCCACCTCTTTCAGCTCCTCCGGGGCGTGCCGGATCCAGGTCCGATGCTTGTCCAGGTCGTACTTCCGGCGCTCCGCGTACTCCGGCTTGTACTTTCGCTTGGCCGGGGTCATGTGGTTCACGCTGCAGGTGGAGACCACCTGGGGGATGCCCATTCGGCCGGCGGACTCCAGCCGGTCCGGCCCGGCGTCCCGCATGAACCCGAAGTGATGCTCGCCCACGCCGCCCGGGGCCAAATCCACCACCGCCTGGAACAGGCCCTCCCGGATCATGGCCTCCATGGCACGGTCCCCGATGCCCGCGGCCGAGAACCCGATCACCTGGAACCCCTCCGCCTCCAGGGCCTTCCTCACGGCGCTCGCGCACTGCTCGCAGGGTCCGAGCATGGTCAGGGCGACGGCCCGGCCGCTCGCCGGCCGGGGGGATGCCACGTCGTCCGCCGCCATACCGGCCACGGCGCGGGCGGCCCGGTCGAGCACGTTCCGGAGGAGGTCGCTCACCCCCGAGATCTCCACCACGGAGTGAAGCAGGGCGATGTCGCCGGTGCCGATGTAGCGGGTGGAGAGGCCCGGCAGGGCGGCGGTGGATGACACCATGAGCTTGGGCACGCCGAAGGGAAGGGCCCGCATGACCTCGGTGGCCATGAGGGAGCCCGTGGAGCCCCCAAGTCCCACGACGCCGTCCGTGCGACCCTCTCCGTGAAGGCGTTTTGCGATCCGCGAAGCCCCCTCGATGGTGATGTTGGTGATCCTGGACCGCTCGCGGGAGGCGTGGATCTCCTCCAGGGAGCTCCCCCCGGCCTCGGCCACCTCCGCCGGGGAGACGTCCGCGGGAGACTTCCCATCCCCCCGCATGGAGAGGTCCATGAGCAGGGTGTCCAGTCCCAGGGAGCGGAGCTTGTCCCGGAGGTAGAGGGTCTCCGGGCCCTTGGTGTCCAGGGTGGAGACGACGAGGATGGTCTTCGGCATGACGGATGCCCTCTTACATTCATGGGGTGCAGAAAAAGAACGACAACGGCCTGTTTCGTTTACAAACGTTCATGACCGGCGTACTACCGGTCACCCCCGCTGATGAAAACCGGTGTTTTCGCAGGGCGGGGTTTTTACACCCCGCCCTGCTTGTCGAAAACCTTACGGCGGCATATGAAATGCCGCTCTACGTCCGGCCCATCGAGGAGCATGTTCACGGTAAGTCCCGCCTGTTTCCGAGCCGGAAAGAGGACCATTTTTCCAACCATCCCATTTCCGGTGGGAAGCACCTGGGAATCAGCCCTGTTCCGCCGCCACCTTCTCGGCGATCATCTTCTTGAGGGTCTCCTTGTTCACCTTGCCCGAGTCGCCCACGGCCGGGAACTCCTCCACGATCTCGAGGCGCTCGGGGATCTTGAACTTGGCCAGCTGCTTGTCGATGAGAAAGTCCTTCATCTCGTCGAAGGTGAAGGTCTCTCCGGGCTTGGGGATCACGTAGGCGCAGCAGCGCTCTCCCATCTCCCGGTCCGGGTAGCCCACGATGGCCACCGACGAGACCTTGGGGTGCTCGTTGAGGAGCCCCTCGATCTCCGCGGGGTAGATGTTCTGGCCCCCCCGGATCACCATGTCCTTGGCGCGACCCAGGATCCAGAGGCACCCCTGGTCGAACTTGACGATGTCCTCGGTGGTGCACCACCCGTCCTCGTCGAACACGGTGGCGGTCAGCTCCTCGTCCCGATAGTAGCCGGCCGGGGCGTGCGGGCCGCGGAAGTAGAGGATCCCGGGCTCCCCGTCGGGCACCACGTTTCCCTCCTCGTCCACGAGCCGCACCTTGTTGCCGGGGAGCATCCGCCCCACGGTGCGTCGGCGAAGCTCCGGCGGGTCCTCCACCCGGCACCCGGAGACCGAGCCCTTGTCCTGGGTTCCCAGGTCGCTCGTGATGGAGGCCTGGAAGGCGGCTTCGGCCTCCTCGGCCACCTGCGGGGAGAGGTACCCGCCGGCCGAGCGGATGAAGCGGAGCGAGCTCAGGTCGTACTTGGACGGGTCCGCCTCGAGCATGCGGATGAGGTGGGTGGGCACCACGCCGATGGCCGTGGCCCGCTCCTTCTGGATGAGCTCCAGGGCCCCTTCCGGCGTGAACTCTTCCAGCATGATTGTCTTGGCCCCGGCCAGCGGGGCCGCGAAGTAGGTGAGGGTGCCGGCGGCGCCTCCGGCGTGGGGCGCGATGGCCATGGTGATGTCGTCCTTGTTCAGCCCCCAGATGTCCACACGCCCCTTGGAGGTGCAGACACGCGGGGCGGCGGGCCACTCCACGAGCTTGGGGATGCCGGTGGTGCCGCTGGTGGTGGTGAGGATGGCCACGTCCCAGAACGGGTCCAGCCTGCGTTCCTGGAGCATTTTCTCGTCCACCGGCTTCTCGGCCCGCTCGTAGGCCGTCTTGATGAGGGAGTGCGTCCCTTTGGGCGAGGACGCGGGCACCTCGTCGTCGAAGAGGAAGAACTTCTCCAGGTGGGGAAACTGCTTCTGGAGGCCCTTGTACATCTCCAGGTAGTCGAAGTTGCGGTAGACCGTGGGGATGACCACGGCGGTCGCCTCGGTCTTCTCCACCATGTACTCCAGCTCCCGCTGTCGCAGATAGGGGTAGACCGTGAGGGTGACGAGCCCGGCCCGCTCGCCGGCGACCCGGGCCAGGAACCCGAACACGCTGTTGGGCGACTGGATGATGACCCGGGCGGACTTGGGGATGCCCATCTCCACCCAGGAGGCGGCGATGGCGTCCACCAGCCGCTTGGCCTCGGCCCAGGTCACGCGATAACTGGCGTCCACCAGGGCTTCCTGATCGGGCATCTCGCGGGCGTTTCGGTCGTAAAAGTCGTAGAAGAGCTCGTTCGTCCAGTGTCCGTCCCGCACGAACTCGTCCACCATGGCCTGCTTGTATCGAATCGGCTTCACGTCCTTCCCTCCGTTGGGTTCACGTCGGTTCAGCGATTTTGTGCCCGGGCCGATGCCCGGGGTCTCTATTTTTTGTCCTTCTTGGAGGAGCGCTCCCTCAGGCTCGCCTTGAAGTCGTCCCAGAACTCTTTGTTGGTGTCCTGCCAGGCGGCGCCCCATCGCCTCTCGAAGTAGGAGGTGGGAAGCCGCTCCCTCCAGGCCGCCCAGGGGTTCTCCCCCTTGGTCTGCGCTTCGAAAACGTCCTCGAGGAACGTTTCGATGTTCGGGAGCTCTTCCTTGGGCAGGTAGGAGACGGCACCTTTCTTGATGGAGCGCACCAGATGCTCGGGCGCGAACGCGTGGGCCGTCAGCATGACGGCGGGGATGTTCCTGGAGACCGCGATCTCCAGGAGGCGGTATCCGTTCACACCCATGATGTCCAGGATGGCGAGGTCGAACCTCCGGTTCGCCAGCGCGTCCCTGGCCTCCTCGAAGGAGGCCGCCTGGACCATCTCGCACATGGGCAGCAGCTCCTCCAGGGTGTTCAGGATGTCCTGCTCGTCGTCCACGGCCAGGATTTTCTTGCCCTCCAGGGGGCTCTTGTCCGGCATGATCGTTTCTCCCTTCTCTCGCGTGGGGCCGGCCCCGGTTTGGTCCCGATCAAGCATCGCCTGGGGGCTCGAGAACCTGCGGGAGGGCGCCCGACATCCGCCGCGCCGGGCGCCCTCCCGTCCGAAGCTTACAGCCCCAGCTCCTTCCATCGAGACTCCACCCGCTTTCTCATCTCGGGGTCCAGCTCGATTTGAATGGGTTTCTTCTTCCACTCGTACGGGATGGTGGCATCCAGCAGCAGCCTTCCGGTGATCTCCCGGGCCTCGATGGGAAGGGACGGGTCCAGCGGCGTGGATCGGCCCCGCTTGATGACCTGGGAGCGGTTGGGCTGGAAGCGGAAGCTCAGGGCGTACATGACCCTGGGAATATCCCAGGAATCGATGTCCTCGTCCACCACAATCACCGTCTTGAGCCCGTAGGCCCCCATCTCGGTGGATACCGCGGCGGTGAGCACCTGGTCGGCGTGGCCGGGGTACATGGTCTTCATGGAGATGATGGCCAGGAACCGTCCCGAGCCCTCCGGCGGGCAGTAGACCGACTTGATGCCGGGGATGTGCATCTCGTCGGCGAGCTGCTGCCACAGGGTGGCGCCGTAGGAGAGGGCCATGACCATGTGGGTGTCCGTGACCGCGCGCCCCACGGTGGTCGAGTACATGATGGGGTTGTCCCGGTGGGTGACGCACTTGATGTCCATGTAGTTCCTGGGATCCGTGCCCACGCCCGAGTAGTACCCGGTGTACTCGCCGAAGGGCCCTTCCTCCATGAACTTCTCCGCGTCACACTCCCCCTCCAGCACGATCTCGGCGTGGGCCGGGATGGGCAGGTCCGTAATCTCGCCCTGCACCACCTCGCAGGCCTCGCCCCGGATGGAGCCGTACACGTCGTACTCGGAGATGCCGGCCGACACCCGGGCGGCGCCCAGGATGAAAAGCAGCGGGTCGCAGCCGATGATGGAGGCGCAGGGCATGGGCTTGCCCATGGCCTGGTACTTCTTGAGCATCTGGTCCGCGTGCTTCCCCTTGATGAACTGGGTCCCGATCTTGTTCTTG
>CAYVVQ010000193.1:3356-4866 GCA_964454455.1 uncultured Desulfobacterales bacterium | reverse complement strand
CTCGAGAGGTTCTCGTCCCACACGCGAAGGTCATAGGTCCCGGGGGGGAGGGAGGCGCCGGAGCGGTTCGGGTCCGTGCCGGTGCGGCCGCGCTTGAGCACGTCCTCGCCCCCGGCAGGGAGCACCTCCACCATGGCGCGAAACGGTTCCCCTCCCCGGAGCGCGGTCACCAGGAGGCTTCCCTGCTTGGGGGGCTCGGGCTCCTGCACCACCTTCCTGGCCGCGGAGCGGAACGCGTGCGCGGTCTTGGCCGTGTAGTAGGTGCCCCCGCCCGCGCTCGCCATGCACTCGAGCTGGCTTCGTTCCGCCTCGGTCACGTCGAACCCGATCACGTGCAGGACAAAGCGCAGGCCCGCCTGTTTCAGCTCCCCCACCAGGGCGCAGGGGTCCCCCTCGCAGGTCTCCCTGCCGTCCGAGACCAGGATGATGGTCGTCTCGTCCTCCAGGGCCTTGACCCTTTCCGCGGCCAGGCGGATCGAGCGCGTGATCGGGGTTTTGCCCTTGGGGCTGATCGCCTGGATCGTGCGGACCAGCCGGTCCCGGTCCAGGGGCGCAACCGGCACGAGCACCTCCACGTCCTTGCAGTCGCCCTTGCGCCGGTGTCCGTAGGCCATGAGCCCCACGCGGGACGCGTCCGGAAGGTCCTGAATGAGCTCGGTCATGACCTCCTTGGCAATGGCGATCTTGGGCCGGCTCTCCACCCGGGCCCACATGGAGCCCGAGGCGTCCAGGATGAACAGGAAGGCCTTGGGGGTGGCGGCAGCCCGGGAGGCGGCGGAGGGCTCGGCCCCGGCCCCGGCGTCCGGTTGTTTTGCCGTCTTCGCGTCCGGTGCGGCTTGGGGTTCCGGGGAGGCGGACGCTGCATCGGACGCCTCCCAGCCCGGCGGGACGGCCCCCGCCTCGAGCGGCTGCTCCAGGCGCACCTGCACGCGGCCTTCCCGGGGCATGAGGGAGAGGGTGCCGATCTTCTCGGATGCCGGGAAAGCCCACACCTGCGAACCGCTGTTCTTCACGCGGAACCGGATGTCGCGAATCTTTTCCTTGTTCTGGGCCCGGCCCGTGTACAGGGAGAACCCTCCGGCGGCTTCGACGCCGTCCGCAGGATCATCCTTCAGAATCAGGCGGATCGCCTTTTCCGGGTCCGGGTGCAGCTCCTTGCCCTGGTGCGCGTCCAGGGAAAAGGCTTCCAGGGCCACGCCCTCGGGGTCCTGCGTGGGCTGGATGTCCAGGAGCACCTTGCCTGTCTGAACCCGAAGGACGACGGCGTCGGCCTGCGCCGGGGATTCCCGGTGCTCGATCGTCCGTTTCCGGCCCTCCTCGGCCAGGCGGATCGTGGCCGGGTCCTGGACGGGCTTCCCGCCCTGAAAGGCCGCCGAGGTGAGCGTGCTCCCCTGTGGGGCCAGGTTCACCACGTGCACCCGGAGGGCCTGATCCGAAGGGAGCTCCACGCGAAGCGCCTTCCCCTCGGAGAGCATGCCCTGGTGCGGCGCGGACACGGCCGGGGCGGGAG
>CAYVVQ010000193.1:0-3256 GCA_964454455.1 uncultured Desulfobacterales bacterium | reverse complement strand
TCGTGGTCCAGCTGCTCGATCCCCCGAACCGCGCCGTGAAAGGCCCGGGCACGGTCCGCATCGAGACCAGCGTGATCATGGGATGCGGCTGTCCCGTCCAGCCGGACGGCCTGTGGGACGCAAAGGACTACGAGATCACGGCCACCCTCCTCAAGGACAACCAAACGGTCGCGAAAAAACACCTCGCCTGGACCGGGGAGGCCACCCGCTACGCCGTGGACCTGGAGATCGCCGAGCCGGGCACCTACCTGATCCGTGCGGTGGCATACCACCCGGCCAGCGGCAACACCGGCCTGGACCGATCGACCTTCACCGTGAGGTAGGACTTGCCGCTGCTCAGGGGTGACTGCATGGAAAAAGCGCACAGCATCGGGGTGGTCCGTGGACCCGATGATGGCGACGCTCGAGGAACAATAGGGAAAGGAGTATGCTGCACATGAAGGAAGATCGTGTTCAACCCAGGAGCAACACCTGATGGGCAACAATGCGTTCGTTGAAATCGCCGGTATCTTGGGCCTGGCGACGTTGACCGGAATCATCGGGCAGAAGTTGCGGCAGCCCTTGATCATCATGTTCCTGGCAACAGGCATTCTGGCCGGTCCGTCAGTGCTCGGCATCATACACAGCTATGAGCAGATCGAGCTTCTGGCCCATATCGGCATAGCCCTTTTGCTGTTTATCGTTGGTCTCAAACTCGATCTGAATCTGATCCGGACCACCGGCCCCGTCGCCTTGGCGACGGGGCTCGGACAGATCGTGTTTACGTCGCTGATCGGGTTTCTCATTGCCCTTGCCATGGACATGTCCTATCTCAGCGCCGCTTATGTCTCGGTGGCACTCACGTTTTCGAGCACGATCATCATCGTAAAGCTCCTGTCGGACAAAAAGGAAATCGACTCTCTCCATGGGCAGATCGCTCTCGGCTTCCTGATTGTTCAGGACATCGCCGCCATCTTGGCTCTGGTCGGACTGACGACATTGGGGGAATCCATCACCGGGGATGCGCCGGGGGTTCTCTCGGTTCTGATGATCGGCGCCAAAGGTGTGGGGCTGCTGGGCGCGGTTGCGCTGCTGATGAAATACGTCATCCCGCACCTGACCCAGCGCCTTGCGCATTCGCTCGAGCTGTTGACGCTGTTCGCCATCGCGTGGGCGGTCCTCCTCGGTGCGGGCAGCGAAGTGTTGGGTTTCAGCAAGGAGGTCGGGGCATTCCTGGCCGGCGTCTCACTGGCGTCCACTCCCTTCAGGGATTCGATTGGGGCGCGGCTCACGAGCCTCCGGGATTTTCTCCTTCTGTTCTTCTTCATCGATCTCGGCGCACGGTTGGAGTGGTCCGCGGTGGGCTCGCAATGGGAGGCGTCACTGGTTTTTTCCATCTTCGTCCTCATCGGCAACCCGATCATTGTCCTGATCATCATGGGAGTCATGGGATATCGCCGCCGCACCGGTTTTCTCGCCGGCCTCACGGTAGCCCAAATCAGCGAGTTTTCTCTCATTGTAGCGGCGTTGGGGTTGAGCATCGGCCACATTACCGAAGAGACGGTGGGGCTGATCACCCTTGTGGGAGTGGTGACCATATTCCTGTCCACCTACATGATCCTCTACTCCTACCGGCTCTATCGTATTCTGTCCTCGCCCCTGAAGATCTTCGAAAGACGCAACCCCTACCGGGAGGCAGCCATAGACAGCCTCGCGGAAAGAGAAGCGGTCGACATCATTCTGGTGGGATTGGGCAATTACGGCAGCGGGCTCGGAGAGTACCTCTTGCGGCGAAAATTCGCCCTGCTGGGAGTCGACTTCGATCCCAGTGCACTGGACAGGTGGCGGCAAAAGAAGGTCTCTGTCGTGTATGGCGACATGGCGGACCCGGAGCTGCATGAGCAGTTGCCTTTGAACAGGGCGCAATGGGTGATCAGTGCGGTCCGTTCAGAAGAGCTGAACCTTGCCCTTTTGCACAACCTCCAAAGGCACGACTTCAAAGGCAATGTGGCTCTGACCGCGACCAGCGAGGAAGAAGTCCGCAAATATCAACATGCGGGCGCGCATCTCATCTTCCGACCGTTTGCGGATGCGGCCGAGCAGGCGGCCGATACCCTGGCCTATGCGATCGACTTTCTGCCGAAGGGCATCGATTGGCCCATCTCTTTTCTGGAGGTTCGCATTCGTTCAGGCTCCTCCGCGGCGGGAAGGACCATCGAGGAGCTTCCGTTGTCCACGGAAGGAGTCGCGGTCCTGGCGATCAGCCGCGGGGGCCGTATCCGCTATGAACCGGAGCCGGGCTTCATGATTTTTCCGGCCGATATTCTCCTCCTCGCCGGGCCTCCGGCCGGCCTGAAAGAAGCCGAAGGCCTGCTCAATCAGCCCGAGGTGCTGAGAGCCGCAGAAGACCCGGAACGCTTTGAAATCGCCGAGATCGAGGTGGCGGAGGGTTCCGACCTCTCAGGCAGATCACTGGCCGAGCTTCATTTTCGACAAACGTTCGGCGCGACCCTGGTCGGCATACGCAGAGGCCCGGAGCAGATCACCACGATCAGCCCCGCGGAGCGGTTGCATGGCGGGGATCACCTCATCGTGATCGGCAAGGCGGAAGCGATCAAAGGCCTGAAGAATCTGGCCCCTCTGTAGCGGTGAGCTTCGCCTTTCCGCTTCTTTTTCCCGCCGCATTCTGTCGGGAGAACCCGGCGATGGGGATCAGTCCGGCAGCCTTACGCCGGAGGCGGCTCCAATTCCGGCTTGCCGAACCTCGCCCGCAAGCGGTTGATTCCCCTCCAGATGCGCCTGTAGCCGAGGATACGGTGAACCAGAATCCGTTTGCGGGGAAAATCGATCAACATCAACCCGATAACCAGGGTCAGCAGACCTTGCCCGGGCAAGACCAGCATGGCCAGGCCGCTCAGAAGGAACAGAACGCCGAGGACGTTTTTCAGGGCCATGAGCGGCAAGGAAAGGTATCGCGGCCAGGTCCGGACCAGCTTGCGTTCCCGGTGCAAATAGTCTTCGGGCAGCCGGACGACGACCAGCGGGACCGCGATCAAGGATCCGACGAACATCAGCAATGACGCCCCACCCAGCCAACCCAACAGTACCGAGTGATCCCCGAAGAATCTCAAGATATCAGCTGTCATCATCACACCCGGAAGTATCCACTCGAAAAGGCCGATCGGCCCAAACGCGCCGCCAAGCGGCGGCGACCTATTCTACTTCAGTTTCAAAGCACAGGAGCCACCGGCCCGATCTGTGTTGATGGCATCTGCAT
>CAYVVQ010000192.1:0-4912 GCA_964454455.1 uncultured Desulfobacterales bacterium | reverse complement strand
AGCCATTCCACACAGGCGGTTGCGGTTCCTGTCCTGCCGAGCAAGCACACCGGCCGCTGTGTCGGCCCAGGGAAACAGCATGGCAACTCCTCGAACCAGACGCTACGGCCACGGCAACCGCCCACGGCGCATCCACCTGGTAGCCCCCCGCCACCCGGAGAGCTTCTGGTCGATGCAAGGGGCGGTCGAGATGTTCGGCGCCAAGACCCTGATGCCCAATGCGGCCCTGGCCACGCTGATGGCCCTGACCCCGCCGGATGTCACAGTGGAATACTCGATGTCCGATGAGAACATCGGGCCGCTCGACTGGGACCGTCCCGCCGACCTGGTTGCGGTCACCGGCGCCACGCTGCACGCCGATCGAATCGAGTCTTTGTGCCGGGGCTTTCGCGAGCGCGGTCTTCCGGTGGCGCTTGGGGGGACTTACGCCAGCATCGAGGCCGATCGCTGCCGGGGATTGGCTGATTTCCACTTCACAGGCGAGGCCGAGCACACTTGGCCCCGCTTTTTGCGCGAGTGGTGCGCCGGCAAGCCGCAGGCGGTCTATGAGCAGCGCGAGCATGTCGAGCTGAGGTACAGCCCGGCGCCGGACTGGTCGCTGATCGATGCCGCCGACTACCTCAGCCTCAACGTCCAGACCAGCCGAGGCTGCCCGAATCGCTGCGACTTCTGCGATGTCATCCAGTACGCCGGCCGCCGCTACCGCACAAAGTCGGTGGCCCAGGTGCTGGCCGAAGTGGCCCGCGCCTACTCCGCTGGAGCGCGCTCGGTGTTCTTCTCGGACGACAACTTCTTCGGCAACCGGCGCTTCACCGAGGCCCTGCTCGACGCGCTGATCGAGTGGAATACACAGCAGACCCGCCCGCTCTCATTTGCCGCCCAGATCACGGTGCGCATCGGCGACGACGTTGAGCTGCTGAGGCGTTTCGCCGACGCCCGTTTCTCGATGCTTTTTCTGGGAGTCGAGACGGTTCGCCGCGCCAGCCTGGCCGAAGTGCACAAGGAGCACAACCTCGAGCGGCCGCTGCTCGAGCGCATCGAGCGTATCTCGCGCCACGGCATCGTGCCCTTCCTGGGCCTAATCGTCGGATTCGACCACGACGACGACGACAGCTTTGCCGAGCTTCTCGATTTCGTAGAACGCAGCGCCAGCCCGATCGCCGGCATCTCACTGCTCAACGCGCCGCCCTACACGCCGCTGCACGACCGGCTGGCGGCCGCAGGCCGCCTGCGCGAGCAAGACTTCAGCGGCGAGTGGCAACTGGACACCAACGTTGTCCCTCTGAACCTCGATCGGCGCGCGCTGCTTGACGGCTACTGGACGCTGTTTCAGCGCATCTACCAGCCGGACCTCTTCGAGCGCCGGCTTCACGACTGGATCAACGGCGTCGACTACTTCACGGAGCGCTACGTCAACAAGAAATTCGATCCAACCCAACTGCTATCGCTGCATCGCATGGTGCGCTACTACCTGCTGAGCGGTCCTGCTTTGCGCCGGCTGTTCGTGCGCAGCCTGCGCCACGCCTGGCGCACCAATCCCAGCCTGATCAGACGCGTCTTCACCCTGCTGTCCCAATACCGTCACTTCCGCGACTTCGTGAACAGGCCGCTGCCTATCAAACCCTGACAGGCCGTTGAAAACCGGCTACCTTACGGCGGCATGTAAAATGCCGCCCTACGCTTGGCCTACTGGGGGGGTATGTTCACGGGAAGGCCGGGGGTCAGGCCCCCTGGAGGTGCTCCAGGTGGGCCAGCACCAGCTTGATCTCGCCGTAGCTGCAGTCGCCGCCGAGGGCCTCCCTGAGCTCCTTGAGGGACCGGCTGCGGGTCCTTTCCACCTGCTCCTCGATGGCCCGGCGCTTGTCCTCGGACACCACGTCGTGGATGTCCAGCTCCCCCCGGACCACGAAGTGGGCCAGGTGGCCCTCGATGGTGGCGTTGGCGAGACCCCGCTCGTCGGCGATATGGGGGATGGTGAGCCCCCGCTGAAAGGCCTCGAGGGTGATCTTCCTGGTGTCCTCCTTGGGCTTTTTCTTCTCGCGGGGCTCCGGGTGGGAGGGCTCGGGGAGGTCGACCGACTCGATCCCGTGCTCCCGGCGGTAGTCCGCCACCAGGGCGGTCAGCTCCTCGCCGTACCGGGCGGCCAGCCGCTTGCCGATGCCCCGGACCCGTTTGAGCTCGGCCAGGGTGCCGGGGAGGTGGACCGCGATCTGGACCAGGGTCCTCTGGTGGAGGACCCGGTAGGCGGGAACGCCCTCGTCCTTTGCCTTGTCCTTGCGCCACTGCCGCAGGGCCTCGAACAGCTCGGGGTGGCCCACGTCCTCCTCGGTGTAGGCGGGGGCTGCCTTGGGCCGGGGCTTCTCCTCCTCCATGGCCGCGACGGAGAGGGCCCGGAGGTATTGGCCGGGGGAGAACCCCTCCCGGCAGGAGAGGACGCCCGCGAGCTTGAGGGCGGCCTCCTGACCCAGCTCCCGGGCTGCGTCCTGCAGGTGCTTCCGCACCTCCTTGTTGTCGGTCTCGACGGAGAAGTTCTCGATGGCGGGGTGGAGGATCGCCTGGAACCGCTCCTCGAAGTAGTCGGCCGCCTTCTGGAGCCGCTCCCGGATGGCCGGGTCCTTGGCGGGCTCCTCGCATGAGGCGAACATCCCCTGGAGCTGGCGCTTGAACCGCTCGCCCACCTGGACGATCTCGGCGGATCCCTGCTCCCGGACCCGGGACAGCTCCTCGTGACCGGTCCCCTGGATCAGGGGGGCGCTCGTGTGGAGGAGGCGGGTCAGGCGGTCGAGCCGGCGGCTGAGCTCCCGGAAGCCGAAGGCCTCCAGGAGAAGCCGCTGCTGGTAGCGGCTCCGGGCGGCGGCCAGGTCCTGGGGCGAGGGCGGTTGCTGGACGGTCTCCCGCACGAAGCGGCGGACCGCGGGGTCGGTCTTGACGGCCTCCGGGGCCAGGGGCTTGCTGAGGACCAGGCCCTCGAGGGTGCGGCAGCGGCTCAGGGCCACGTAGACCTGGCCGTAGGCGAAGGCGGCCTGGGCGTCGATGACGGCCTTGTCGAAGGTGAGGCCCTGGCTCTTGTGGATGGTGATGGCCCAGGCGGGCTTGAGGGGGACCTGGGTGAAGGTGCCCACGGCCTGGCGGGAGATCTCCCCGGTCTCGGGGTCCACGGAGTAGTCGATGTTCTCCCAGGTGGTGGGCTTCACCGGGATGGGGGCGGGGTCTCCGGGGCAGCGGACCTCCACGGCGTCCCGGGAGAGCCGGATGACGGTCCCGATCTTGCCGTTGAAGTAGAGCTTCTCCGGGGACATGTCGTTGCGGATGAACATCACCTGGGCGCCCTTTTTGAGCTCCAGGACGGCGGCGGTGGGAAGGGCCTGCTCCGGGAAGTCGCCTTCCAGGCCGGCCCGGAACCGGCGGCGCTTTCCGGAGAGGGCCTCCATGCGGGCCCGGTTGATGGCGTCGGCGCTCCGGTTGTGGGTGCAGAGGGTGATGGTCCCGTCGTGGTCGTCGGGCGAGAAGCCGGGGATGTGCCGGGCGTTGAGCGCCTGGAGGGTCTGCGGGTCGAGCCGGTTGTCGCGGACCCGGTTGAGGAGCTCGATGAAGCGGGGGTCGGACTGGCGGTAGATATGCTCGAGCTCGACGGGGACCATGCCCTCCCGGGCCAGGGCCGTGCTGCTGAAGAAGTAGGGGGAGTCGTAGCGGTCCTTCAGGAGCTCCCACTCGTCCCTCTTGACCACGGGGGAGAGCTGGTGGAGGTCGCCGATCATGAGGAGCTGCACGCCGCCGAAGGGCCGCTCGGTGCGGCGGTAGCGGCGGAGGACGAAGTCCACGGCGTCGAGGAGGTCGGCGCGCACCATGCTGATCTCGTCGATGATCAGGAGGTCCAGGCTGCGGATGAGGTTCTTCTTCGCCCTGCGCATGCGGTGGCGGCCGGAGAAATCCTCGCTTCCGGGGACGAAGGGGCCGAAGGGGAGCTGGAAGAAGGAGTGGAGGGTGACGCCGCCGGCGTTGATGGCGGCCACGCCCGTGGGGGCGGTCACCACCAGCCGCTTGGGCGAGGTCCGGGCGACCTCGTGGAGAAAGGTGGTCTTGCCGGTGCCGGCCTTGCCCGTGAGGAAGAGGTTGCAGTCCGTGTGGCGGACGTAGTCCTCGGCCAGCCGGAGCCGGGGGTTGGGGGGCGTCATGGGCTCAGCCGTCCTTCCGGAACTGGGCGATCTGGCGCGAGAGGCCGATCAGGGCGCCGGTCTCGTCCCAGAGCTCGCCGTCCTCCTCCACCATGCCCTGGTGGAGGAACCGGCTCCGGAACCGGCCCTTCAGCCAGACGCTTTCGGGGATCTGGCGGATGTTCACCGAGCACTCGAGGGTGGGGACCCAGGCCACCATGCCGTGGCTCGCCAGCACGGCGGGGGGAAAGGCGTCGGCGAACAGGAGGACGGCCCCCGGATCGGGCGGGCGGTCGTTCCGGAAGCGGACCCAGCCCCGGATCTCCGAGCGCTCCGCCGGCTCCCCCGTCATCCATCCGGCGCAGGCCGGGTCCAGGCGCACCTCCAGGTGGCGGAACAGGGTGTAGCCGGGCATCTCCGGGATGGGGACGCAGGCGTCCGCAGGCGGGAGCTCGGGCGGCCCCGCCTCCATGCGGCTCCCGCCCGATCGGTTCCCCCGGTCCGTGAAGGTCGCCAGGGCGGACGTCCTGAGCTTCCCTTCCTGGAAGAGATCGACCCGGCAGCGCTCGAACCGGGCGGAGGCGCCCAGGGGCTCCACGCTGATCTCCGCCTCCCCGGGGCCGCAGCGGGAGAGAAAGGCGGCCGTGAAGATGGCGAGGGACGGCATCCGGCTCTGCTGGAGCGCGGCCCGGGCGCAGAGGGCCATGAGGTACCCGCCGTTGGGGTTCTCGTTGATCGACCAGTCCGCGGTGACGGTC
>CAYVVQ010000191.1:0-4993 GCA_964454455.1 uncultured Desulfobacterales bacterium | reverse complement strand
CCGGTGAGATCGACGTTCTGGAGGAGGTGCTCTCGCGCTCGGGGGAGGGCGCCGGCTGTGTCTATCTGGGTTCGTCCGGATGCCTGTGGCGTCTCAAGCCCATTGCCTGTGAGATGTTCCTGTGCGACCACGCCCTGCGTTCCGTCCTCGAGGGCGACGAGGCCGCAACCGCACGCTGGGAAGGGCTGCGAGCGCAGGAACGGCGCTTCACGTGGCCCGACCGCCCCGTGCTGTTCGACGACCTGGAGGCACGGTTCATGGCCGCCGGCCTGGACAGCCCCCTCATGTACTGCCACAAGAGCCCCGGGCTCCTGCGCGTGAAGGCCCGAGCGGGACTGGACCCCGCCGAGCGGACGAGGGTCCCTTTGAAAGCGCACCCTGGAACGAGCGCGTCCGGGGTGCCCGACACGGAGAGCCGTTCATGAATCCCTCACTCACCCGAGAGTGGGCCGAGACCGTCCTGGACCGAACGCGAAAACGGCTCGGGCGGGGGCTGTCTTACGCGGAAAAGATCCTCTACCTGCACCAGGCCGACCCGGAAAAAGCGGGCGTACCGGAGCGGGGACGCGACCCGATCCGCCTCCTCCCGGACCGCGTGGCCATGCAGGACGCCACCGCCCAGATGGCCATGCTCCAGTTCATGCTGGCCAAGCGCGAAAAGACCAGCGTGCCCGCCACCATCCACTGCGATCACCTCCTGCGGGCCGCGCGGGGGGAAGCGGCGGATCTGGAAGCCGCCCTCACCACGAACCGGGAGGTGTACGAGTTTCTCTCGAGCGCCGCGGCCCGCTTCGGCATCGGCTTCTGGGGCCCGGGCTCCGGGATCATTCACCAGGTGCTGCTGGAGAACCATGCCGTTCCGGGCGGTCTCATGATCGGCACCGACTCCCACACCCCCAACGCCGGCGGGCTGGGCATGATCGCCATCGGCGTGGGAGGGGCGGACGCGGCCGAGGTCATGGCCGGCCTTCCCTGGGAGACCACCGCGCCGATCCTCGTGGGCGTCCGGTTGACCGGGCGGCTCACGGGCTGGGCGTCGGCCAAGGACGTGATCCTGGAGATGCTCCGCCGCCTCACGGTGAAAGGGGGCACCGGCAAGGTGTTCGAGTACTTCGGCGACGGGGCGCAAAGCCTTTCCGCCGCCGAGAAGGCCACCATCACCAACATGGGGGCCGAGCTCGGGGCCACGGCCTCGGTCTTTGTCTACGACCAGGCCATGGACGCCTACATGAGAAATGCGGGCCGGGTGGAGGACGCGGATCGGGCCGCTTCTCTGCGGGACCTGCTCTCCCAGGACCCGGACTGCGTCGAGACGCCCGAGACCGTGTTCGACGAGCTGCTCGAGCTGGACCTGGGAACGGTCCGGCCGGCACACGCCGGGCCGTTCAGCCCGGACCGGGTGACGAGTGCCCGGGAGTTCCGGGGAGCCCTCACAGCCGAGGGGTGGCCCGGGAAGGTCTCGGCCGTGCTTCTCGGCTCCTGCACCAACAGCTCCTATGCGGACCTCTGCGCCGCGGCCCAGGTCCTCGAGCAGGGGGCGGACCACGGCCTTCGGTCCCGGGTGCCGTTCCTGCTCTCTCCCGGATCCCGGCAGGTGTACGAGACCATCCGCCGGGACGGGATCCTCCAGAGCCTCCTGGACGCCGGCGCCACCGTGCTCACGGCCTCCTGCGGGCCCTGCATCGGCCAGTGGGACCGGACGGACGTCCCCGAAGGCGAGCCCAACTGCCTGTTCACCACCTTCAACCGGAACTTCCGGGGGAGGAACGACGCCAATCCCGAGACCCGGGCCTTTCTGACCTCTCCCGCCCTGGCCGCGGCCCTGGCCCTGAGCGGGGATCCCGGCTTCGACCCCGAGGCCGACACCATCGAGGGGACGGACGGCGAACCGTTCCGGCTCGTCCCCCCGGACCCTCCTCCCCTTCCCCCGGACGGTCTGGTCCGGAGCCGGGAGGCCTATGTGCCGCCCCCGGAGGACGGAAGCGGCGTGGAGGTCCGCATCCCCGAGGGCTCGGAACGCCTGGAGTTCCTGGAGCCCTTCCCGGCCTGGGACGGACGGCCTTACGAGGACCTTCCCGTGCTCGTCAAGACCCGGGGAAAGACCACCACGGACCACATCTCACCCGGCGGCGCCTGGCTCCGGTTCCGCGGGCATCTGACCCACATCTCGCGAAACCTGCTCCAGGGTGCGGTGAACGCATTCACCGGGGAGACCGGGCAGGGGACCGACATCTTCACCGGGGAGACCGGCGTCCCGTTTCACGAGCTGGCCCGGCACTACCGCGAGCGGGCGGGCGGTTCGGTCATCGTGGGCGACGAGAACTACGGCGAGGGCTCGAGCCGGGAGCACGCGGCCATGAGCCCTCGGTTCCTGGGCGTCCTGGTGGTGGCGGCCCGCTCCTTCGCCCGGATCCACGAGGCGAACCTGAAGAAGCAGGGCATCCTCCCCCTGACCTTCGCGGACCCCGGCGACTACGATCGCATCCGGGAGCGGGACCGCCTGACCTTCCCTCCCCTCTCTGATCTGGACCCGGGCGAGCCCGTAACGGTCACGGTCAGGCGCCCGGACGGGACCGTCTTCCCCCTGCGCTTCACCCACACCCTCACCCGGGAGCAGATCGGTTGGCTCGAGGCGGGCTCGGCCCTGAACACGGTGCGGAGGGAGCAGGAGGCGTAGCCGGCGGGAGAGGCCCCGGTCACTTCTCCTTGCCCAGCAGCTCTGCAAACGGGTTGTTGAAGGCCCCGGGCTTGCGGGCCTCCTTCTTCCGAGGCCGTTCCCCCCCGGGCTTCGGGTTCGGCTTCCTTTTTGATCCGGACTCCTTCGGCGGCCGCCTGCCCTCGCCCGACCGCATGGAGAGCGAGATCCGGTTCCGGTCCAGGTCGACGTCCAGGACGCGCACCGAGACCCGCTGGTTGACCCGGACCAGCTCGGCCGGGTCCTTGACGAACCGGTCGGCCAGCTCACTCACGTGGACGAGGCCGTCCTGGTGGACCCCCACGTCCACGAACGCGCCGAACGCGGTCACGTTGGTCACCACGCCGGGCAGGGTCATGCCCGCGGCCAGATCGCCGATCTCGTGGATCCCCTCGGCAAAGGCCACCGTCTCCAGCTTCTCCCGGGGGTCCCGTCCGGGCTTGGCCAGTTCCTCGAGGATGTCCGTCAGCGTGGGGAGCCCCACGGTGCCGGTGACGTAGTCCTCCAGCCGGATGCGCTTCCGGAGGTCCTCCCGTTCCATCAGGTCCCGGACCGAGCAGTCCAGGTCGCGGGCCATGGCCTCCACCACCCCGTAGGACTCCGGGTGGACCGCGCTCCCGTCCAGGGGGTCCTCGGCGTCTCGAACGCGCAGGAACCCGGCCGCCTGCTCGAACGCCTTGGGCCCGAGCCGGCTCACCTCCTTGAACTGCTTTCTCGACCGGAACCGGCCGTTCTCCGCACGGTGGGTCACGACGTTCGCGGCGAGCTGCGGGCCCAGGCCCGACACGTAGGAGAGGAGCTCCTGGCTGGCCGTGTTCACCTCCACGCCCACCGCGTTCACACAGCTCTCCACCACGTCCTCCAGGCTCCGCTTGAGGGCCGCCTGGTTCACGTCGTGCTGATACTGGCCCACCCCGATGGACTTGGGGTCGATCTTCACCAGCTCGGCCAGGGGATCCATGAGCCGCCTCCCGATGGAGACCGCGCCGCGGTAGGTGAGGTCCAGGTCCGGAAACTCCCTGCGGGCCGCCTCGGACGCAGAGTAGATGGAGGCCCCGCTCTCGTTCACCAGCACCACCGGCGGCGCGCCGGGCAGGTCCAGGCCGCGGATGAAGGCCTCGGTCTCCCGGCCGCCGGTGCCGTTTCCCACCGCCACCGCCTCCACCTCGTGGCGCCTGCACAGCCCCGTCAGCACGTCGGCCGCCTCGGCCTTCCGGGCGGCCGACCCGAACAGGTAAACCGTCTCCACGGCCAGCAGACCGCCCTGCCGGTCCAGGCTGGCCGCCTTGCAGCCGGTTCGAATGCCCGGGTCCACGGCCAGGACCCGCTTCGGACCCAGCGGCGGCGAAAGCAGAAGCTCCCGGAGGTTTCCCGCGAAGACGCGGATGGCCGCCTCGTCCGCCTGTTTCTTGGTCTCCACCCGGGTCTCGGTCTCCATGGCGTGGGAAAGGAGCCGTCGGTACCCGTCCTGCACGGCCTGGAGCACCTGTCGGGACGCCGGCCCCTCCCCGTGGACGAACATCTCCTCCAGGACCGACAGGGCCCGTTCCTCCGGCGGGGCGACCCTGAGGTCCAGGATCCCCTCCCGGGCCCCCCTGCGCATGGCCAGGACCCGGTGGGAGGGGGCCTCGGCCACGGGTTCCTCGAGATCGAAGTAGTCCCGGTACTTGGCGCCTTGCTCCTCCATGCCCGGTACCACCTTCACGAGGAAGACCCCCTCCGCGGCAAAGAGCCTTCGCATGCGCTCGCGCGCCTCCGGGCTCTCGTTCACCCACTCGGACAGGATGTCGCGGGCCCCGGCCAGGGCCTCCACCGTGGAGGCAACGCCCTTTTCCGGATCCACGTAGGCCGAGGCCTCCGCCTCCGGGTCGAAGGACGGGTCCTGCTCCAGCAGGAGGGTCGCCAGGGGCTCCAGCCCCTTCTCCTTGGCCGCGGTCCCCCGGGTCCGGCGCTTGGGACGAAAGGGCAGGTAGAGGTCCTCCAGGGCCGAGAGGGTCTCTGCGCCCTCGATTGCGGCCTTCAGCTCGTCCGTGAGGAGACCCCGCTCGGTGAGGCTCCCCAGGACGGCCTGCCTTCGCTTGTCCAGCTCCCGGAGCTGAGCCGATCGATCCCGGATGGCGGTCACGGCCACCTCGTCCAGCGTTCCCGTGGCCTCTTTCCGGTACCGGGCGATGAAGGGGACCGTGGCCCCGTCCTCGATCAGGCGGACAACGGCCTCCACCTGCCAGGGTTTCAGCTCGAGCTCACCGGCGATGCGGCTCGCGTGATTCTGGTCCATAACATCCTTTCTCGGGTTCG
>CAYVVQ010000190.1:0-5015 GCA_964454455.1 uncultured Desulfobacterales bacterium | reverse complement strand
GAGGAAGTCATGGAGCGAAGCGTCCTGATCTGGGCCACCGTCCTTGTTCTCGCGTTCCTGCTGCAGCCGCGGGAGGCCGGTGCGGCCCGGGTCGTGCTGGACAGCGAGAAGCAGATGGCATTCGCCAGGCACTATGTGGAGCGGGAGGAGTACGACCGCGCCGCGCAGGAGCTCGAGCGGCTGACCTACTTTTTCCCGGACGATCCCCGCGTGCCCCGGGCGCGCTTCATGGCCGGCTGGTGCTACCTGAAGCTGCGGCGGTTCGAGCGGGCCCGGAAGCTCCTCTGGGAGGTCCACGACGCCTACCGCCGGCGGCCCGTGGGCGCAAGGGCCCTCTACCTCATCGGGGAGTCCTACCGGCTCCAGGGGGTGGGGACGGAGGCCGCCTACTACTTCGACCGCGTCCTCGCCGACTACCCGGAGAGCCCGGCCGCCGAAGAGGCCCGCTACCGGCTGGGCTGGATCCGCATGGAGGCCGGGCAGTGGCGGGAGGCCTCCCGCACCTTCGCCCGGGTGGGGGAGGAGAGCCCCCTCAGGGAGATGGCCCGGGACCTCTCCGACATGGCCCTCGAAGGAGACCATATTCCCGAGAAATCGCCCGCCGCCGCCGGGGTCATGGCCGGGGTTCTTCCCGGACTGGGCCATGCATACACCGGACGGTACCAGGACGCCGCAGTCTCCTTTCTCATCAACGGGGCTTTCGCCTGGGCCGCGTACGAGGCGTTCGACAGCGACCAGGAGGTCCTCGGCGGCATCCTCGGCTTCCTGGAGCTGGGCTTCTACACCGGGAACATCTACAGCGCGGTCAACAACGCCCACCGGTACAACGACGAGGCCCGCAAGGGCTTTCTCGAGAGCCTGCCCGGCCGCCTGGGAGTCTACTCGGACGGAAAGGATCTGGGGCTGGGCTGGCGGTTCGACTTCTGAACGGGTACACCCCGGCGCCCCTTCCCGCGCCGGAAATTGCAAATGCCCACCCACTCTGTTAAGGTGTTCGGCGATCGCATGTGAGCGGTCATCGCGACTCGGGATCCCATGGACAAAGCCTTTCACAGACGGAACCTGGCCCGACTGAGACGTCTCCTGGACCGGCGCGCGGCCGACACCCTCTGGGTGGGGCGGCCGGGAAAACGCCCGTACCTCTCCCGGTTCCAGGCCCCGGGCGCGGGGCTCGACGAGACGGCGGGCTACCTCCTCGTCACCCGGGACCAGGCCCTCCTGGTCACGGACTCGAGGTACACCACCGAGGCGGAGAGCCAGGTGGTGGACTTCGAGGTGGTCACGGTCCAACGGGACTTCGTGGAGACCCTGCCCGATCTCTTGGAACGCCTCGGCACCCGCACGCTGGGGTTCGACCCGGGCTACCTGATCTGGGGGCTCCACCGGCGCGTGTCCCGGGTTCTCAAGAACATGAACCCGTCCGTGCGCCTCCAGCCGGTGAAGGGCCTGGTGGAGGGCATGCGCGAGATCAAGGCCCCGGAGGAGGTCCAGGCCATGGAGCGGGCCTCGGACATCATGGGGTCCGTCCTCGACGAGGTGATCCCCCGGATGCATCCCGGGCGGACGGAAAAGGAGATCGCCTGGCGGATCATGGGGCTCGCCCGGGAGGCCGGCGCCGAGGGCATGGCCTTCGAGCCGATCGTGGCGGCCGGGCCCAACGGGGCGCTCCCCCACGCGGTTCCCTCGGACCGGAAGCTCCGCGCGGGCGAGCCGGTGGTCGTGGACGTGGGCGTGCGCGTGGACGGCTACTGCTGCGACATGACCCGGACCGTGTTTCCGGGGGAGAGTGACCCCGAGGAGCCTTTTCGCACGGTGTATCGGACCGTGCGAAAGGCCCAGCTCGACGCCCTGGAGGCCGTCCGCCCGGGCGTGGAGACCACCACGCCGGACGGCGTGGCCCGGGAGGTGATCCGGGAGGCCGGGTACGGGGACTACTTCGGCCACTCCCTGGGGCACGGCGTGGGGCTGGCGCCGCACGAGAACCCCCGCCTGGCCCCGCGAAAACCGGTGAAGCTCCGCCGGGGGCACGTGGTCACGGTGGAGCCGGGCATCTACCTCCCCGGCAAGGGCGGGGTGCGCCTCGAGCAGATGGTACTCGTCGAAAAGACCGGCCCGAGAATCCTCACCCGGGCGGGCCACTACCTCGACCTCTGATTTCCACAGCCCCCGGGTCCCGGGTGACCGCTCTCGAGGAATGCATCATGGCCGCGACAGAGGCCGATCTTCTACTGGACCAGTTCATCGCCCACCTCCGGGTGGAGCGGGGGCTTGCGGCCAACACGATCCAGGGCTACAGCCGCGACCTGGTGCGGTTCCTGGAGTTCCTGGGCGGGCTCGGACGCGGGCCCGAGGAGGTCACCCGGGAGGAGATCTCCTCCTACATGGGGAGCCTCCGGGGGAAGCTCTCCGCCCGGAGCGCGGCCCGCGGGCTCTCTTCGATCCGCATGTTCTACCGGTTCCTGGTCTCGGAGGGGAGGATCGAGACGAGCCCGGCCCGGCTGGTGGAGACCCCCAAGCTGCCCCGGAGGCTTCCGGAGATCCTGAGCCCGGACGAGGTGGAGCGGCTCCTGGAGCAGCCCGACCCGGACACGCCGTCCGGCTCGCGGGACCGGGCCATGCTGGAGCTCCTCTACGCCACCGGCCTGCGCGTCTCCGAGCTCACCGGTCTTCGGGTCCGGGACGTGAACCTGGAGGCGGGGTTCGTCCGCCTGATCGGGAAGGGCTCCAAGGAGCGGGTGGTCCCCATGGGGGACAAGGCCATGGACGCGGTCCGGGCGTTTCTCTCCGGGGGGCGAAACGGCCTCCTCGGCAGACGCTCTTCCTCCCACCTCTTCGTCAACCGGACCGGCCGGCCCCTCACCCGGCAAGGGTTCTGGAAGCTCATCAAGCGGTACGGCCGCGCCGCCGGGATCAAGCGCTCCATCACGCCCCACGGGCTGCGCCACGCCTTCGCCAGCCACCTCCTGGAGGGGGGCGCGGACCTGCGGTCCGTCCAGATCATGCTGGGCCACGAGGACATCAGCACCACCCAGATCTACACCCACGTGACCCGCGAGCGGCTGAAGAAGATTCACGAGATGCACCACCCCAGACCCTGATCCCGGATACGCCGGCGGAAGGGGCCGTTCCCGAGAGGCGCGAAAGCGTGGCCAGAATCATCGACCTGGAAGAGCGGCGGAACCGGCCGCCGAACAACCTGATCACCTCCAGACCCCTGGAGTTCAGACGGGCCGGCTGGGACAACACCGACTTCGTCATGATGAGGCGTTCCCAGTCCGAGGAGCTGGAAAAGCAAAGAGGAGAGAACCTGCGCGAGGGGCGGCCGGGGGTCCCGACCCTTCCTCCCCACTTCGTCCTGCGGGGAAGCATGGCCTACACCGCGCGGGGGCTCTACATCCACAAGGAGAATGCGTCCAGCATGCGGGACGTCTACTACCTGGCCGGCCTGGTGGACTGCATGATCAATCAGGTGAGCCCCCTCCTGCGGACGGACGCCATCCGCGACCTCTACCGGAAGATCTCCACCCTCAAGCAGACCCTGAACGTGAACTGGTACGGCCCCATCGATCACGTCCTGTTTCCCGTCGACGGCCACTACTACGACCTGAATGCGTACCGCCAATCTCTGACCGAGGCGGGGACCCTCCAGGAGCTCTACGGGGCGATTCGGGACGGCATCGAAGACATGTTCGCCATCCTCGCCGCGGAGTACGTGTTCTACACCCCGGGCATAGGGGAACGCCATGGACGGTGATGGACGAGCGCTTCGGGAGAATGAGGTCGAGCGCCTTCGGGCCGAGTGCGCCCGCCTGGAGGACGAGCTGGAGAGGCTCCGGATCCAGAACCTCTTCCTGAACACCGTGTTCGACGGTATCAGCGAGGAGATCATGGTGCTGGACCGGGACTTCACGGTCCGGGACGTCAACCGGGTCATGCTGGACCGATACGGCATGGACAAGGCCAAGGCGATCGGCCGCAAATGCTTCGAGCTCAAGGAGGCCTGCGGCGCCCCCTGCCACATGGATCTGGAGAGCAGCTGCCCCCTGGCCACGGCCGTGGAGACGGGAACCCGGGTGGAGACCCGCTACCGGCAGACGGACGCGGAGGGCCGGCAGCGGGAGCTCGCCCTGATCATGTACCCCATCCAGGTCCCCGGCGAAGGAGAGATCCGCTACTTCATGGAGATCGCCCGGGACGAGACCCGCTACCGCACCCTGATCGAGGAGCTCAGGGGCTCCCGCAGGCGGTTCCGCTCCATCCTGGACACGGCCACCAACGCCATCCTGAGCATCGACGAGAGCCACCGCATCACCCTGTTCAACAACGCCGCCGAGCGGATCTTCGGCTACGCCCGGGACGAGGTCATGGGCGAGGACCTGGGCATCCTGATCCCCGCCAAGTACGGCGATCACCGCCGCTACGTTGAGCGCTTCCTGGAGCGGCGAGAGGGCTCCCTGGTGGGCCGGACCATCAGCCTCACGGCGCTTCGGAAGAGCGGGGAGGAGTTCCCCGTCGAGCTGAGCCTCTCCTTCCTGGAGATGGAGTCGGGCGTCACCATCACCGCCATCATCCGGGACATCACGGATCGGAAGCATCTGGAGAAAAAGCTCCTCCAGTCCGAGCGGCTCGCCGCTGTGGGGGAGGCCGTCGCCCACGTGGTCCACGAGCTCAAGAACCCGCTCATGATCATCGGCGGGTTCACGAACCAGATCCAGAACACCATCGAGGACGAACGCATCCGGCAGAAGCTCGACATGATCGTCGAGGAGGTGGCGAGGGTGGAGCGGCTGGTGGGGGAGCTCGGGGACTTCACCAAGGAGTACCGCCTCGTGCGCCGGCAGGCCGACGTCAACTCGGTCCTCAGGGACGTGGTCAAGTTCATGGGGGCCGCCTACCCCCCGGACCTCTACTCCTTCGTGGAGTCCCTGGATCCGGACCTCGGCGAGATCCTCTGCGACCCGGACAAGCTCAAGCAGGTCTTCATCAACATCATCACCAACGGGATCGAGGCCATG
>CAYVVQ010000189.1:0-5043 GCA_964454455.1 uncultured Desulfobacterales bacterium | reverse complement strand
GAGCATCTGGTCCGCGTGCTTCCCCTTGATGAACTGGGTCCCGATCTTGTTCTTGTCCAGGAGCTGCGATCGGTACGTGCCGAGGTTCACCCACCCGGTCTCCGGGTCCTTGGTGAGGATGAAATGGGCCGTGCCGATGTAGCGCCCGCCGTCCATGGGAAAGAAGTGGGGCACGGGAAACTTGTACAGGTCGATGTCGTCGCCCTTGATGATGTTCTGCTTGCAGGGGGCGTCCTTCTTGTCCACCCACTTCGGCGGGATGGGATCGTGGCCCATGTCCACCCAGGCCCGGAGGATCTCCGGGAGGGGGGTCTCTTTGGGACGGCCCAGGATGAGGGCCAGCTTCTGGGCGGTGGTGCAGGTGCTGGTGATCACCGGCGTGTCGTAGTCCTTGACGTTCTCGAAGAGCAGGGCCGGTCCGTGGGCTTCCTCGTTGAGCTTGGCGATGTGGGAAAGCTCCAGGTTCCAGTCCACCTCCGCGGTGATGCGTTTCAGCTCGCCTTCCTTCTCCGCCAGTTCGATAAAGTCCCGCATGCTTTTCATGTCTCGTGTCCCTCCTGATCAAACGAATGGTTGCCGAATCGTTGGGAATGTCTGCTTCCCGGGCACGAGGCTTCTCGGGGCTTTTGGCCAGCCGTTGGGTCGGAATCTCGTGCGACCAACTATTGAACAGCTGTGGGGGCTCTTCCTTCGGGGCCCCTGATTGGTTGCCCCCGCAGCTTATCCGCTCAGCTCAGTTTGATGCGCTTCATGGCCTGCGCCATGAGCAGCTCCCGGCCGCTCTTCTTTCCGAGCCGGGACGCTCCCTTCTTCTGGCTCCAGACCGTCTCCGGACGGGCCTGGACGATGAACACGTTCTCGGGAAAAAGCTCCACCCCGTCGATGGCCCACTCGATGTCCATGGGCACGCCGTAGTGCTTCTCGATCTCCTTGGCCAGCTTGGCCAGCTCCTTGACCTCCTCGTCCAGAAGGCAGCACTTGCACCCCTTTTCGGGGTCGAGCTCCGCCTCCATGACCTCCCCGTTGTCGGGATCGAACACGCAGGCGATGTGCTTGGTGGAGATGTTCTTCTCGGTGGGTTCCATCAGGACCTTGTCCACGGCGAACCGGTCGGGGTTCACGGTGCCGCCCACCACGGTCTCTCCCAGGCCCCAGGCCCCCTCGATCAATACCTTGGAGGGGTCGCCGTCCGTGGGGTTCAGGGAAAACATCACCCCGGCGCACTTGGCGTTCACCATCTTCTGGACCCCCACGCTGATGAACACCTTCTCGTGCGGGAAGTCGTTTCGAATGCGATAGCTCACGGCGCGCGGCGTGAACAGGCTCGCCCAGCAGTCCTGGACGCGCTGGAGGACGCGGTCCGTCCCCACCACCCAGAGGTGGGTGTCCTGCTGTCCGGCGAAGCTCGCCGTGGGCAAGTCCTCGGCTGTGGCGCTGGACCGGACGGCCACCGGAAGGCTCTCGTCGGAGGTCTCGCGGCAGAGCTCGGCATAGCCCTCGGTGACGGCCGCGCGCATGTCGTCCGGCATGGGGGCGTTGCGGATGAGCCCCTGCACCTGCTCGGCGGCTTGGTGGACCGCGTCCACAGCGCCCAGCTGAAGCCCGGACAGGAGCTCGTACATCTTGTCCACGATGCCCGTGCGCTTGATGAAATCTTCATAGCAGGTGGTGGTGACCGCGAAGCCGGGCGGCACCCGGACCCCGGCCTTGATCATTTCCCCCAGGCTGGCGTTCTTGCCGCCCACCAGCGCCAGGGCGTTCTTGTCGAGCTCCTCGAGTCTCTTGGTGTAGCTCATGTGGCCTCTCCATGGTTGGGCCCGGAGGATGTGCAGTCCCCGGCCTCAATGGAACGCTACCCGGCTCAGGCGGTCCGTTCGACCACCGTGACCGTTCCGGTGTCCCCGTCCACCCGGACGATGTCGCCGTTCTTGATGGCGGCCGTGCCGATCCCGGTGCCCGTGACCGCGGGCACGCCGTACTCACGGCACACGATGGCCGCGTGGCTGGTCAGGCCCCCGATGTCCGTCACCGCGCCGCGGATCTTGGCGAAGACGGGCGCCCATGAGGGGTTCGTGTTGGGGCAGACCAGGACCTCGCCTTCCTGGAGGTTCGTGATGTCTTTGAGGAGCTTCAGGACCCGGGCCGGGCCCTCGTTCACGCCGGCCGAGGCGGCGAACCCCTTGATCTCGGAGAGGTTCTTGGCGTCCTCGGCGGAGAAGCCCTTGAGCCACTCCTGGACCTTGTCCGTGGTCACGCCCCAGAGCATGATGGTGAAGGGCTCGGCCACCTCCTCGGGCGGCACGCCCAGGGCCGGCGGCGGGCTCCACTTTTGGGCCGCTTCCAGGATCTTTCGCCGCTTCGCCACCTTGGCCTTGTAGTACTGCCCGCGCACCGGGATGCCCTCACCCAGGGCCCAGCCGGTGGAGAGCTCGGTCAGGATCTCGGGGATCTCGTAGCGGGTGAACATGAAGATGTCGTCCACCTCCTCGATGAACCCGTGGTTCACGAGGAGCCGGCCGAAGGTCCTCACCTTGTCGAACCAGATGGTGTGCAGCCAGTGCTCCACCCAGAACAGGTGGTCCTCGGCGTAGCGATAGATGGTGCGGATGGTGTTGTAGGCGTCGTCAAAGGAGTTCCGGTCCTCATCCGTGGAGATCAGGTCCCGGTACTGGGCCACGACCTTGTCCCGCTCCTTGTCGATCTCCCCGATGGCGCGCTCGATGGTGTCCCCCTTGTCCAGCATGCCCAGGTAGCCCTGGATGTAGCTGAAGGGGATGTCGAGGGTGTTGCACCAGCTCCCCTCGTAGTGGAACCACCCGCTGCCGCAGGAGACGGAGAACCACGGATCCTTGACCTCTTCGAGCTCGGCGAGCCACTTCTTCCCGTCCTCGATCCCTTCCAGCTCGCGGATCTTGTCGGCGGCGCTCTTGTCGGACGCGAGCACCTTCTTGACCTCGGGCCGCTCGTGGGCGAGCCGGGACAGCCGGCAGAGCTCCTCCTCGGGCCTGAACATGGAGACGTAGGCCCCGGCCACCATCTTGCCGATGGCGCTTTCGCTGATGCCCGGAAAGAGCTTGCGGCAGACGTCGCCGAACATGAGGTAGGCGAGGTAGCTCAGGTTCAGGTACTCGAAGTGGTACTGCCACGCCTTGATCATCAGGTTGACCAGGCGGTCGAAGGTCTCCAGGATGTCGTAGGAGACGTAGCAGCCCGTGGGAGCGGGCAGGACCTCTTCATCGGAAACGTACCTGGGGAACTCCGTGGGGATCTCCAGCCCCTTCATCTCCTCGCCCAGGGCCTTGAACTTGGTCAGCCACTTTTCCCACAGCTCGTCGTAGTGCTCGAAGACGTAGAACACCCGCTTCTCGAAGTGGCCCGCCTTCTCGCCGATGATCTCGTCCGGGGGCGGCGCCACCGCGCAGATGTACAGGTACCCGCCCACCAGTCGCTGGGCGATGCCCTGGGCCGGCGGGATGCAGAAGACGCGTGTGGTGTACTGGGAGAGGGAGATCTGCCACGCCTCCTGGAAGATGAGGTCCAGGGGCGGCATGGGGTCCGGGGCGTGGATCTTGTCCTGGTACCAGAAGTTGGACTTTTCCCAGTCCGACCTCTCGCCCGGGGTGAATAGGAAGTGGGAGGGGTACATCTCCTCCCAGCCTTCGAGCTCCGGCGGAACTTGAAAATCGTGCGGATCCGGGAATCTTCCTGCCTTGCCTTCTGCCATGGTGCACCTCCCTGTCTGAAACGATTGGGGTTGGGCCGCCCTTTCGGGCGACGGGCCGTGGCAACAGTGAGCCTCGCGAACGTCCGGCTCACGCGAACACAGGAAGAGTCCAGGGAATCCCCACCGCACTTCACTACGCGAAGGGTGAGGAGGGCGTCGGGCCGCGCCGGCCGCCATCGGGGCCGGTCCGCGACAGGGCGTTTCGGCTGCCTGCAGACTGAGGTTGTGCGAGCGCGCCGGCAGGGACGCGGCAAGGGTGATTCCCGGGATCCAGGGTGGCGAATCCGCGAAAAACTGTCAAATTCGTTTTCGTTATGGTATGCATAAGCTCAGCTTATATGATTCTTTTTTAGTATAAGAATCACTTTGGATAGGAGGGGAACGTGATCAATCTCAACCAGCTTCGCGTCTTCTACCATGCGGCCAAGCACCAGAACTTCACCCGGGCCTCGGAGGACCTCCACATTACCCAGCCCGGCGTGACCGCCCAGGCGAGGCTCTTCGAGGAGACCTGCGGCCTGGTGCTGTTCAAGAAGAGGGGCCGTCGGGTCTTCCTCACGGACGAGGGCAAGATCCTCTTCGAGTACGCCAAGAAGGTGTTCGACACCGAAGGGGAGATGGAGGACGCGATCGAGGACCTGCGGGCGCTCAAGCGGGGCGTCCTCCGTCTCGGCACCACCAAGGCGTACGCACGCTACTTCATGCCTGTCCTCATCACCAGCTATCACCAGCAGTATCCCAACATCCGCATCAACCTGGACGAGGGCAGCTCCCGGGACATGATTCAAAGCCTCGTGGAGTTCCGCAACGAGATCGCGGTCATCGCCCGTGCCGAGGATCACCCGGACGTCACCTTCACACCCTTCAGCCAGGAGGAGCTGGTCCTGATCGTCCCCCCCGGGCACCCGTGGACCCGGAGGAGGGCGGTGCGGGTCGAGGAGCTGGCCCAGGAGCCGATCATCATGAAGGACGTGGGGTCCGGCACGCGCCGGGTGCTCAACGAGCTCTTCACCAGGAGCGGGTACGAGCCCAACGTGCTCATGGAGACGAGCAACACCGAGTTCATCAAGGACCTGGTGCACCGGGGCGAGGCGGTCTCGTTTCTGATCCGGGAGTCCGTGGCGGCCGAGCTTCTGGCGGGCCGCCTGGCCTCGGTCCTGCTGGAGGGCGCCCACCTGACCCTGGACGTGAGCATCGGCCACCTGAGGGATCAGCGCCTGTCGCCGGCGGCCAAGGCGTTTCTGGACATACTTCACGGGCTGTCCGCCTCCAACATGCCCTACCAGGGGATCGGCGCCATGATGGCCGCCATGCTGGCC
>CAYVVQ010000188.1:0-5100 GCA_964454455.1 uncultured Desulfobacterales bacterium | reverse complement strand
GATCTCCGGAGCCGGAACGGGCTACGAATCAAAAAAGTCAAAATTCAAGACCTGACCCCGTTTTCCGCAAACGCCCCAGGAAGGAAGGGGCGTCTGCGAGCCCTTTCCGGTGGACGTCGTGAGGGAGGGTGACGCGGGCCCACCGGGTGTACCGGCGTTCCCGGTCGTCCAGCAATCGCTCGTAGCAACGCTCGACGGCGTCCTCCAGGGCCTCCCCGGGCTCCGGAAGGAACATTCCGTGCCAGAGCACCGGACCGGGGCGCTTCAGGTACTCCTCGAGCAGCCGCTTGCGGACCTCCGGCGGAGCGGCCAGGTGAACGACCGCGCTGCGATCCGCCAGCTCCGCAAGCATCCCGTCCTCGAGGTAGATCACGCTCCCGGCCGTGTCCACCACGACGTCGTCATCGCCCTTCCCCGCCGCCAGCGACCCGATGATCTCCTCCATGACAGCCGCTTCCAGCCGCTGGTAACGAGCGGCCCGCTCCTCGTACCCGGGCTCCCAGGGAAGCCCCATCCAGGAGCCCAGGGCCGCGATCAGGTCGCCGGCCCCGGCCAGCTCGCGGGAGAGCCGCTCCGCGATCATGCGGTCGCAGTCCAGCCTGAGAAACCCCTCCCGCTCGAGCCGGCCGGCCCAAGTGGACTTTCCGATGCCGGCCATGCCGATCAGCGCCACGCGCAAGCTCACCCCTCCGCTTCCGGAACCCCTTTCGCGATCCGCCGCATCTCCTCGCGCAACTCCGCCAGAATCGGACCGTCCTCCCTCCAGAGCCGGCAGCTGTTCACCAGCTGAGACAGCCCGGCGAACGCCTCGGGCGTGGCCGGCACGGGCCTGGGCTTTCGGGATCCGGCGATCCAGGCGCCATGCAGGGCCGCCGTTCCCATGACCATGACCAGCTGCGTCAGGTGGGCGCAGCCCTTGACGCCCCCCATGCGCCTCCGCACCTCCTCCCCGTAGCCCGAGACGATGGAGAGGCCCTTCATGGCCTCGATGGAGTTCAGGGTCTCGGGACAGTGTTGGTTCGGCACGTCGAGCATCTCGGCCTCGGCGTCCAGGATCACCGGGGGGACCTCCGCGACGAGGAACCGGACCGCCAGGTTGTGAACCACCCCGGGGGTGAACGCCTCCCCGTTCCAGTGATAGCCCGTGACGAACCGCTCGTCCCGCAACCGGCCCTCGACCACGAGCCTTCCCTCTTCCGCGGGGTACGTCCTCACCTCCATGAGCCTGGAGTGCACCGGGCCCTCCCGGATCAACGCCTTGATTCCGCTCACCTCTTCGTCCTTTCCAGAATGGGGGTTGCCGGCCGTGTCGTCTCTCGGCTCACCGGGGGATCATCGTGTCCTTCTTCACCACTCATGTCGTCTCCTCGGGCTCTTCGCCGGCCCCTTTCCGGGCGGACCCTTTCCAGAGGGCGGCAAAACCGCCCACCGGGATCCCGGCCATGTCCCGGACGGGCTCGCACTTGATACGGAAGAGGTAGAAGCTCGCGGCCGGCAGGGGTTCCGGATAGACGGTCTCGAAATTGGCCATCCCCTTGCAGAGGACCAGGTCCGCCTCCTCAACGAGGGCGCGGAACTCGCCGGAGACCCGCTCCCAGTCGACGCCGGCTCCTCCGGTGCCCGTATCCGCCACGCGGGAAAACCGGCCGTCGAGACCGCTCAGTCGAAGCTCCTCCCTTGTCAGATCGTTCAAAGAGGGCCCTCCCTTGACGACCAGGGTACAGCGCTCGGCTCGAGCGGACAGGGCCTCGTACAGGGGAAGGTCGAAGTACGCCTCGCCGGTGTTGTCCGCAAGGTAGAGGATACGTCTCGGCGGATCCTCCAGGAACCGTTCCAGACGGTCGATGTCGTCTCGATCGAACCGGATGCCCACCCGCAGCAGACCCGGGATCTCATCCAGAACCGCCTCCGGATCTCGAAAGAAGTCCAGCGTGTTGCCCAGCACCGCCAGGGAGAGACAGGAGCGGAGGTCATCGGGTCGAACCTCCGGCGCAATGGACGAAAACACGGAACGGGCCTGCTCGAGTTCCTTCTTCTTGAACGCCTCGTAGGGGTCCCGGTTTCCGGAGACCCGCGTGATCTCGCGAAGCATGCTGTTGGCGATCACCGGCGAGGCCTGCCCGAGCGCCAGGCCGCGGTCGAGGAGGTCCAGGGCCCTTTCTTCCACGGCAGAGGCCCGGGACGCCCCTTCGGTCCCCAGTGCGAGACGGACCGCGGTTCCTGCGAGCCTCCTCAGGCAGTCCCCGCACCTCGGATCGGGCTCGAGGCTCCTCATGCGCACCCTCCCCTCTTCCTTCGTTCCCCGGCTCCGGGAGACCTCCGCGTTCCCCTGTCCCGCCAAGGGTCGCGGGGAACGGCGGGGACGGAAAGGCCGCGGAGCCGAATCCAGCCGGTTCGAGTCGAGTGGCAGGATTATCACATGGAGGGACCGGGTTCAAGCAAAGCGTCCACGCCGCCGGAGGCGGGCACGGACGGAGTGGACCCGGGATGGTGCCGGACGACAGCCTCTAGGGCTGTCGTCGTCTTCCTGTGCGGGGAATGGAACGGGGCTGGTACGCTGCTCACGGTCAGGAGCGGCACGCGATACGGGTGGTCTCGGCGATGCAGCTTCCCACGTTGTGGATCAGGCTCCTGAAGGTCTCCGAAAGCCGTTCGTACTCCAGGTTCAGTGCGTCGCTGTCGAGCTCCTCGACCTGAAGGTTTTCTTGAGACGCCACGGAGGCCGAGTGGGGCTCGTGCCCGATGTCCAGGAAAGGAACCCGGCCGAACACGTCCCGCTCGCTCAGGGTGCAGAGGGGGAGGTAGCCTCTTTGCGTCCGGCTCACCACCCAGGTCTGCCCTTCGCGAATGGTGTACATCCCGGTCTCGAGGGTCCGCCGATCGATGAGGGTCGTGTCGGACTCGTTCAGCAGGCCCGATACCGCCTGGCTCATGAGCAGCCCGACGGTGCGGTCCGTAATCTTGAACAGTCGGCTGGTCAGGCTCAGCAGCACGCCTTTGAACAGGTTCGAGAGGGAAGCGTACTCCCCGGAGAGACGAAGGGTGTCCAGCAGTCCGACATGGACATCCCCGACGGCCGTGGCGGTGGCCGTCCTCCGGTTGACACCGTGGAGCAGGGAAAGCAGGGTCCCGATGAAGCATCCCTCCCCGAGTCGGGCAATGGGGACCGGGCCCTGCTCCGTCTCCTTGGTGATGTCCACCCGGCCCTCCAGGACCACCCAGATCCAGTTTCCATAGGTTCCTTCCTGGACGATCTGGGCCCCGTCCGGAAAGCGTTCCTCCTGGACGATGTACATGTAGTCGGGCAGCGGTCCCTTGACCACGGGAACGCTGCGAACGTTTCCGTACCCGAAACCGTCTGACGGATCGCTTTTCGAAGGGCCGACTTGATCGATCCTTCCCTCGTCCAGCATGCGGAGGGCGTCGAGCACGATCTGCATTCGATTTCCGCGAACGGTCCGGCTCACGTTGACCCGCCCGTCCCGGAACTCGAACTCTCCCTCAGACCAGCCGAACAGGCTGTAGATCGCCTGAAGGCCGCGTGAACCGTTACAGGTCGAGTGCACCGGGTCCCCGCCCAGAAAGTAGATGTACCCCGGCGTCGGGCTGTACCGCGAGGTGATCTTCAGGGACCCCGTGCATCCGTTCCCCCCGAGAATCTGGATGATCTCGGCCAGGCTGATGAAACCCAGCCCGCCGGCCAGTGACGGTTTGCACTCCATTTTCGCACCCCCTGTGATCGGATGTCCCGGATTGACTCCGTCGAGAACGTCTCTCTTTTCAGCCAGTCCCTTCACGATTCCGTTCATACCGCCTCCACGTGGATATCCAGGGCGTAATGGCCCTCGCGGGGCCCGCTCTCGATTCGTTTCTTTCCAATGACGATCCCGTTCCCTTCAAAGACCGCCATGGAGCTGAACAGTTTCATCCCGTTGACCCTGGAACCGAGCTGGAGCTCGCCCAGGATCTCCTTGCGATGCGGGGGAACGTGGATGGACACGATCCGGTCCAGATGGAGAAAGACATCGAACTCGAGCGGGTTCTCCCGGGACGCCCCCATCCCCCGGGGGATGGTCACGCAGGTGACGGGGAGCTCGTCCTTCTCTTCGTAGCCGCAGGCCTCGCGGCCCCACAGCAGCTCGTCGAACCGGGGAAGCCGGGTATCGACCCCCTCCTCCTCGAGGATCTTCTCCAGGAACAGCCGGATATCCTCCAGCTCCTCCCTCCTGAGCTGCATTCCGCTGGTCCACCGCTCGTACTGCGAGATCGCCACGTCCGGGGAGGCGAAGGCCAGATGGCAGGTGAGGATGTTCTTGGCCGCTACGGCCGCCATGGTTCCCTGATCCAGGAGCCGGTTGAACTCCTCGAGGGCCTCCCCGTACTGTCCGAGCTGCGCCAGTGCCACCGCCCCCTTGTAGTCCGCGATGGAGCGGTCCTCCGAGAAACAGAACAGCTTCCGAACCAGCCCCTTCATCTCCCGGGAGAGCGCGGGCGCGGAGTCGCCCGTCTCCACGCACTCGATCTCCTGCTCGACGTTCTCTACGGCCCTGCGCAGGGCGGTCCTGAGGCTGCTCCACCCCTGGTCGCTCTCCTCCTCGCCGATGGCCTCCAGGGCCTCGAGATACTTTTCGCGGGACTGAGCCAGGAGCCCCTGCTCCCGGTACACCTTGGCTTCCGTCACGAGACATTTGAGATGCTGTCGATCGCTCATCGCCGCCTCCCGACCTTCCTGGAATCCATTCCTGGGAGTCCGTCCCTGCGGGCGAGCCCCACGACCCGCCCGGCCGCTCCAGCACCTTTTCGTTATCCTTGGTATAGCAAAAGACGTGCCGATGACGGGCGGCACGGAAAACCAAAAAAACAACTGGTTGATATGTCGTTGTTTTTTTTCGGGCAAACACCCGCCCCCTGAAGGACTGGACGTTTCGGCCTGTGTTTATTTGTATACATCGGCACGCCCCTGTATACAGAAGTGCTCTTTTCCCCGGGTATCCTGTTTTGAAAAGCTTCTTGGCCCCGGAGCCACCCTCCGCCCCTCCTCTCCCGGCCATGCACGTACGAATGTGTTCAAGATTCGAGAGACCCCGGCCGATTTCGGCC
>CAYVVQ010000187.1:0-5154 GCA_964454455.1 uncultured Desulfobacterales bacterium | reverse complement strand
ATGATGAACGCGGACCTCCGGGCCATGAAGGCCGGGCACGTGCACGCCTCCCTCAGCCGCGAAAGGGCCCATCGCTCCGACCAGGGCGCCCTCTGGCACGGGATCGCGGACATGGCCGAGCGCCGCCGGGCCTTTTCCCCGAGCGGGGCCATGTCGGCCATCCACAACGAGGACCGGTCCCTGGTCCGGGACTACGAAAAGGCGTTCCACCCGGTCCCCGGGCAGATCGGGGCCCTCTTTCTCCTGAACGGCCACGCCGCGGGCCTGGACGCCTTTGGCCGCCACGAGACCCTCTCCAGGGTGTTCTCCAAGCTCCTTCGAAGCTACGCCCTGGACGCGGTGGACCGCTACGACCCGCCTGAGAAACCCCCCTCGCCCGAAACCGAGGCCCGGGCCTTTCTCGAGGCCTGCACCGAGGCCCGCGTGGAGGCCTTTCCCGCGGTGGGCCTGGGCCAGGACGGCCGCCTCTCGTCCGTCCGGGTCGTGGGCTTTGCCCTGGCCCTGGAAGGCCAGGTGCTCCACCTCTCGGCCTTCTCCCGAAGCGGGGCCGAAGGAAGCAGCCGCACCCGCATGCACCGGTTCAGCCAAAGGCGCAGCCATGCGGAGAGAGCCTGACACGGAAAAGCCAACCATTTCAGGTAATTCATAAACCTGATTTGTACACAACAAAAGGGGGTTTACCCTCAAGAAAACAGGAGTACAATACGGGGCATCACTTCCCCCCATTACCTTGAAAAGGCTCGGAAGACCCGCGCGTCCTGCACCCTCTTCCAGGAAGTCGCCATGCCATCTTCAAACGACCTGGAAAAAGCACGCGGCATGCTCCTCGGCCTGGCCATCGGCGACGCCCTGGGTGCGCCCACCGAGTTCCTGTCCCTGGACCGGATCAAGGAACGCTACGGCCCCCAAGGCATAGAGGACCTCCCCAACCCGGCCCGCTACACGGACGACACCCAGATGGCCCTGGCCATCACCGAGGCCCTGGTCCAGGCCGGCGACCAGGACCTGGAAACGATCATGGACGCGGTGAAGCACCACTTCATCCAGTGGGCCCACTCCCCCGAGAACAACCGGGCCCCGGGCCGAACCTGCCTCCAGGGCATCGCCCGCATGGAAAAGGGCATGCACTGGACCCAAAGCGGCATTGCCCGCTCCAAGGGCTGCGGCTCGGCCATGCGCGCGGCCCCCATCGGGTACTTCTACCAGCACGACCCCACCAAGCTCCGCCACGTGGCCCATGCCACGGGCATCTGCACCCACGGCCACCCCACGGCCGATGCCGCCTGCATCGGCGCAGCCTATCTGGTCAAGCTGGCCCTGGACCGCACCCCTCCCCGGGACATGATTCCGAAGCTCCTCGCCTTCACCACCGGCATCTCCTCCGAGTTCGACGAGGCCGTCCACAAGGTGCCCCCATGCCTCGACTGGGAGGACGAAGAGCAGGCCCTCGACCACCTGGGCCAAGGCTGGATCGGCGAGGAGGCCGTGGCCCTGGCCCTCTTCTGCTTCCTGCGCCACCCGGACGACTACAAAAAGACCGTGCTGAGAGGCGCCAACACGAACGGCGACTCGGACTCCATCGCCTGCATTGCCGGCTCCATCAGCGGGGCCTGGTTGGGGGTAAAGGCAATCTCCGAGGATTGGGCCCAGCGCATCGAAAAGGCGGGAGCCCTGAATTCGCTTGCCGAACGGTTGGAGCGGAAACAGGATGAGCTTCAGCGAGATGGCCGTCACTGCGCATCCGGTACGATTCCGTTGTCAATGTGACGGGGAAAGGTGACCGAAGGTGGGAAAAGCAATGGGATTCGATTTTGGCGCTTTGGTCAGTGCCATTCGCCAGGTCAACCAGGATCTTACAGCTCAAGCCGGCCGGGCGGTCAATATCAGCCTCACGTTGCGTAACTGGTTGATCGGCAGCTATATTGCTGAATACGAGCTGTCCGGCGAAGACCGAGCAGCCTATGGAGAGAAGCTCTTCGCCGAACTTTCAAAGGAGATGCGTGCATACGAGATCAGCAATGCCGGCCGCAGGCAGTTGTACCTTTACCTGACCTTTTACCGAACCTATCCGCAGATTGTGCGCACGGTGCCCGCACAATTCCGCCATCTACTCCTGGAAACCCCGAAAGAGGAAAAAGTGCGGACACCGTCCGCACAATTCCCTGTTCCGCCTGAAACTCTATTAAATCGCCTTTCCTACAGCCATTTCGAAGCGTTATTCGCCCTTGACGATGATCTCAAACGCGCTTTCTACGAAGTCGAATGCATCCGCGGCAACTGGTCGGTCCGGGAGCTCAAACGTCAGATCAACAGCCTCTACTACGAGCGCTCCGGGTTGTCCAAGGACAAGAAAAAGCTGGCAGAGCTGGCCCGGGAAGGCGCGGAAACGGCAGAGCCCAAGTTGGCGATCCGAGACCCTTACGTCTTCGAGTTCCTCGGCCTGAAGGCCAAGGACGTCATGAGCGAGTCCCAGCTCGAGGACCAGCTCCTGGACAAGCTTCAGCCGGCATGGACAACGGCCTTTTCGTCTCCAAGTACCAGCTCGGGCTGCCGAAAAAGGAGGAAATGGAGCGATTCATCGAAGAGACGGTAAAAGAAACGGACTTGTGACCGCGCCCAAGCAGACTGAGGAACCGAACATCGTTTCTCCACAAACAAGGATACTGCGAGCCCATTGACGGAGAACATCGCATGCCCAGCGCATTCGGATGGGTGGACTTTTTGGCGGAGGACCGGCAGAAGATGCTGGACGTGGTCCACCTGTTCCACGAGCGGGAAACTCGGGACGAACTGGGTCTCGGCACCATTCGGGACGCCTTTTCGGATCACTTCTTTCCGGGCACCAGCACGGTGCAGACCCGCGTCCGCTACATGCTCTTTGTCTCCTGGGTGTACCAGCGGCTCGAGCAGAAAAAGGTCCCGTCCGCCCAGGTCGCCGAAAAGGCAAGAGGTCACGAGACCTGGCTGATCAACGAGCTCGTGAAGACCGAGCCCGGCGACGGCGTCATCGGGAGCGAGGCCGGAAAGGGCCTCAAACGGCTCCCCAGCAACATTTACTGGAGCGGGCTGGGTGCCTGGGGCATTCGTCTCTTCGAAGGGTCCCAGGAAGAGTACCACCGGTATCTGGACACGTACCAACGCCAGGCCACCACCTCCCGTTACGCGGGCGAGGCGGACGAGGAGTTCCACGACAGCAAAAGGCAGCCCAACTGGCACCCCGGGCTCCCCAAACCACCGAAACCTTTTCCGCAGGGCGCATCCCTCGCGCTCACCCGGGAGGAGGCCCTCTACCTGCGGGACCGCATCCTGGCGCTGCACGGAGAAACGCTGCTGGCGGCCCTCCTGCGGAAGAAAAAGCAGTACAAGGCCGCGTACCCCTGGGAGCTCCCCATCGTCCCCGAGCTTCGGGAACGGTTGCAGCAGGACCTCACCCATGCGGAAAACTTCTCCGAGGTCATGCACGGGGCCGCCCTGCTCTACAACCTCCTCCTCTCGCGCATGCGGGGGAACAAGGCCTGGATCTCCAAGTACGAGAACCGCATGGCCCAGTGGTCAGGGGGGATCAGCGCGAGAAGAGCCGATTTGAAGGCTTGGCAAAAGAACATGGACGCCTTCTGGCGCTCCCCGACGCTCGAGAACGCCCGCATCTCGCTTCCCACCCGGCGCTTTGTGGAGACGTGGGCCGCTTGGGCCGTCGACGCCCCCGGGCCTCACAAGATGGCGGATCACGGGCCGGCCGAAACCCTCCTCCGGGAGCGCGAAGTGGCCCTCAAGCACAGCCGTGCCCGGCTGGAGCACCCCCGGCCCCTGGAGCTCTGGCAGGGGGCGTCCGGGACGAACCCGTACAACTACCGCTGGCCCGTGGCCTCGTCCTTTGTGGAGGACATTCTCAAGGGCCTCCGGCAGGAAAAAACCCATGCTTGACCCGAGAGCACGCGAGATCTACCTCGACCACCTCCGCCCCCCCACGGGGTACCGGCTGGACGGGGCCGTGGCCACCACGTTCTCCCTGGATCTCCTCTCGCTCCTCATGGCCCCCGTGGCCATGGCGCTCCAGGACCAGCGGATCGGCGGGCAGGCCGTCCCGGACCCCGTGGTTGTCCTGGAGGCGATCCAGCAGGCCGCGGACCGCTTTGCCGTCTTCTGCCAGAAGGGGCACATCGCCGTGCCCAGGCACGACACCCTCCTCTACGGGTACCTCGAGCCCTCTGTGGTCGAGGTCCGGTCCCCGGACCCCCGTGGCGTTTTCCACCCCAAGACCTGGCTCCTGCGCTACTCCGGCGAGGACGAGGACGCGCCGGTGCGCTACCGCTTCCTCTGCCTCTCCCGCAACCTCACCTTTGACCACTCCTGGGACACGGTGCTGACCCTGGAGGGGACGCTCGCCGCGCACCGCACCTACGGGTTCCCCCTCAACCGCCCCCTGAGGGACTTTTACCGGACCCTCCCCGGGCTGGCCACCGGAACGGTCCCACAAAGAAACCAAGACCTCGTCCGCCAAATGGCCGACGAGGTCCGCAAGGTGCGGTTCGAAGCCCCCGAGGGGTTCGAGCACATCGAGCGCTTCATCCCGCTGGGAATCGAGGGCCACAAATCGTTTCCCCGCTTCGAAGACCACAAGCGGGCCCTGGTGCTCTCCCCCTTCCTCTCCCCCCAGGGCATCGAGCGCGTCCGGCAGAAGGGCCAGGAGCTGGTCCTCATCTCCCGGGCCGACGCCCTGGACGGGCTCTCCGAGCACAGCTTCGAGAAGCTGGGCCCCACCACGGACTGCTACTTCCTGGACGAGGCGGCCGAGCGCCCCGAGGAGACCGACCCGGAGGAGGGCGGGGACGGCGCACCCCGAAGCGCCCAGGAGGACTTCTCCGGCCTTCACGCCAAGCTGTTCCTCACGGAGAGCGGATGGTGGGCCACGGTGTACACCGGGTCGGCCAATGCGACCAGCGCGGCCCTCAACGGCCGGAACGTGGAGTTCGTGGTGGAGCTCAAGGGCTACCGGTCCCTCGTGGGGATCGACAGCTTCCTGGGGGAAAGAGACGCCCCGTCCCCCTTCCGCAACCTGCTGCGCCCCTACAGAAGACCGGACAGCCCCCCGCCCCCAACGGAGCGGGAGACCCTCGAAAACCTCCTGGAGGAGGCCCGGAAGGCGGTGACCGA
>CAYVVQ010000186.1:0-5162 GCA_964454455.1 uncultured Desulfobacterales bacterium | reverse complement strand
TCGGCCTGGGGGAATGGGTCTGGGGCGTAGTGTTGCTTATAAAAGGGCTGCCGGTAGATGGGGATGTAGTGGACCTGGCAGAGGATACCTTTATCGTGGAGTTGGTTAAAGAGCTCGTCCCGGGTGATGGTTGATTCAGGTCCCAGCCTGAGGGTGTAGAGGTGGAAGCAGGGGTCTGTGTTTTCGGGCCACGGGGGGAGGAGGACTTTTTGCTCCTGCTCCAGTGGCTTGAATGCGTTGTTGTATTGCCGGGCTATCTCCTGCCTTCGGGCCTTGAATTCCTGGATGCGCTTGAGCTGGGAGAGGCCCAGGGCGGAGTGGATGTCGGTCAGGCGGGCATTGAAGCCCAGGGCCTGCATCTCATGGTAGTAGGAGGGACAAGGTTCAAGGTTCGAGGTGCAAGGAGATAAAAGGCGCTCCGGTTCGCGCTCGATGCCGTGGTTGGCCAGGCACTGGAGCCTGTGGGCCAGGTCGGCGTTGTTGGTCAGGACGGCTCCGCCTTCGCCCGTCGTGACGGTCTTGACCGGGTGAAAGGACAGGATGGCCAGGTCGGTGTGGGCGCAGGAGCCGCAGGGATAGGTGACGCCTTCGTGGGTGTAGGTGGAGCCGATGGCGTGGGCCGCATCCTCGATCAGGGAGAAGCTGTACTGGTCGGCCAGGGCTCGAAACCGGGGGAGGTCGGCCGGGACGCCTGCAAAGTCCACGGGGATGACGACCTTGGGCGCGTCTCCGGCCTCGCATTGCTTCTCGACTTCGTCCGGGGAAAGGCACAGGGTGTTCGGGTCGATGTCGGCAAAGGCCGGGGTGCCGCCGCAGTAGGCGATGCAGTTGGCCGAGGCCATGAAGGAGATGGGGGAGGTGATGCCCGTGTCGCCGGGGCCGATATCAAGGGCCAGGCAGGCGAGATGGAGCGCCATGGTCCCGTTGGCCACGGCCACGCAGTGTCTTGCGCCGGTGAGGTCGCACAGGGCCTGCTCGAACGCCTGGACCTGGGGGCCCTGGGTGAGGCGCTCCAAGCGGAGGACGTGTGTGACGGCTTGGATGTCCTGCTCGGTGATGGATTGTCTGCCGTAAGGAATTTTCATGAACTCCTGTAACGCGGCGTCGCCGCTGACAGCCATAAGCGGATTGTTCCCCTATCGGCCATCAGGTTCACCCTTCCGATTCGGGAGTTCACTCCAACCTAAAAACTTGGCCATGTCATCCAGGAATCGCTTGAAATCGTCCAGCCGGGCCTGAAGGATCTCGTACAGCAGGGTATCGTCGACTTCCCAGTAGATGTGGACCAGGCGATTTCGGAATTTGGCCATCTTCTTGAGCTCAGCTGAAAAGCCTGAATCAAGGGCTTTGACCTCCTCCATGACGGCGAAGGTATCGCTGTAGTCTTCGGGAGCCCTGAACCCGTTTTGCGATATGACATGGTTGCAAATGTCGATGCAGGCCTCAATGGCCACGATGAAATGGTACTTGGCGCTCCCGAGTTTATCGGGGTCTCGGGTAAAGGAAGCTTGGTCCATCCTGGATAGGGAGCGAAGCCGTTCCACACTCTGTCTCAGCTGAAAGACGAGCTTGACCACCCTCTCCTGATCACAGCGGGGCATTCGGGACCTCAGCGAGATAGCGGGCGCGGAATGGAGCGAAGTCGAAATACTTCTTCAGAATCAACCCTTCAAAATCCGCTCTGCGATTCGGGTCCACGTCCACCATGACCTTTCCCGTCCGGATGACGCTCTGGATGAAGGAAAGAGGCGCTCCGTTGAGCACGCGAACGTCCACAGGACAGGCTGTGGTCTTTTCGAGCTCCGTCTCCAGATCGAGCTCGAGGAGCAAGGGGTGGGTCGGCTTCTCAGAGAGAAGGAGTCCCAGATCGATATCCGAAAACGCGTCCGCTGTCACAAAGGAGCCGAACACGTAGGCTGCAATAAGATCCGGGCAAAGCGTTGCCAGACGATCTGTGACCTTTGAAAGCATCTGCTTTTTATCTGCCGGCTCGAGGGTCCTTTTCATGGAATGTCGGGCTGCTTTTTTGGCGCTCGAGGGTACGGGGAAAAGAGATCAGAGGTCTGCGAGCTTGCTGGCGAATCCCAGGGCCACCAGGTGCTGCCGGGCCTGGAGCTCCTCGTCCGCGGAGTACTCGCAGATCTCGCATGCGTCCTCGCGGGGGATGTAGCCGTTGTTCTCGAGATAGCACATGAGCTCCTGGAAGCACGCCTCCTCGGTGTCCACCCCGGTGCGGAGGGCGATTTCCGGGGACTGCGGGGGCTCGTAGGGATCGGAGATGCCCGTGAAGTTGGCGATCTCCCCGGCCATGGCCTTGCGGTAGAGCCCCTTGGGGTCCCGCTGCTCCAGCACCTCCAGGGGGCAGTCGCAGAAGACCTCGATGTATTCCGGGAGGAGCTTTCGGTTCAAGGCCCGGGTGGCCTCGTACGGAGAGATGGCCGCCACCACGCTGATGATGTTGTTCTTGTTCAGGAGGTAGGAGACGAACCCGATGCGGCGGATGTTGATGTCCCGGTCCGTCTTGGAGAAGCCCAGTCCCTGGGAAAAGTTCATGCGGATGATGTCCCCGTCCAGGAGCTCCGCCCTGAGCCCCCGGCGCTTGAGCTCGATGTAGGTGCGGTAGGAGTTGGTGCTCTTGCCCGAGCCTGAAAGGCCTGTGAACCAGAGGGTGAATCCGTTTTGGGTCATGGGGTGTTCTACTCCTTGAAGTAGTCGATCACGCTCTGGATGATGTTCTCGAGGTCGCGGGAGGGCTCGTAGCCCAGGAGGTTCTTCACCTTGTCGATGTTGGGGCAGCGGCGCTGCATGTCCTCGAACCCGGGGCCGTAGGCCTTCTCGTAGGGGATGTACTCGATCTCGGACTCGCTCCCGGTCATCTCCTTCACCCGGCGGGCCAGGTCCTCGATGCTCACCTCGTGGTCGTTCCCGATGTTGAAGATGTCCCCTTCGGCTTTGGGCTCCTCCATGATGCGGGTGAGGGCCCAGACCACGTCCTGGACGTGGGTGAAGCTGCGGGTCTGGGTCCCGTCGCCGTAGACGGTGATGGGCTTGCCGAAGAGGGCGCACTGGACGAAGTTGGGGAGCACCATGCCGTACTGGCCGGTCTGGCGGGGCCCCACGGTGTTGAAGAGGCGGCAGACCACCACGGGGAGCTTCTTCTCGTCGAAGTAGGCCAGGGCCAGGAACTCGTCCAGGGTCTTGGAGCAGGCGTAGGCCCAGCGGCGCTTCTTGACCGACCCCATGATGCGGTTGTCGTCCTCGCTGAGGGTGTGGTCCAGGTGGTTGCCGTAGATCTCCGAGGTGGAGGCGATGAGGACCTTTTTTTTGAATTGGTTGGCGAGCCGGAGCACGGTCTCGGTTCCCTGGACGTTCACCTCGAGGGTCTCCACGGGGTGGTCCATGATGTTGCGGACGCCCACGGCCGCGGCCAGGTGGTAGATGTGGTCCGCCTTGAACACCAGCTCGTTCATGACGGACTCGTTCAGGATGTTGTCCACCACCAGGTGCAGTCGCTCGTGGTTCTGGATCCGGGCGATGTTGGCGAGCTTGCCCGTCCAGAGGTTGTCGATGATGAACACCTCGTGCCCCCCCTCCAGGAGGGCCTCGGAGAGGTGGGAGCCGATGAAGCCGGCGCCGCCGGTGACCAGTATCTTCATGCAATCACCCCGTGATTGTTCTTTGCGATCGGAACGGCCATGCCGGAACCTACCACACCCCCCGGGTCAAGACAAGAACGGCTCAGGATACAGCTCCGCCCCTTCGATTCCACTTGGCAGAAGAGGATAATCGCCTGTTTTTATTTTGTTTTCTCTCGATCACCGGGGTCTGTGTCCGGCATCGATGCGCTCGGGAGGCGGCCGACAGCGGAAGAATCGCGTTATATAAACCGGCTCACCGTGATGATCAAGAGATCTTTTCGAGGGCCCACCCCTCGATCTCCACGGCCATGGATCGCTTGAGCAGCTCGACGCTCACCACCACCTTCTCGGACTTGTCCTTGTGCTTCAGGTAGAACCCCACCAGGCCCTTGAGGGGGCCCTCCATGATCATGACCCGGTCGCCCTCCTGCATGAAGGAGCGGTTCTCCACGGTGCGGTCCGTCCCGTTCAGGATCATGAGGGAGTCGATCTCCTGGTCGCTCGCCGGCACCGGCTTGCCCTTGAAGGCCACCATCCGGACCACGCCCACGGTCTTGATGATCTCCCAGTAGAGGTAGGGCTCCAGCTCCGCCTGCACGAACACGTAGCCCGGCAGGATGGGGACCAGGATCTTCTTCCGCCGGTCCTTGCGACGGCTCATCACCTGGGCCTTGGGCAGAAACGCCTCCAGGGACTTGCCCCGAAGGCCGGTGTAGACCTTCTGCTCGAACCGGCTGCGGGTGTGCAGGGCGTACCAGCGCGACCCTTCGGGAAACCCCTCGTCCCGGGCCGAACCTTCGTCCTCGCCCGGGAGGGTGAGGATGGACTCGTCCTGGTCTCGCTTCGTTCCGCTCATGGTTCTCCGGCTCAAATCGATGCAATGCGGTCCACGGTCACCCAGCGCTCGAGGAGGGACCGGATGTCCTGCTCGGTCCGGTCGAGCCGGGTGAGGAGGATCATGTCCCAGTCGGCCTCCTCCACCCGGTCCAGGTCGGTGACGGGCGTCCCGAAGAAGCTCTGGTCCACCCGCTCGTCGTCGACGACGCCGGCGAGCCGGATGCCCGTGAGCTGGAGGTAGAGATAGGCCAGCTCGGCCACCTCCCCGGCGCCGAAGAAGAGGATGGAGTGGACCCGGTTGGACTCCATCTCGCTGAACTTTTTGAGGAGGAGGTTCTTGACGTCCTTGTAGAAGCTCATGGAGAACCGGAGGTACTCGACCGTGAGGCGGCTCTTCCGGGCGAGGCCCTCCGGGGTCAGGAAGTACTTGACCCGGTTGCGGGGCATGGTCTTGACCTTGAAGTAGCCCTTGTTCACCAGCCGCTTCAGGAAGGTGTTCACGAGCCCCAGGGAGATGTTCAGCCGGCGGGAGAGCTCCCGCTGGCTGTGATCGCCGTTGCGATCGATCTCCGTCATGAGGCGAAGGATCTGAAGGTCTTCTTTTTCCATGCGAAATCAGCGTTCAATTTTTGAACATCGGTATCCGTTCATTATTTGAACGCCGGGCAAATGTCAAGGGAAAAGTAC
>CAYVVQ010000185.1:0-5297 GCA_964454455.1 uncultured Desulfobacterales bacterium | reverse complement strand
CGTAACCGCCCGCAATGACCAGGCCGGGAGCGAAGGAAGCGGAGGAAGGCCCCGGCCCCCAGAGCCGGCCGTTCCTCTCCCGGGTTGCGGGCGTCATGCCCGCCTCAGCGGTTTCTCTCCGCCACCTGCTCGTTCAGCGTCCAGTAGTCGTAGATCACCCCGATCAGGAACAACCCGCCCGTGACCAGGTAGAGAAGCCCGGTCAGCCACTTGCCCAGGTACATGCGGTGAATGCCGAACAGGCCCAGGAAGGTCAGGAGGATCCAGGCCACGTTGTAGTCGTAGGGACCCGGCCGGAACCGCATGTCCGCCTTCCGGTCCATGGAGGGGATGAGGAAGAGGTCCACGATCCACCCGATGAAGAGCAGTCCCAGGGTGAAGAAGTAGATGGTGCCGGAGATGGGCCGGCCGTAGTAGAACCGGTGGGACCCGGTGAAGCCGAAGATCCAGAGCAGGTATCCGATGGCCTTGCTGTGCGTGTCGTGCATGGTGGGCCTCCTTTCTCATGGAGATCAACCGTTCATGAGTCGGGCCTTCCGGCGGCACGGGCCGCCCTGCCCCCCCGGGACTCTTGATCCTGGATACGCGAAAATCGGGGAATTGGCAAGGGACCGAGGCGTGAAAAGGATCGCCGACGGGCTTGACGCAGAGGGGAAAAGAGGTGAGACTTGGAATCATGCCGTACAGCCCGGAAAGGAGGAGACGAACCGTGAACGAGCTCCGGGAGAAGGAAGCGGGCGTTGAGAAGGCCCTGGAGGCGGGTGACAAGGGGGCCGCCGTTGCAGGTCTCTACGAGCTGATCGTGGCCTATGCCAAGATCAAGGAGTTCTCCAAGGCGGAGGCCCTCAGGGACCGGCTTTACGAGGTGGACCCCATGGCCCTCAGCGAGATCGTCAAGTCGGGCGAGGTCATCGAGGAGGAGAAGTCCGAGGCCCGGGACGAGGGCCACATGGAGACCTTCTCCGCGCTCTACGGCACGCTCTCCACGGAAGAGGCCAACGCGCTCTACTTCGCCCTGAGCCCCGCCCGGTTCGAGACGGACCAGTCGATCTTCCTGGAGGGAGACCGGAACCAGCGCCTCTACCTCGTGGATCAGGGGGAGGTCAAGGCGACCCACGGCGAGGGAGAGCGCGAGGTCTTCCTGAAGACCCTCGGGCCCGGAGAGGCGCTCGGCGCGGAGACCTTCTTCTCCCGCACCGTCTTCAGTACCTTCTCCGCCGTCACGCTCTCGCCGGTTCGAGCCAGCGTGCTGGAACGGCCCGCCCTCGACGCTTTGAAGGACGACCACCCTGGACTCGAGACCAAGCTCACCGAGCACTGCTTCCGATCCGGAGACCTGGAGAAGATTCTGAAACAGCAGGCCGTGGACCGGCGAAAGCAGGAGAGGGTGATGCTCGAGGGGACCCTGGTGGCCCAGCTGGTGGGCAAGGAAGGCAAGCTCATGGGAAAGCCGTTCAAGGGCGGTTTCGTCGACATCTCGAGAGGCGGCCTCGCCTTCACCGTGCGCGTGTCCAAGCCGGAAACGGCCCGCCTCCTCCTGGGCCGCCGGCTCCGGATGAAGTCCAGGCTCCCTTTGAAAGGGGGGACGGAAGATCTCGAGGCCTCCGGGAGGATCATTGCGGTGCAGCCCCGCCCCTTCAACAACTACTCCGTCCACGTGCGGTTCGACAACGCCCTGCCGGAAGGGCTCACCGGACGGCTGGACACGTCGTCCTCCGCCAGCAGCCCCGACCTGGACCTGAAGATCGAGACCTAGCAGCCGATTGCGAGCAAGGAGAGCCCCATGACCGACTGGAAAACGTACCTCGAGGAGAACCGGGAACGATTCCTGGGGGAGCTCCTCGAGTTCCTGAGGATCCCGAGCATCTCCAGCCTGCCCGAGCACGCACCCGACGTGGCCGCGGCCGCGGAGTGGGTGGAGGCCCGGCTGAAGGCGGCCGGCATCGAGGCCGTGGAGATCCTGCCCACCGGGGGGCACCCCGTGGTCTACGGGGAGTGGCTGAACGCCGGTGACGCGCCCACGGTCCTCATCTACGGGCACTTCGACACGCAGCCCGTGGATCCCCTGGACCTCTGGGAGACCCCGCCCTTTGAGCCGGCCATCCGGGACGGGCGCATTTACGCCCGGGGCGCCAACGACGACAAGGGGAACATGTTCCTTCCCATCGCGGCGTGCGAGGCCCTGCTGAGTACCACCGGGACCTTGCCCCTCAACGTCAAGTTCTTCTTCGAAGGCCAGGAGGAGATCGGCAGCCCCCAGCTTCCTGAGTTCGTGGCCGAGCAGCGGGAGCGGCTCGCCTGCGACCTGGTGCTGAGCGCGGACGGGGGCCAGTGGAAGGAGGACCAGCCCTGCCTGGTCATGAGCACGCGGGGGCTGGCCGCGGTCTTCGTGGACGTGCAGGGACCGGGTCACGATCTCCATTCGGGCACCTACGGGGGCACCATCGCCAACCCGATCCACGCCCTGGCCCGGATCCTGGACTCCCTCCACGACGAGGAGGGCCGCGTGGCCGTGGAGGGCTTCTACGACGAGGTGCGCCCCCTGAGCCTCGAGGAGCGGGAGGCGATCGCCCGCGTCCCCTTCGACCGGGAGGCCTACCTGGGTGAAATCAACGCGCCGGATCTCTTCGGCGAGCCGGGGTTCTCCACCTGGGAGCGGGCCTGGGTCCGGCCCACGCTGGAGGTCAACGGAGCCTACGGTGGGTTTCAGGGGGCGGGGGTCAAGACCGTGCTCCCCAGCACCGCCCACGCCAAGCTCTCCTGCCGGCTGGCGGCGGACCAGGACCCGGACCGGGTCACCCGGCGCGTGGTCGAGCACATCGAGCGCGCCGCGCCCCCGGGGGTCCGGGTCGAGGCGAGGCGCGGGGAAAAGGGAGCGGTCCCCTACCGCATCCCGGAGGATCACGCCGGTCTGGACGTGGCCGGCTCGGTGCTGGAAGACCTATACGGCGTCGTGCCTCTCCGGCTGGGCATGGGGGGAACCATTCCGGTGAACGGGATCTTCCTGAAGGAGCTGAACGCCTGCACCATCATCTTCGCGTTCGGGCTGCCGGACGAGCGCCAGCACTCGCCCAACGAGTTTTTCCGGCTCTCCGGGTTCGACCGGGGCCAGCGCGCGTACGCCATGGTCCTGGAGCGACTCGCAGGAGCGGCCGGCCTGAAGACGGGGCCATAGAGGAGCCGTGCCTTACGAGATCAGACGAGCGCGCCCGACCGACCACCCGCGGATCGTGGAGGTGACGCCAAGGTCCTGTTCGTGAGATCGCTGGGATCCGGGCCGACCGTTTGATCGAAGCAGTTCGTTCTCGAGGAATCACACCGAATCAGGGAGAGATCCATGGACAAGGTCGCGATTGAACCGCGAGAGGACGTGGCGATCGTCCGGCTGACCCACGGCGTCACCAACCCCATCGGGCCCGAGCTCGTGGAGGAGCTGGGCCGTGCCTTCGCGCAGGCGCGATCCGAGTTCCGGGGCATCGTGCTCGCCGGCGGGCGCAAGTTCTTCTCCATCGGGTTCGACCTCCCCGCTCTGCTCTACCTGGATCGCAAGGGCATGTCCGACTTCTTCCACGGGTTCGGCCGTCTCCTGATGGAGATGGTCGCGACGCCCCTTCCCACGGCCTCGGCCGTGTGCGGCCACGCCGTGGCGGGCGGCACCATCCTCATGCTCACCACGGACTACCGCATCGCCGCCACCGGACGGACCCTGGTCGGGCTGAACGAGAGCCGGCTCGGCGTACCCGTGCCCTACGCCGCCGATCTGCTCCTGAGGCACGTTGCGGGGGACCGGGTCGCCACGGACATGATCTACCGGGGCGAGCTCATGGCGGCGTCCAGGGTGGAGGAGAGCGGAGTGGTGGACCGGGTGGCGGAGAAGAACGAGGTGGAGGGTCTGGCCGTGGAGACGGTGGCGGAGATCGCCGGCCTGCCCCGGGGCTCCTTCGCCGCGATCAAGGAGAACCGCGTCGAGGCCGTGCTGGAGCGCTATGAGAAGCACGGCTGGGAGAAGAACGAGCGGTTCCTGGACGTCTGGTTCAGCCCGGAGGCCCAGGAGGGCCTGAAGGAGGCGGCCAAGTCCTTCTGAGCGTTGCGCTTCAACGGTTTCCCGAGGAGACGCCTTGTCCATCGCGTTCACGCCCGTCCGCATCGGTTCCCTCACGCTCGAGAACCGCTTCGTGCAGTCGGCCACCTACGAGTGCATGGCCACGACCTCCGGGGAGGTCACGGACGACCTGGTCCGGCGGTATCGGACCCTGGGCCGGGGCGACATCGGCCTGATCATCCCCGGCCACCTCTACGTGGCTTCCTCGGGCCGCGCCGCCAAGCACCAGGCGGGCATTCACGACGACGCCATGATCCCCGGCCTGAGCCGTATCGTAACGGCCGTGCACGAGCGGGGCGGCAAGGTTGCGTTCCAGCTCGCCCACGCCGGGCTCCAGACCCACGAGGCCCTCGTAGGGGGGGCGACCCGCGCTCCGTCCCGGGCGGTGCGAAGCCCCATGACCTTCCAAAAGCCCCGGGCCATGACCGAGGCCGGGATCCACCGGGTCATCGACGCCTTTGCCTCGGCCGCGGCCCGGGCCGCCGAGGCCGGGGCGGACGCGGTCCAGCTCCACGCGGCGCACGGCTATCTTCTCAGCGAGTTCCTGTCGCCCTTTTTCAACCGCAGGAGGGACGTCTGGGGAGGATCCGAGGAGAACCGCTTCCGGCTGCTCGGGGAGGTCCTTCAGGCGGTCCGGAAGCGTCTCCCCCCGGGAACCCCCGTTCTCGTGAAGATGAACGGAAACGACTTCACCCCCGGGCCCGGGATGACCCCGGAGCTCGCTGCGGTCTACGCCGGCCGCTTGGCCGATCTGGGGGTGGACGCGCTGGAGGTCAGCTGCGGGACCTTTTTCACCTTCCACACCATGCGGGGGGAGGTCCCCGCGAGGGAGATCTCCCGGGCCTTTCCCCGCTGGATGCGGCCCTTGGCCAAGGTGCTCCTGGGGAGGCTGAGGAACCCCTGCCGGCTCGTCGAGGCCTACAACCTGGAAGCGGCCCGGGTGATCCGCCCTTCCCTCGGCGGCGTCCCCCTCATCCTCGTGGGCGGGCTCCGAAGCCTCCCTTCCATGGAGCGGATCCTGGAGCGCGGCGACGCGGAGCTCGTCTCCCTCTGCCGCCCTCTGATCCGCGAGCCCCTCCTGATCCGGCGGTTTCGGGAGGGAAGGGCCCAGCAGCCCACCTGCATCTCCTGCAACCGCTGCTTTGCAGCCGTTGCGACCAACCGCCCGGTCCGCTGTTACCGGGACGGCCTCTGA
>CAYVVQ010000184.1:0-5339 GCA_964454455.1 uncultured Desulfobacterales bacterium | reverse complement strand
CCCCGGACAGGGTGAAACGGCAGCAGGGATCTCCCATGGCCATGCAGGCCGGCTCCAGGGCCCGGCACGAGCGGCCCAGAAGCACGGACCCCATCCCCGCCACCACGCCCCGAATCAGGTGGCACACGGGCCGACTCGATGAGCCGTAGGCCTCGGCAAAGGCCGAGCCGGTCACCCGGACCTCCAGCACGCCCTGCTCGGGGATGTACCGATCGAGGGAGAGCCGGCCCCAGCCGATCTCCCGCCCCATGCGCATCATGAAATCGATGATCTCGCGATCCGAAAAGCCGTGGATCTCCCGGTAGGTCGTCGTGGAGAGCCGTCCCCCCACGAAACCGCCCCGGTAGAGGGACTCTCCGGCCTGTTCCCCGGCCACGGGCTCCACGGCCTTGAGCAGCTCCGCCAGGGTCTCGGGCCGGATCAGAAGATACCTCACCCCCTTGTAGCGTATCGCGCCCGCTTGCCCGTCGTAGGCCAGGTTGCTCAGAATGGCGTTCTCTTCCATCGTCCGGCTCCTCGCTCTTCGCGGCACGTCGAGCCCGGGAGAAGGCCCCCTGCCTGCTCTCCGGTGCTCAGCTCATCAGGCCCGGCAGGTACAGGGCGAGCGCCGGAAAGGCCATGATCAACCCCATGGCGATGGCGTCACAGACCAGGAAGGGGAAGCCCGCCCTGTAGATGTCGGCCATGGTCGTGTCCGGGGGCGCGACCCCTTTCATGACGAAGAGGACCAGGCCGAAAGGCGGCGTGGTGGTCGCCATCTCCATGTTGATCAGCATGATCGTCCCGAACCAGAGCGGGTCGAACCCCAGGGTCTTGATGATGGGCATGTAGATGGGCAGCGTCACCATCATGATGGTCAGCGGCTCCATGAAGACGCCCATGAAGATCAGGATGATCTGCATGAAGATCATGATCATGATCGGGGGAAGATCCACGCCGCCCGCCAGGCTCACGAGGCCGGAGCTGGCCCCGCTGAACGCCAGGATCTGGGAGAAGGCCATGGCCCCGGTCATGATCATGAACATCATGACCGTGATGCGGAGCGTGGCGGCGACGGACCCTCGGATCACCTCCCAGTTCCAGCCCCTGTAGATGAAGACCAGGACGAAGCACCCCAGGGCACCCAGGGCCGCGGACTCCGTGGGGGTGGCCACGCCAATGAACATAAGCCCGATCACGAGGAAGACGATGGTGCCCAGGGGAAGCACGTAGCGGCAGGTGAGGATCAGCTTCTGTCGCAGCGGCACGCGCTCGATCTCGTAACTCGGGGCCAGCTCCGGCTGAAGCCAGGCCCGGAGCACGATGTAGCCGCCGTAGAGGACCGCCATGATCACGCCGGGAAGGATGATCGCCATGAGCATGCCGCCCACCGAGATCCGGCTGAGGGAGGCGAGGAGCACGCCGAGGGCGCTCGGGGGGATCATGATGGCGAGCCCCCCGCTCCCGATGATGGGACCCAGGCTCATCTCCTTCTTGTACCCCCGCTTTTCCATCTCCGGGACGAGCACCGAGCCGAGCATGGCGCAGCCCGCCATGGCCGAGCCGGACAGGGTGGAGAAGAGGGTCCCGCCCCCCACTGCGAGCATGCTCAGCCTTCCCGGGATCCTTCCCAGCCACGTGTCGAGGGTGTCCATCATCTTGGGGGCGATGCCCGCCCGGAACATGACCTCCCCCATGAGGATGAACAGCGGCACCGGGAGCAGGGAGAAGGTCGACACGGACCGGTAGACGCTCAGCACGAGCTGGCTCAGCCCCGCCTCCCCGCCCCAGAGGAGGTAGACGCCGACGATGTTGATGAACAGAAAGGCGAAGGCCACGGGCACGCCGATCAGGAACAGTCCCATCAGGGCGCAGAAGATCAGGCAGAGAATCCAGTACCACTCCATGACGCCTCCCCCTTCAGGTCCTCTTTTCCGCCTTGGAGATCTCGATCAGAAACCCCCCGAAGTTCCTGACGCCCCTTCGCACGAACTGGAAGAACAGGGCCAGGCTCCCAACGGGAATCACGAGCAGGATGAGGTGGACCGGGAACTCCATGACGGACGGCGTGTACACCCCCCGCTGGTAGTAGTCCCAGGTGACCGTGGCGCCGAAGACCACGAGCACCACCGAGACCACGACACCGATCAGGGAGCTGATGACGCCCAGAAAGGCGATGGTGCGCGGTCCCAGCCGGTTGAGGAGGATGTCCACCCGGACGTGGCCTTCCTCCCTCAGGAGCCAGGCCGAGGTCAGGAATGTGATGTAGAGCAGCAGGACCTCGGTCACCTCGGTGACCCACATCTGGGGGATCTCGAAAAACGTGCGCAGGATGACATCCAGGCAGACGGCCAGCATGATGAACACCAGGAGCAGCCCGGCCAGAAACGTCATGCCCTCCATGATCTTGTCCAGTACGGCCAGAATCCGCTTCATGGAACCCTCGATGGACGTGGGGCTCGACCCGGGAGAGGCGCGCCCGGGGACACACCCGAAGCGCACCGTTCCCGGGCTCACCCGGTCACATGTTCCCCGTCAGCTCCTTGAGCGCCGGCACCAGGTCGGGGACCTTCTTCTCGAGATCCTCCCACTCCGCGCTGTAGGCGGCGTCGAGGTACTCCTTCTCCTCCTCGGGCGGAAAGCGGATCTTCTGGATTCCCATCTTGTCGTATCGCTCCCACTCCGCAGCGATCTTCGTCTTGAAGTAGGCGACCATCTCCGGCTCGAAGGCCGTGGTGATGGTCATGATCCGCTTCCGAATCAAGGGGTCCAGGCCGTTCCAGACGCCCAGGTTCATGAGGATGAGGGTGTTCTGCCGGGTGTAGAAGGGAATGTCGATGATGTACTTGCAGTTCTCCAGCCATCCCCAGTCCGCCGGGCCCAGCGTGGCGAAGCCGAAACCGTCCACCAGGCCGCGCTCCAGGGCGGTGAAGGTCTCCCCGAAGGGGACGGTGACCGGCACGATCCCGATCTTCTTCATGAAGCGGTCGTAGAGGGCCGAGGTCCGCATCTTCACTCCCTTGAGATCGTCGATGGAATCGATCTCGTGGTTGATGCGCAGGTAGAAGGGATCGTAGAGCCAGGTCCCGATGTACATCATGCCGATCTTCTTGTGGCGCTCCACCATGAAGTCGTAGAACCCGCCCGGTTTCCGCTCCTCCTGCATGGAGAGCTTGGACAGCTGGAAGGCGTTCACCTCCGGGGCGAGCGGCGCGTAGTAGGCCGCCGGGTTGAAGATCACCTGCACCGTGTTGTTGCGGACCGCCTGGGCCTGGTCGAAGCCGGGAATGACCTCGGGACCTCCCACCCAGTCGATCTTGACGGCGTCCCCGCACTCCTCGTTCACCCGATCGACCCAGGTGTGGATCATGGCGCAGAGCGGATGGTCCTTGGGCAGAAAGCTCACGGCCTTGAGGACCTTGGGCCCCGCCATGGCGGGGGTCGTCGCTGCTCCCAGGAACAGGGCGGCCGCCGCCCCGATCACCAGGGTCCACGCAATCTGTTTTTTCATGATGTCCCTCCTTCTTTCGGTTCGTCACTCAGGCATGTTCACTGTGACGGCGTCCGCACTGTCGAACGCCCCCTCTTCCATCCTCCGGCCCGGCCGTTTCCTCACCCCCTTTCCTGCGACCCCGGGGAGAGCATCGCCCCGGCTTCTTTGATTCAGGCCCTCAGGAACTTCGAAGGGCCTCCGTGCTTTCCCTGTCCACGGTCCCGTCCTCCCGCACCACCACCCGGTAGTCTTCTCTGGCCGACCGGGCGCTCACCTTGCCGTTTCGCACGTCCCAGGCCACGCGGACGGGATCCCGTTCCGACGGCGGGCCGTACCCGCCGCTGCCGGGCAGCCGGATGCTCAAGAGATCCCCCGCCTTGATCTCGTCCACCCCCTTGGAGCGGCACCGGGTCTCATCGGGCGTGCCGGGGTTCAGGACCAGGGCTCCCGTGCTGCCTTCCAGCCCCCCGAAGAGGCCCTGGGGCCGGAACTTCTGGCGATCCGAGTACCGGGCCCAGGTGACGTCCGCCAGGAACCGGATGTCCCGCCTCAACGAGAGGCCCCCGCGGAACTTCCCCGCCCCGCCCGAGTCCTGGATGAACTCGTAGCGCTCGATCATCACCGGGTTTTCCAGCTCGGCGGCCTCCACGGGCGTGTTCATGAACCGGCCCAGATGAAGGTCCTGCCCGTCCGGCCCGTCCTTGGTGGGTCGAGCGCCCGCACCCCCGCCCTGGATCTCGATGTAGCTGAACCGCTTCCTCGTCTCGGGGTCCACGCCCGAGAAGCTGTTGGTGCAGGCCTGCCCGTGGCTGCCGGCGACCACGCGATCCGGCACCACCTCGCTCATGGCCTTGAGCATGGCTTCCACGATCTTGGTCATGGTCTGGCTCCGGGCCGTGACCCCCGCCGGGGGGCGGGGGTTGGTCACCAGGCCTTCCCGGCTCGAGACGCGGATGGGTCGAAAGCTCCCGGAGTTCAGAGGCATGTCCGGATCGATGATGCCCACCATGGTGTAGAAGACCCCGCCCTGGGTGCAGGCCCAGGGGCTGTTCACGTTCCCCGCGGTCTGGGAGGCGCTCCCGTCGAAGTCCACCGCCATCTCGTTCCCCCGGATGCGGACGTTCACCTGGATGTCCACCGGATCGTCCGTGCGCCCGTCGTCGTCCAGCTGATCCTTTCCGATGTAGTCGCCGTCCGGGATCTCCCCCAGGAAGCGGCGGACCCGGTCCTCGCTGTAGTCCAGGAGCATGCGGGTGCAGTCGCGGAAGACGTTCAACCCGTACTTGCGCACCAGCGCCTGGACCCGCTGGACGCCCACCACGGTGGTGGCGGCCTGGGCGCGGAAGTCCTCCATGGTCTTCTCCGGGATGCGGATGTTCCGGGAGATCAGATCGAAGATCTGGGGGTCCTCCCGCCCGCCCCGGTAGAGCTTGACAAAGGGGATGCGGAGCCCCTCCTGGTAGATCTCGGTCAGCCCCCCGGCCACGCCTCCGGGCACGGCCCCGCCCATGTCCAGCTGGTGGGCGATGTTGGCCACGAAGGCCACCAGCTCGCCTTCCACGAACACCGGGGAGAAGAACTGGACGTCCAGGAGGTGCTGTCCGCCCAGGTAGGGATCGTTGCAGATGATCACGTCCCCTTCCTCGAACGACGGCACGCGCTCGAGCATGTTCTCCGCGGTGGTGGGGAGGCTGAACATCATGAGGGGGCAGAGATGGGCCTGGGCCAGGATCCCCCCGTCAGCGTCCAAAACCGCGCAGTTGATGTCCATGATCTCCTTCACGATGGTGGTCCGGCCCATGCGCATGAGGTTGTACCCCATGTCGTCGGCCACGGCCTCCAGCCCGTATCGGATCACCTGCATGGT
>CAYVVQ010000183.1:0-5444 GCA_964454455.1 uncultured Desulfobacterales bacterium | reverse complement strand
GCGCGGCGGAATCGATCCTGGGCCTGCTCCATGTTGTAGATGTCCTCGAGCTGATCCAGGCAGAGCACGACGATGCTCCCCGAGGTGGCCCACATCAGGTTGGACAGCTGCTCCAGGAGCTCCAGGGGGTCCTCTTCGGCCGTCCTGAGGGCCATGCCGCCCAGCCGCTCCTGCTGGGCGGGCGACAGGCCCTGCGCGTTGAGGTACTTGAGGACCAGGTTCTTCAGCACCGGGTCGCCGGGCTGGAGGTAGAGCAGGGCTGCGATCACGTCGATGTCCACGGACGCCAGGGAGGGATCGCGGACCAGGTGCTCGGAGAGGAACCGCACGAGCTTGTTCAACCGGGCGCGGTTTTGGCCCCCCTCCCGAAGATTGGGAACGAGCTTCGGTCCGCGCTTGCCGCACCGCCCGGCCAGGCGCTCGAGCTGGGGGCCCTCCACCAGGGCGTTGGAGAGCCGCATCAGCCCGGTCACGGGCCCCGCGGCCTCCCAGTAGGGCTTGTCCAGAGAGTCCAGGAGGTTGCGGAGCATGTACCGCCCGTAGTTGTCCGTCATGGTGCTCATCTGCATGTAGCCGAAGTAGCCCTCGGCCCGGCGGTGCAGATGGCTTCGAAAGGCGCGCATGAGGTGGGTCTTGCCGGAGCCGGCCTCCCCCTTGAGCAGCAGGATGCGGCCCGCCGCCACCCGGTCGGAAGCGAGGGCCTGGTTCACCAGCCGCTGAAAGGTCTCCCGGGCCTCGGCGTGGATGTGCTCCACGTCGAAGGGGTCCTCCCGCCAGATGTCCTGGCGGTGCGCCACGGCGTGGAAGACCTCCGGGCCGCTCGGGTCGCAGTAGGCCCGGAGCCGCGGGTCCCGGACGGCCTGCCCCTCTCCGCCCATCTACGGGTTCCTCCGGCAGCGAATGAAGTGAAACGTCGCATTCAGGTACCGGGCCTCGGACGCGGCCACGTCCCCGGGGTCCATGGCCTCCACCAGGTCGGCCCGGACGAGGGTCAGCAGGTCCGCGCGGTGCGCCTCCACCAGGCGCCGCTTGAACGCGTCCGCGTCCCGGACACGGCTTCCGGGTCGTTCGGCGTAGGCCTGCCGGACATGGGAGATGAACACCCTGTCGTCGCCGAACCACCCCGTGGGGCACGCCGCCGCGGCGGAAAGGACCTCCCGGGCGAAGGACTCCAGATCGAACGCCGGCTCCTCGAGCTCCTCCGCTTCTTCCTCCCCCGTCTCGACCGCCCGGGCCACGATCGCCGGGCGCAAGGCGTGACGCGGCTGGCTGCCCAGCTCGTAGGCCCGGGCCAGGTAGCTGTCCAGGACCGAGGTCAGGGTGGAGGAGGGCCGCCACGGCAGCTCCAGCAGCCGGGCGAGCACCACGGCCCTGGCCCCGTCCAGGCCCCGCTTCTTCAAATAGGCCGGGTCGATCCCCAGGGCCCGGGCCAGCAGGTGGGTGTCCCGGACGGTGGCCCAGGTGATCCGGCTCGGGACCCGGTCCAGGCCCAGCAGGGCGCACGCCTTCTCCCGGCCGGCCGGCGTGAGGGCGCAGGCCGTCCCCCGGGACGAGGTTCCTTCGACCAGCCCGCTCTCCTCCAGCCGCCCCAGCTCCTCTTTGACGTCCGCCAGGAGCTCCGCCCTTCCCCGGCCCCTGCCGGCGAGCGGCTGCAGGCCGGCGCGGACGCCGCCGGGGGTCTCCCCCTTTCGCCCCCGCGACAGCAGCCGCGCGAGGACGAGCGAGGACAGGGGGATCGGATGCTCTCGATCCGTCATGTCAAGCCCCTCTCCCTGTATCCTGCCGCCACTGCAGGGACGCCAGGATGGTGTCGAGAATCGTCTCCAGACCGGCCACGACGTCGTCCGCGAGGAACCGCAGCACCAGGAACCCCTGCTTCTGGAGGACCACATCCTTTTGCCGGTCTCTGCGGTACCCGTCAGGTTCGCAGAAATGGAAGTAACCGTCAATCTCCACGGCCAGCTTCCCGCTCCTGCAGAGCAGGTCCACCTCGGCCTCTCCGTGGGGACCCCAGTCGGCCGGGATCCGTCCGTTGAGCTCGAACAACCCCGCCGTCTCGGGGAGGCTCTCCAAAACGCCGTGCAAAAACGCCTCGGCCGCGCTCCGGGCCGCCTCCTCGGCCTCCGGTCCCTCGTGCACCCTTTGCCGGGCCGCCCGAGCCTCCTCGCGCCGGGCCTCCACCTCCACCGCGTCGGGGAGCGCCCGGCCCGACCGGTCCGGGACCGCCACGACCCCTTCCCGGCACAACGTCCGGACCCGCGAGGACGGCTCCAACGCCATGAAACCGGCGTAACCGGCGGCTGGAAGCGCCCAGCCCACGGGCAGCCTCGGGCACCGCTCGATCAGATCCGCCAGGCTCCGGGCCGTGTCCTCGGTCCCTCCGTCGGCCGCCACCAGAAAGCCGGGGGCGCAGTCTCCGTCGATGAGGGAGAGGCCTTCGAGCCAGCCGGCGGCGTCCGATCCCCTTGAGCCAACCGGGGCCACGCTCGGATCGTCCGCAAGCACCCTTCGACACAAGGATTCCAGCGCGCGGCTCGAGCAGGCGGCGATCAACCGGTCCCGGAGCAGGGAGCGCTCCCGGCAGGCACCTCCACGGAGGAGTTCGCGAAGCCTCTCCGGCGGTCCTTGCAGCCCGTGGGCCGCGTGATCGAGCAGCCGGTCCAGGATCCACGGCTGGGACATCCAAGCGACCGCGACCCGCTCGGCCGCGTCCGGGCCGCGCGAACGGACCACGCACGCCCGGCGGCCGGCGGAACCCGCCCAGACCTTCCAGGCCGCCACGGCGAGCTCCGGCGGTCCCACCAGCACGGAGAGGGTGGGGATGCCGCCCTCTCTGCGCCTCTGGTGCCGCGAGAGCGCCCCGATCGCCGTGTCCTCCGAATCTGCCTGCATGGTGAACCGTCCCGCCCGCTGGATCGAGGGAGAAACCCGCTCGGAATGCGCCCCGGGAGACGCGCCCCGGCTACCCTCCCCTTTCTACCACCCGCTGCGGCCTTCGGCAAGATCCGGCGGCCCCGTCCCGACCTGGAGCACCCCCACTTCCCTTGACCTTTCAATTCTCTCATGGTCTCCTCCATTCTTGCCGATAGTAACGAAAAACTACTGATTTACGCACAACACAAAAGGGTTTCTCCTGCCCCTTTGCGCCTGAAGGTTTCCTTCAGCCAGGGGTCGGCGTTTGCCTGTAGGGCTTCCCCTGCGCTCGACCGGCGGGGGACACCCCGTTCCAGGTCTCGACACCCATGACCCAAACGCCTGAAATCCAGACGGTCCGGGAGCACTACCTGAGCAGGCTCCTCTCCATCGCCGCCGCCGTCGGCCTCCCGGCCATGGTCCTCGCCGTCCGCGAGGCCCACCATTTGGACCAGACGTTCGCCGTCTGGCTCTACCCGGGGCTCTACGTCCCGGTCCTGGCCACGGCCGTCTTCCAGAAAAAGATCCCCTTCCCCCTGAAGACCTCCATCTTGGTCGGGGCCTTCTTCGCCTGGGCGGTCTACAACCTGTTCAGCCACGGGTTCGGCGGCGCGGGCATCCACGTGCTCCTGATCGTCTGCGTGCTCATGACCCTTCTCCTGGGCCAGACGGCCGGCGCCTCCACCCTGGCTGCGGGGCTGGCCTCGATCCTGGTCGCGGGCTTCGCCCTGTGCACCGGCATGGCCGCGGTGGAGATCGATCTCCAGCAGATAACCACCCAGCCCATCTCCTGGATCACCGCGGCCGGCGTGTTCGTCCTCCTGGCCGGAGCGGGCGTCCTGATCCCCGGGCGGCTCCAGGGCGACCTGGTGGCCTCGCTCCGGGCCCTGAAGCACCGGTCCGACGAGCTCGCCCGGTCCAACCACCGGCTGGAGCGGGAGATCGCCGAGCGGCAGCGGGCCGAGGAGGCCCTCAGGGAGAGCGAGCAGCGCTTCCGCACCCTGTTCGAGTACGCTCCTGACGCCTGTTACATCAACGACACGGAGGGACGGTTCCTGGACGGGAACCGCGCGGCCGAGGCCCTGATCGGCGACCGGCGGGATGAGGTCATCGGCAAGACCCTCCTCAACACCGGCCTTCTGCCCGCCGAGTATCACGCCGACGCCCTGGGGTGCCTGCAAAAGGCCATCGAGGGTTGCCCCACGGGCCCGGACGAGCTGCTGCTCCAGCGCCCGGACGGGGAGCGGCGCTGGGTGGAGGTGGCCACCGTCCCCCTGGACATATACGGGCAGCAGGCCATCCTGGGCATCGCCCGGGACATCACGGACCGCAAGCACGCCGAGGCCGAAACCCGCAGGCTGGAGGTCCAGCTCCAGCGGGCGCAGAAGATGGAGGCCATGGGCCTCATGGCCGGCGGGGTGGCCCACGACCTGAACAACATCCTCTCGGGCGTCGTCAACTACCCGGAGCTCCTGCTCATGGAGCCCGACCTGCCGGAGAAGGTCCGCAAGGGCCTGGAGACCATACAGGAGGCCGGGGGGCGCGCCTCGGCCGTGGTCTCGGACCTCCTCACCGTGGCCCGCGGGGTGGCCGTGGGCAAGGAGCCCCTGGACCTCAACCATGCCGTCCGCGAGTACATCCAGTCCCCCGAGCACCACGCGCTGCTCAAGCACCACCCCGCCGCGGCGATCCAGTTCGACCTCTCCGACAACCTCCTGCCGGTGCAGGCCTCGCCGATCCACGTGCGAAAGGCCCTCATGAACCTGGTCAGCAACGCCTTCGAAGCGGTGGCCGGAGAGGGAAGCGTGGGCCTGGCCACATCCAACCGCTACGTGGACCGGGCCATCCGGGGCTACGACCGGGTGCGGCCCGGGGAGTACGGGGTGCTTTCCGTCTCCGACACCGGCCCCGGCGTGCCCGAGAAGGACCTGGAGCGGATCTTCGAGCCCTTCTACACCCGGAAGGTCATGGGCCGGAGCGGCACCGGCCTGGGCCTGGCCGTGGTCTGGAACATCCTCCAGGACCACGACGGCTACATCGACGTCCGGACCGGCGAGACCGGCACGACCTTTGACCTCTACTTCCCCATCAGCCGCGACCGGAAACGGGAGAAGGAGATTGAAGCCGATCTCGAAACTCTCCGCGGCCGGGGAGAGCGGATCCTGGTGGTGGACGACGAGAAGGACCAGAGGGAGATCGCCACCCGGATGTTATCGGCCCTCGGTTACGAGGCCTTCGAGGCGGCTGGCGGGGAGGAGGCCCTGGCCTTCCTCCGGGAGCAGGAGGTGGACCTGGTCGTCCTGGACATGATCATGGACCCGGGCATGGGCGGCCGGGAGACCTGGGAGCGGATCAAGGCCCTCCGCCCCCGTCAGAAGGCGATCATCGCCAGCGGCTTCACCGAGACCGAGGACGTCCGGAGGGTCCAGGAGGCCGGGGCGGGTGCCTACATCAAGAAGCCCTACACCCTTCGGAAGCTCGCCCTGGCCGTCCGGCAGGAGCTCGCCACGAATGGGTCACAAATGGGGTCA
>CAYVVQ010000182.1:0-5526 GCA_964454455.1 uncultured Desulfobacterales bacterium | reverse complement strand
CTTTTTAGCAGATCTTGTCCAAAAAAGGATAACGAGTGTTCAACAAGCCAAATGAACTGGACGAGCCGGTTATTTGGAAGCGTTATTTGTAGATGCGAAGAGAAAACGGATGCGGGTGAGCGGGTTTTTTGCGAACCCGTCAAAAATAGGCGCGCCGCTGATCTTGAACGTTCGGAGTAACTATAATATTGATATCGCAGGGTAAAAGTGGTATCCTGGAAAAATGAACAGGAAGTACACAGCCATATATCGAATGTCGGACCGGCGGAATGAGGATTTCGTCCCCGGCACTCCATCAGACCGAATTGGTCTCGTCTGGCCGTTGACTCGAGAAATCGCATCCTTGAGCAAAAAGCACGATGCTGAACGAAGACTACAGAGACATGTTACAAGCCTTGTCCGACGAGAAGGTTAGATTCCTCCTCGTCGGCGCCTATGCTATGGCTGCTCACGGTTATCCCCGGGCCACCATGGATATCGATATTTGGGTCATGCCTTCGCCCAAGAACGCTGATGCCGTTCTGAGGGCATTGCACCGTTTCGGCGCCCCTCTGCACAATCTTACCAAGGAAGACCTTCAAATGGATGGGACCATCTTTCAGATCGGTGTTGCTCCAAGGCGTATCGACATCATCACTGCCGCATCCGGGCTTCATTTTGAGGATGCGTATGGACGGTCTCTGCCTGTGAACATTGAGGGAATCGAAGTACATATTCCGTCGATCGAGGATCTGATTCGCAACAAAAGGGCAACCGGAAGAACCAAGGATTTGGCAGATGCTGAGGCATTAGAATCCCTTAGGAACTCCGAACAAAATGAATGAGCAGACGCCTATTACCGCAGCAGTTTGGAAATTCAATTCATTGATGAACGTTCCGTTTTATTGAGCCTATTGTGTCATTATTTCGGTTCTGCTCATCATCATCCTTGTGTCTCAATGCATGCGCGTGAGGAGCAATGAAAACCATTGGCCTGTTGGGGGGTATGAGCTGGGAAAGCACGCTGGGTTACTATCGGGCAATCAATGAAGGTATCAAAAAGAAGCTTGGTGGCCTGCACTCGGCGAAGATCGCCATGTACAGCGTGGATTTCGAACCCATTGAAAAGCTGCAGCATACAGGTGACTGGAAGGGAATGGCGGAAATACTGTCAGATGCTTCGCTGAGCATTCAGGCTGCCGGCGCGGACTTTTTGCTTATCTGCACAAACACCATGCACAAGGTTGCTTCTGAAGTTGAATCAGCAATTCATATTCCTCTCATTCATATTGCAGACGCAACAGCAGAAATACTTACCCATGAAGGGTTCAAATCCGTTGGCTTGCTTGGAACAGCTTTTACCATGGAACAGGACTTTTACAAAGGAAGGCTGACCAGGGATCATGGAATTCGGGTTTTGATCCCAAACGAGGCCGACCGCCGAACCGTACACAGGATCATTTATCAGGAGCTTTGCTTGGGGAAATTTCATCCTGACTCGAAGAAAGAGTATTTGCGTATCATCGATGTCATGGCAGCCCAAGGGGCTGAAGCCGTCATCCTGGGTTGTACGGAAATCGGGATGCTGGTTCAACAAACCGACACCCCGGTGAGACTCCTGGACACCACGGCCATTCACGCGGACAAAGCCGTCGAGCTCGCCGTGGAACAAGGGGATTTCTCCGAATCCTCGAGATCTGCCCCTGGGGTTTCAACAGGTTATATCGGCCCCAGCGGCGCGTGAGCGGTTTTTGCGAACGCCGCAGCCCGCTTTCGTTCACCCTCCTGGAGAGACAGCTCATCGAAGTAGATCTTGGAGTCCGCCTTGGTCCAGAGCCCGACGTAGCCCTCCACGGGGCTTTCCGCGTCGAATTGGAGCACTGATTTTCCGTTGAGGAGCCCTTCGATCCGGGTCCCTGAAACCCGAACGGCGAGGAGATAGCTCTCCCCGGGCCGCACGTCTTCCTCGGCGGATGCGTGGCGCAGGCGCTTTCCCTCTTTGAACTCGAAGAGAGAGACGCTCCCCTCGAGGGCGTCCAGGCCCAGCATGAAGAAGGTGCTCATGGCCTTCAGTCCGAACAGAAGCCCGCCGGTGTTGTCCAGGCAGCCGGCCTCGGGGGTGAGACGGGTCTGAACCCAGGCATCGCCCACGTGGCTGTCCTTGAGAATGGCGATGGGAAAGTAGTGATAGGCGTGAATGCTGTCGAGGAACTCCTGGTAGCGGGATCCCACCATTTTGCCCATGAAGTTCTTGAGGGAGCAGGAAAAGCCCTCGCCCGAGGGCGATCCGTCCTGGAGGCATCGAACGTGACCGTCCTCCTCGACCCGGGCCCAGTCTCCCGTGGGCGTGTAGAAATCGGGCAGGGGCTGGTCGGCCTGCTGCAGGAAGTTGTAGTCCCCGGAGAAGAAGGAGGCCTTCATCTCGTCGACGACTTCCCGGCTCGGGATGCCCAGATCCAGCAGCCGGCTGGAGGCCAGGAGCCGGCCCAGCTGATCCAGGGTCTCCTCCATGGCGGGGTCGTCGTAGCCCTTCACCGTGGCGTCGACCACGTCTCCGGATATCTGCAGCACGAAGCCCAGCTGTTCGAGCACCTCGCTCAAGAAGCGGATGCGCAGTGCACGGCCGTGGAAGGACCCCGCCCCTCCCCCGAACTGAAGCGAGATGTAGTTGCCCTCGGGCTCCTCGGTCCAGAGGATGTCGAGGGTGGCGTAGTGGTACCCGAACTTGATGCTGAGGTTGACGTACTCGTCGGACAGGACGGCATAGCTGGCCATCTGCGGCGGGGGACCGGAGGTCATGAGGGCCATGAGATTCCGGCTGTCCGCGCCCACCGTGCCGGCCCAGCTGATCCCGGGATGCGAAAGGCCGCGCCAGAGCGCCTTCATGGGACGGGACGCGATCTCGTCCGGCCCGATCTCGTCACAGGTCGTCAGGTTCTCCTCGAGCCCTCCCCCCAGGTCGATGAAGTACAGGGCCAGGGGAATACCCGCCTTCATCTTGACCGACTGCACCCCGTCCGCCCTCTGCCCGGCCAGGCCGAACATCTCCTTGACCACCTTTTCGTGGCTGAAGCGAATGACGTCGTGGATCGTCCTGCAGTGCTCCGGGGTGAACGTGGCCGCCTCCGGATCCGTGAGGTTCAGGGGGGAGATCAGGTCCAGGATATCCCGCATCTTGCGGTGGACGGGGCTCTGAAGGACCTTTTCGCCGGGAAGCGAGCTGGACTCCTCCAGCTCGGCCACCCGGCCGTCATACACCGTGGCCGTGTCGGCCACCATGGTGATCGTTCTTCCGGGCTCCAGAACGGCCGTGGCACGTCCCGCGTTCACGATCATGGGTATCCCGAACTCCCGCGCCACCGAGGCCAGGTGGCTGGCCACGCTCCCCAGGTCCGCGATGATGCCCTTGACCGAACCCGCCAGCTTCGCGTAGTCGGGGGAGGCGGTTTTGGCCACCAGGATGCCCTCCTCGAGGCCCTCGCCGTCCCGAAGGGAGACGGCCGGGACCACCCGACCGGAAGCCGTCCCCCTGGAGGCGGCTTTCCCTTCCGAGAGCAGCACCGGGTGACTTGCGGGGTCGACCTCCGCCCGGGACGCCCCCTCCTGCCGTGACTGGGAGAGCCCCAAGGGGCGCGACTGCAGGAGGAAGAGCCGTCCGGAACGGTCCACGCACCACTCCACGTCCTGCGGCGAGCCGAAGTGCTCCTCCAGCTTCAGGCTGTACTGTGCGATGGTGCGCACCGTCTCCTCGTCGACGGCCGGAAGCGTGCTGGCGGTCTCCTCCGTCTCCTCCAGATGCGTTCCACCGCCCTCCAGCAGGACGAGCCGCTGTGGTTTGGGGTTGATCTCCTCTTGCGTGATGCGAAGGGTCTGCCGGTCCACGGAAAAGGTGTCCGGTGCCGCCTCGCCGCTCACCAGGTGCTCCCCCAGTCCCCAGATGGCGCTCACGGTCACATCGGAGGAGGCGGGGTTGGACGGGTCCCTGGAGTAGCAGACGCCGCTCGCCTGGGCGTCGATCATGGCGATGCCGGCCACGCACATGGGTGTGGACCTGTCGTCCAGACCGCAACGCACCCGGTAACGAATCGCCCGAGGCGAGTACTTGCTGGCCAGGACCGTTTTGTAAGCATCCAGCAGCGCCTCCTTTCCCACGTTCAGCACGGTGGTGTACTGGCCGGCAAAGGAGGCTTCCGTGTCCTCCCCCACCGCCGTGCTGCGCACGGCGAGAGGAATCCCCCTGCCGGCCCCGCCCTCCAAGGCCTCGTAGGCCCGGAGTATGGCCTGCGCCACCGCCGATGGGACCGGGGCGTCCTGAATGGACCTCTGCACGTCCCCCGCCTTCTGCTCCAGCTCGGCCGGGTCCGAGGAATCCACGGCGGCCAGCATCTCGTCCACGGGACCGAGGAGCTCGTTCTGCTCCATGAAGGACCAGAAGGCATTGGCCGTGACCACGAAACCGTGGGGGATGGGAAGCCCCAGGACGTTCCCGGCCGTGGCGAGGTTGGTCGCCTTGGACCCTGCCATGACCACCATGTCGGGCCTCAGGTCCTCGAGGGACAGGACCAGGTCCTCGGTGGGATACGTGGGCCTTTCGTCAAAAAGAAGGTCCATCCGTTCTTGAAGATCCGAGCAAACCTCGGAGAGCTCCCCGTATCGGCCTCCGGATAGCCTTTGGAGGGCCTCGACGAGACCCGCGCAGGCCCCCCCGATGAGGTGATCGCAGCGCTGCTTCACTCCGGATAATGTGAACGGCTCCACGCCCTGCTGGAGTCGCTCAAGCTCCGAGATGACCTGGAGCGCTTCGTGATTGTGGACCAGGAACTCACGGTACCAGCGGTACTTCTCCGCCAGCTTGCCCTCCAGGTTGACCAGGAGGCGGCAGGACTGTTCTTTGGAAAACAGGTTGGCAATGTCCATGGCGCGAAACTCCCGTTCGTTTCTCGTGCCGGCAGGCCGAGGCGTGCCGGGGTGATCCGAATGGTTGATGGCGTCGCAAGAAGCCCGTAACCTTGAGATCTGCCCTGGAAATATCAACAGGTTATGACGTTTCCAGCGGCGGGTGAGCGGGTTTTTGCGAACCCGTCAATGGTTCAGACGGGTTGCTCGAAACCCGAGCCTCGATCATACTGCCTAAGGTAGCAGATGGCAGGCCGGTGGGACACAATTTTCGCAACCTCCGCCACCGGCTGGATCAGGGGACGGTTGGGGAGAAGCGGACCGGGGTCATCCAGCAGCCGGATGCAGGGCCAATGGTAAAGACCGTCCACCCTCACCAAGGTGGAAAGCCTGTCATGGTTTTTCGGGTTGCAAGGAAAAGGGCTTGCGGGGGTGCCGGCATTGCGGATAGGATTTTCAGCGACCCGCGAAGGAGCGGCGGCGGAAGCCGGCTCGGGAACCGGATGCGGCCACTATAGGCCGCGTCCCTGCCCCGCTTGCTGGGGCGCCCGGGCGAAGCAGACGTGCGAGAGTGGCGGAACCGGTAGACGCGCTGGATTTAGGATCCTGTGGCCAAAAGCCGTGGGGGTTCGAGTCCCCCCTCTCGCACCA